>JADGDY010000195.1 GCA_016744655.1 Bacteroidales bacterium | reverse complement strand
TCGACCATAGGGAGAATGATAACACCTTGAAAAATGTGCCCTTTCTTTTGGTTCTTTTCTTTGGGCAAGCAAAGAAAAGAATAAGTAAATAAATTCAAATAGATTCTATTTATATCATGGCTCCATAAAAATTAATATGATCCCTAAAATGGAACCTGAAGTCCAATAAAAACAAAAAAAATCACAGCTTGGAGAACTGTGTTACTTCAAGGATAGCGATGATAAGAAATTTACTTGCCGATGTTTTACTCAGAAACCCGATATTGTAAATTTGTAGCAAACATAATTTCTTCAAAAGTTTTATCTAAAGCTTTACTGTGAAAATTCTCAGCTACTAAGTCTTCCTGAAACATCACAAAATCTCCCGTTTTAGCTTCTACCTTATTTACAACAATCCAAAAGGACATTCCTGTACTTTCCATGATTTCTAAATAAGTATATCCTCCTCCAATTTCTATATTAATAATCTCACCTTGATAATAAGGCTTATTCTCATGATCTTCTTGAACTTTCTCGTGATCATATTCCTCTGTAATATGTTCATGATCATGGTCGTGATCATGATTATGATTGTGCTCTTCCACACTTTCTACTTGCTCAGGAACAGTCTCTTGACCCATATTTCTAAATTTAAAAACATAAACCAAAATGGCTACTAAAGCTATAACTCCTAATACTTTTAAAAATCTCATTTTTATATTTTTTATTGAATCTACTTATTGAAATAGATATTTATTGATTACTTAATTTGCGTTTCGAAAAACTAATAAGGATTAATAATACTAATGTTCCCACCGAATAATACACCCAAGATGGAATTGGAACGGGGTCACCTGTGGCATAAGAGTGAAGTCCTGCCAAATAGAAATTAACACCATAATAAGTCATTAAAATGGAGAAAAATGCCAAAACAGAAAGTACTGTAAATAAATATGGGCTGTATATTTTCTTTAATAAACGCATATGTAAGACCAATGTATATACTAAAATAGAAACATAGGCCCAAGTTTCTTTTGGATCCCAGCCCCAATATCGTCCCCAAGATTCGTTGGCCCAAATTCCTCCAAGAAAATTCCCGATAACCAATAATGTTAATCCTAATATCAAAGTCACTTCATTTATGTGAACAATGCTTCTAATATGCTCATCAATATGAACTCTTTTTTCGCTTCTTAGCAAATAAAGAATAAGTGAAATAATTCCCAACAGCATACCTACTCCGAAAAATCCATAACTGGCAGTAATGACTGAGACATGTAGACTCAACCAAAACGACTTGAGTACAGGAACTAAGCTTGTTATTTTAGGATCAATCTCTCCTAAGTAAGCTGAAAAGATAAAAATACCAGCAACCATCATTGATGCTGACATGGCTATGATTGATTTTCTAAAAAAGAAAACCCCAGCTATGACAGCTGAATATGCAATATATATCATGGTTTCGTAGGTATTGGAAAGTGGAGCATAACCTCCAATATACCACCTAACAGCAATTCCAAAAGTATGAAAAGCCAAAAGGATTAATCCTATTCCAAAAATAAACCAGCTTACTTTTGGGTTTATCATTCTATTATAGAAAATTGAGATGATGCTATAGAGCAAGAGAACAAAGCCAAATAAAAGATAGCCCAAAGATATTTTTATAAATAAGGATGAAGAATTGTACCATATTTCCATGTCAATTCGATTTTGATCAGGAATTACAGTTGCTCCATACTGCTTTTGATAGCTACTCATGGCTTCTATAGGCTCAAATCCTTTCTCAAAATTCCTATTGTACACTGCATCTAAGAATCTTCTAGCTGAATGTCTGAGCTCATCATCTGCGGCAGTTGATAACATGGTTTTAAAATCTACCCATGTATTATTATCATCTTCTGGCACTGGAAATATATTTAATAAAACTCCTCTGATGGACATAAAAGCTACATTTAAACGCTCGTCAACTTTTATCAAATCTCGCTCAAAAGTCCCTCTTCTCGATGGTACTAGCTGATTAGCTTTCTCCACCTCCACTGCAATTTTATATCTACCATTCTCATCAAAAAAGTCTACGAAACGTGCCAATTTCTGGCCCTCCTCTAATCCTAATTTGTTTCTTAACTTAGGTGTTTTTACTTTTATCAGATGAACCTTTTCCCAAATTTTTGGACGTGAAAACATTCCCATCAAAACTTGATTGGCATCCATCCCATTCCATGTTCCTTTTCCCGAGAGTTTATAAAGAATTTCTCGATTCTGGGAATCTAAAGGCTTCATTCTACCATCTGGATCCTGTACCACTAGTGCTCCAAAAGCCGATGCTAAATCCTTAGATTGGGCTGAATAGTCTTTTAAATACTCTTGAACATAAAGTGAATATTCTTGAGCTGTAAGCATTACAGGAGCATTGAATAATAATAGAGGAATAAGGAAGGAGGCAATGGGCTTCTCTCCTATTTTCCTGATTAATAATTGAAATCTAGATTGCTTATCAAATAGATTTAGCAATAAGCCAATAAACAATAAGGCATAAGCAATATAGGTGATTTCAACTCCTGGGTCTTTGTTTACTGTAAGCTGAGTTCCTAGTTCATCAGTGTCATAGGAGGTTTGAAAAAATTTATACCCGCCATAGGTCAATGTGTTATTCATAAAGATTTCTGCATCTTTTTCTACTATTCCTTCTTCAGCAATAATATTCACTATAGAGCTATATTCTGATGGAGCCTGACTTCCAGGATAACGTGTCAATTGAAAATCGATGAGTTCCACAAAAAAAGGAATCTCTATAATTTCTTCACCAACTAATACCGTATTAGACTTTTCACCTTCTCGAATATTCATATAGCCTTCCATTCCCCAAAAATGAGTAATTCCGGCTCCAATTAAAATCAGAACAAATGCCAAATGAAAAATGGTTCTTGCACTTAAGAGTTTAGATTTGGCTTTTATCAATATCAAAACCATATTGAAAGAAGCCAATAAGAATACCAAACTATACCAATAGCTATGATATATAAGCTCTTTAGCTTTTGCACTGCCAAAGTCATTTTCTATAAAGGTTCCTAATGCTCCGCCTATAGCAAGTATAACTAGCAGCACAACCATGGTAACGTATGAACTTAGTATCTTTTTAATCAAGGTGCTTTTTTTTGTAAAAATAGCCTTTTTCCGGCTTTTCAATTTGTTAAATTAATACTTAAAAAAAAGTATCCAGAACATAAGTTCTGGATACCATTTATATAGATTCTCAAATTATGAATGCTTATCTCTTAACTTGTTCTCCGTTTACTTCTTTAGAAAATGCTGATTCAATATCAGTACCTGGGAAAGCTTTAGAATTATAAGTTCCGTTTGCATCGGCAATTCTAATCCATTCTTTCTCAAGAGTTCTTTTGAATTCTAACTTGGCATCAACCATTTTGTCGAAGTCTAAACCAGCTAACTTCTGAGATAAAGCTTTATCGCTAAAATCAGGAGCTGCATAGTTCATTACACCGTACTTAGCTAATAATCCAACTAGTTGAATTCTAGCCTGCATAGCATGCTCATTAGCTAAAGAAAGGTTTCTTAATACTTCCTCGGGAGCGTGGAAGAAAGCACCGTGAGAAGCCACAGCATAATCCCATTTCCACTGACCAGTTCTAATTTCTTGACGTACAGATTTAAGTTCAGCATCAGTAGCTCCAACTTCCATAGCTTTAGCAGT
The DNA here is from genome assembly GCA_016744655.1 of Bacteroidales bacterium. Classification (GTDB taxonomy): domain Bacteria; phylum Bacteroidota; class Bacteroidia; order Bacteroidales; family UBA12170; genus UBA12170. Next base: position 4,625 of record JADGDY010000195.1, on the reverse strand, counting down.
CTCAAGGTGAGCTTTTGCTAAGTTATCCATAGCTACAATATGAAGTTGAGTTTTTCTAACATATTTCTGATGTACAATTCCTCTTAGTTTATCTTCGCTCTCTCTGTGACATGGCATACAAGATCTATCCATTGTATTAAGAGGATTCTGTAATTGGTGATCAGAATACTTAACAGAACCTTCTTGAGTATAAGGCATGTGGCAATCGGCACAAGCAACACCTTTTTGACCGTGAATACCAGTCATGTGCATTTCGTAACCAGGATGTTGAGTTTTCAATACAGGAGTTTTAGAAATTTTATTTACAAAGTCAGTATGTCCAACTCTATCATAATATTTTTCCATTCCTTCAGCATGAAGACCATCGGCCCATGGGTAAGTAACTACCTTAGCAACTTGCTCTTTACCATTAGCATCGGTATATTTTGTTTTCTTGAAATAATACTCTGAGTGACAAGTAGCACATACTAAACTTCTCTTTTCTTGATGAGTAGACTCTTCGAAAGTTTTAAGGCCAGCAGCTTGTAAACCTCTATTTAGATGAGGAACATTTACTCTTAGTTCAGCTGTTACATTATTATGACAGTTGGCACAACCAATACTGTTCTTAATTTCAGAACCGTATCTTGCCCATTTCCCAGTAAAAAACTCGTTTTCACCATCACGCTCAATTAATCTACCAACATCTGGAGATTTACAAGTCCAACAAGCAGTAGGCATAGGACCAGTTTTATCATCAACAGGAGCTCCAGTTCTTAGAGAGTTAGTATTACTCTGAATCGCATAGTAATGCCCTCTTGGTGCATTATAATCTTTTGCAAACCCATAACCAGCCCATAAAATAGGAAGTTGAGGATAAGCTTCTAAAAGGTCTAAAATTTCTCCACTTTCTTTAGTCTTTAACCAAGAACTATATTGGCGTGGATAATATCTTTCCCATTCATCGTTCTTATATTGCTTTTCACCATCAATCTCTGGAGTCTGGCTTAAAGCAACTTTTTGCTCTTTCTTCTCGTTAATGCTACCCGATAATGATGACATTGTAATGATAGCAACAACCGAAACGATTAATAAAATTGTGAATTTTGATTTCATCTTTTCTAGTTTTAATATTCTATTTTTCTTTTACTCCTAAATTATAAGGTGTTGTGGTTACACCTCGTACTTTACCATGCGGTACACTTTTATGACAGTCCCAACATTTTCTGCCACCTTCTACATATGGAGTATCATAATTATGATACTTATCAGCATTAACCATAATCTCCGATGCAATACTACTATGACAGGATATACAATTCTTTTGCACTCGTTCTGCTCCATAGTCGCTAATTTGCATAGCGTGGTCGTAGCTGTTCATTGTGAAAGCAACACTGTGATTCCAACCATCAATGGTTTTTGCTTTGTATTTATCAAAAGCATTATCAGTTGGTAAGTGACAATCAACACAAGTTGCAACTCGGGCATGAGAACTATGTTGCCAAGTAGCATATTGTGTATTCATAACATGGCAATTTATACATGCTTTAGGATCGGAAGACATGTATGAAATCGCCTGAGAAATATGTACCATATAGCCAAAAAAGACAAGAGCCACAATAAATGCCAAAATAGCAAGTCTCTTAATAATGTTCTTTTTTTCCATAACTATATATTTGTTGATTAATTCAACCCAAAGTCTTCACAAATGGAAGACTTTGAATTAACTTACTTTATTTGCTGGTATAAAAATTAGGCTTAAATACAACCATTACATAAGCCCAAGTACCATTTTTGCTATAAGCATCAGTGGTAGAATATCCTTTAATATGACCTAAAGTTTCTGTTCCAAACATTTCAGAAATACCTGCTTTGAATAACATTCCTTTATCAGCGGCATATGTTACACCAAAATCAATTTCTAAACCTAAGCCTTTACTCATGTTTTCATAGTTAGATTCATTAAAATCAGATTTTGTATCTGTTTCAACGGGCTTAGCTTTATAAACATCAGCAGCAGCCATGAAATAATGAGGAGTCAAGAAGAATGACCATTTCTTAACTTTGAAATTAAAGGTACCATAAATATCGATAAGTCCAACATTGTTAGCATGACTTCCAACATAGAAATAATCCATATGACCATTAAACTTATGATTTGTTCCGTATAAAGGAGCAAAAGATTTCATTTTTTTAGCATCCTCAGTTTTGTCTTTTAGGCTTGTTCCAGAAAGATATTCAAAACCTAAAGTTACTTTAGAGCTTTCAGAAGATTTGATAGTACCAGCTAGTGCAAAATACATTGCAGAAAGATCTGTATCTTCATTTCCTATATTTCCCATTTGGTAATATGCAGCAGCGGCTAATTTTACAGGACCTAATGTTGGAGTAAAACGAGCACCAATAGTTTGGCTAAAGATCGTTTTGAATTCATCTTTGCTTCCAGAAACATCAGGGTCAGCATATTTTACACTTTCTACACCGTTGTTTAAAAACAAAATACTTAAACCTGATTTTCCGAATTTAGTATTAAACCAAACAAATTGCATGGTTTTATAATTACTGTTGAAATTATAAGTTCCATCAGCATTTTGACTTGCATAATAATCTGTTCCGAATAATGATTCTTGTTTTTGGTTAAAAGCATAACCCACATGTAATTTAACTTTCTTAGCTTCTAATTTGAAAAGAGCAATATCATGTGCTCTAGCTTGCTGTGCCCAACCCACGTTACCTAGCATTCTTGAATCATCATAAACTAATTCTTGACGACCTAGTTTTAAAGATATATTCTCATTAAAGAAATATTCTCCCCAAGCTTGGTGGATGCCAAATCTATTATAATCACCTTTATCCAATTGATTCACATCACCCCAAACTCTTACATCTTGCATACTTACATAGGCTTTAAAAACATTAGAGCCATAAAAAGCATTAAAACGTGTACGTTGAGAAACTGCGAAAGCAGCATTAGCATCAGTTGGAGGAAGAGTCTTGTACCCTTGTCTCAACTCTGCTCTTGGACGAATCTCTCCATCTACCTTAATTGTTTGCCCAATAGCCCATGTAGCTAGAACAGCAAAAACAAGTGTTAACAGTAACGATTTTAATCTCATAACTTTCATTTTTGATTTGATTTATTATCTATTTCGTTTTGATTTTCTGCAACTTAATAAAGGAAACACTGCACGAATACGCCTTTCCCTATTCTGGTATTTAAATACCATTTATATTACAAAGGTAATTATGAAATAGATACCGACAAGGAATCATGTTAAAAAAATAACAATATTTTCTAATTTAGAGCTTTTCTAAATTAAAATCATTATGAAATGAATTGATTTTGAATCTCCTATAGTGAAACCACAATAGATGAATCATTTAAACAATTTTAACACATTAAAACATCTAGATTTTTAGATGTAACTACCCTTAATACTCAATCTAATATGTTTTTCCCAAATTAATAATTTAAATAGTTACAAGTTTTATAAATAATTCTTCCTCTAGGACTATTTAATAATCTATATCAAAAGATTGTTTTTCGTTAAAAAGAAAAAAATCTATATATTTGGAATCTATTTAAATTTAAGCTTAACATATATTTGAAACCAATTTCATTATGAAAACTTTCATTAAAAGTATTAGCATTATCATTCTATTTATTGGGTTCTCAACAACATTCGCTCAAACACCTCCCCCACCCAATGGAGGAGATACCGGAAACGGTGGAACTACACCAGTTGGTGGTGGTGCTCCCATAGGTGGTGGAATTGTAATATTAGTGTCTGTAGCCTTAGCTTATGGTTATGCCAAGTATTATTTAAAAAAGCCTGACTATTCTATTGAAGAAGAAATATAAATTTCTAGAAAATATTATAAAGCTAATTCAATTTATGGATTAGTCTTTTTGTTTTCTACTCTATTGCTTTTATAAATTATTAATCAAATAATTAGAAAGATTTTTTCATTATTTTAAATTCTACATCGCAATACTCTATAGCCATACAAAAATACACATAACTACTGCTTAATCAGATAGTTACTTTTGAAAGAAGGGTTCGTTTTCCTTTAAATCGTTGTACCTGTTTAAAATAAAATTTGTTTTATATACTCGTTCAATAACAGGACTAATCCTATAAAGGATGACTTACAACACTCATTACTAAATAGTAGCAAACAAAAAGCGTTAGAAATAAATTTGATTTCTCATGCTTTTTGTTTACTTTTATACTAGAACAATATCTTAAAACCAATATTATGAAAAAACCACTACAATTATCTTTTGTGTTAATATCATTATTTTTTATTCAAACAATCTTAGCACAAAACAATTCACTCAACTTCGATGGTAGTAACGATTATGTTGTTACAAATTCTATTAATTTAAGCGGCTCTGCATTAACAATGGAATGCTGGATTAAACCAGAATCATTTCAAGATTCAAGCCCCTATATTTCATCAGTAATAGGAACTGAAGCTACAGGTAGTACAGCACTCATAAGAATTGGAGATGCTGGTTTAGATAAGGAAAAGTTACAATTTGTATTAAGTTTTGCAAGCACACAAGTGAAGCTAAATGCAAATACATCACTAATCGCCAACCATTGGTATCATATTGCAGCTGTGTATGATGGAGTTAATAT
>JADGDY010000194.1 GCA_016744655.1 Bacteroidales bacterium | reverse complement strand
TTCTGAACTATTGTTTGCATGCATCCAATATGAATGAACAAAAGGCTTCAATTGATCTGAAGGCTGTAATTGCTTATATTTTGAAATATCTATCATCTACAAAACCTATTTAGGTATTAGAATGCCAAATATAAGGAAATTAGTATGATTGTGCTTTTGAAACTCTAAAAACTGCTAAAATAGCTCAGAAAAAGAATTTCTATCCTTTTAATGGCAAATCATACCTTTTCATCTTTTGATAAAGGGTATTCCTACTAATACCCAATGATTTTGCCACTTGGGTCATATTGGATTGATGAAAAGCAATGGTCTTCACAATAGCTTGTTTTTCCATATCTTTTAGCAATGAAGGCGAAAACTCTTCTTGCTCGTTGGGCTCCATTATCACGTTCTCTTCTTCCTTGTTAAACCGGTGTTGTTGAATGCTTATCGGGCTGCTCAGAATCGTTACTTTTTCTATGTAATTTTCTAATTCTCTTACATTACCAGGCCATGAGTAAGTACTAATTTGTTTAAGTAAAGTATTACTCAATCGCATCATGGGTTTGTCAAGTTTGATGGCTTTGTTTTGAAGAAAATGCATGGCTAAATTAGGTATATCTTCCCTGCGCAAACGTAAGGGAGGTATCTCAATACTGATCACATTAATGCGGTAATATAAATCGAGGCGAAATTTATTATTCTTAACCTCCTCTTCTAAATTCTTATTGGTAGCTGCAATAATTCTAACGTTCACCGGAATGACTTTATCTCCTCCCAATCTCGTAATCTGGCCTTCTTGTATGGCTCGCAATAGCTTTACTTGCATATCTGCTGGCATCTCTCCTATTTCATCCAGAAACAAAGTTCCACCATTGGCCAACTCAAATTTACCTAATCTTCCTCCCTTTAAAGCTCCTGTAAATGCTCCATTTTCATAACCAAATAATTCGCTTTCAATTAATGAAGCAGAAATGGCTCCACAATTGATAGCAATAAAAGGATGGTTTTTTCTATCGCTGGCATTGTGAATGGCTTGTGCAAATACTTCCTTTCCGGTTCCACTTTCACCAGATATTAATACAGAGGTTGGACTGTGAGCTACTTTCTTGGCATAATCTATCACTTCTTGCATGATAGGGCTTTGGCTATTGATGTCTTCAAATCGGTAAGAAGTAATGGTTCCGGCATATTTATTCACCAAGCTCATTAGCCTTTTGAATGGTCGGAAAGTGATGAGGTAACCAATAATTTCATTTTCCTCAGTACGAATAAGGTAGGCATTGAAAAGAAAGTGTTCCTTTAAGTTAGGTATATTGAAATGGTGTTCTTCATCGAGAAAACCCAGGTTTGAGAGTATGATTCTTTTAATCTTAGGCCATGTATTGAGGATGTCTTCGATAGGAGAATCCACCAGAATACTTCTTCGGGTGTTGATGGCTCTACAGCCAGTATCATTTGCCCAAACTATTTGATCGTGAAGGTTCACTGCAAAAACGCCAAACGAAAGCTGATTCATCATGGCAAATGCGTAGTTCTGAGCATGAAACAAACTCTTTTGTATTTCCTCGCTGGCAATTTTGCTTTCAATGGCTTTTGCAGCAGCTATCACCATTCCCAATGTATGCTGATGTTCTTGAGTATGTTCGCCCGAAAGATTTAGAATTGCTATTACTTTTCCGCTGGCATTATGTATGGGAGCAGCAGAGCAAGTCCAATTATAAAAAGCTTCAGAATAGTGCTGTTGAGCAGTAACCTGTATGGCACGACCTTCGTAAATGGCTGTTCCAACGGCATTGGTTCCTATATTTTTTTCATCCATTGATGCTCCAATGAATATATTAGATTGCTTAGCTTGTTCTTTGAATTTATCATTACCACTAATATCTAAAACATTTCCATTGGCATCGGAGAGTATAAGAATAAAGTTTGATTCCTCCAGAATTTCATCTAAATCGTCAATAAAAGGCTGAGCTATATCAAGAAGTGCTTTGTTCTTGTCTAATAATAACTCTTTGGTATGGTCTTGTAGTTTAATACAAGCAGTTTGAAAATCCTTCTTTACGCCAAATTCTTCGCTTCTATTGCGAGATTTTCCTATTATATACTCTCTTTCTACCACGCTCATTTTCTTCTACTTTTTATTGAAAGTAAACTCTTTAGATACGCATTTTTAGGGGAGACAAATCTCGGGATAATTTGCTATTAATTTATTGAAAAAGGTAATTTATATTGGGTTTAATCTGTGTAAAGATAGAGGACAAGTGGGGAGAGATCTAAATATAAAAAGCCTCACTAAAATAGTATTAGTGAGGCCCATAAAAAACACACAAAAAAAGACGGGGCTAAATCAAAACCCCGTCCAAAATGTTACAAATCATCAATTATATAACTAAAAATGAAGTTATTTCTTAGTAACCCGCATTCTGAACTGCATAGGAATTATTACGCATTTCATCAGCTGGAATTGGGTATAAGTTATGTTTACCAGCTTGGAAACCTAGAGGTCCTAAAACTGTTGCAGCATCACCCCAACGTACAAGGTCTAAAAAGCGAACACCTTCAAAAGCTAATTCCATTTGACGTTCTTTCTTAATAGCAGACATGATATCACCAGTGAATCCACCTAAGTTAGCTCTTGTTCTAACCATGTTTAAATAAGTAGCAGCTGTACCATCATTACCATTTTTATGGTGAGCTTCAGCAGCCATTAATAAAACATCAGCATAGCGTAATAAACGTAGGTTTGTTCCGTAATTTAATTCAGGAACGGCTCCATCAGCATCACTAGTTTCGTCCATACGAGTAGAATATTTTACTCTTATACATCCGTCCCATCCCCATGCATTTTCATCTGTCCAGTCGCCATCTAGTGCTCTTAGATCTTCTAATGAAAGTAAGGTAGCAGGTTTCCTTGTTGTATCAGCTTCAGCAGCAAACACGTCATATAAACCTTGTTTAGGAAGGTTAAATCCCCAACCACCAACTAATCCAGTTTCACCTGCTTCAAATGCTTCACCACGTGGTCCACAAAGTTGCCAAGTAATGTTATTTTCCATTGCTCTATTACCACCCCACTGAAATGTTCCCCAGTCGTAACCCATTGTAGTTACCCAAGAAGCTTCTAATAAAGATTCTACACCAAATTCAGATTCCTGTAAGAATAGAGAAGAAAAGTCAGCTTGTAATGCATATTCTTGAGTTGCTATTACAGCTTCAAAAGCAGCTGCAGAAGCAGACCAGTTACCAGCATATAAATGAACTTTTCCTAATAATGCTTGAGCAGCACCCTGGGTAGCTCTAAATACATCTTGTGGATCATATTCGCTTTTCTTTGGCAATACTTCAATAGCAGCTTCTAAGTCAGCAACGGCTTGAATATAAAGAGCAGTAGCGTCAACAAACGGTTGAGAATATTCAGAAGGAGATAATTCACCAAGAATTAAAGGTCCATTTCCAAACATTGCTGCAATTTCGAAATAATAATAAGCGCGTAGGAATTTAGCTTCACCAATAATTTGTTTTTGTAAATCTGTTGCTCCAGGTACATAATTAATAACCATGTTAGAACGATAGATTCCAAAATAATTTGATTCCCATACGGCTGTAATTGGAGCATTTGATGCTCCATAAGTATAAACTCCTAACTCTTGGTAAGGAGGTTGGTCACCATCACTACCACCAGCAACATTAGATTCATCTGAAGGGAAAGTTTTTACTAAATAAGCACTATTCCAGTCACGTGCGTTCATCCACTGTAGGATATCATAGCTGGCCATAATTGCTCTTGTTGCATCCTCATCAGTTTGATAAAAATCTTGAACGGCTACTTTTCCAATAGGGTCCACTTCTAAAAAGTCCTTTTTACAAGCTGTGAAAGACAGCATCAGAGCAAAGACTACAAATATTTTATATTGAATTTTCATTTTTTATATCTTTTAATTTAAATATTAATTATTTCTTTAAATCAATTCACCTTAGAAAGAGAATGATAAACCAAAGTAAATTTTCCTTGGTGTTGGATAATATCCACGATCGATACCTTGACCTTGGTCATTTCCTGTTCCAGCTGCAGGGTCCATACCTGGATAGTTGCTGAATGTGAAATAATCATCTAAAGAAACATATAATCTTAAGTTTTGAACTTTGTCTTTCATGAAGCTTCTAGGAACTGTGTACCCTAATTGAATTTGACGAATTCTTACATAAGAACCTTTGAAAACCATCAAGTCACTATTATATACATAGGCACTTGTTTGCTCTGCTCTTGGGAATTCATTAGTTGAACCTTCACCAGTCCATCTGTCATCAAAGAAGAATTGTGGTTTGTTATAAGTAGCTCTGTCATAACGGTTCCATCCCATTAATACATCATGTCCGTGAACACCTTGTAAAATAGTTCTAAAATCGAATCCTTTATAAGCTAAATCAATACTTGCTCCCCAAGTAAATGTTGGATGTGGATTACCAATATTAGTTTGATCTTCTTCATTAATTAAGTTATCACCATTAGTATTCACTACAATAGGATCACCAGGAACAGGATCGTAACCAGCTAAACCACCATTGTTTTCTTTATAAGCATCAATTTCAGCTTGATTTTGGAAAATTCCATTGGTTTCGAAACCGCGGAAATACCATACTGGCTGATTTAATTCAAACCAAGTAGCAGTCCAACCAGTACCTACACTAGCACCACCAATTCTATCAACTAAAGGATTTAAATAAGTAACTTCATTACTCATAAAAGTCATATTTGCACTTGCACCATATTTGAATTCATTGTCATAATTTCTATAACCTAATTCAATTTCAACACCTTTGTTAGTTACATCACCAGCATTTACAGTTGATGGAGTATTACCTACTGATAAAGGAGGAGTACCTGTAGTTAAAAGATCTTTTGTTTTCTTATTGAAATAATCGAAACCAAGTGTTAATTTATCACCTAACATATATACGTCGAATCCTATATCTATTTGTTCTGAAGATGCCCAAGTTAGGCCGGGATTAGCTAATAAAGCAGGTTCTGCACCTGAATAGAATCCACCAGTAGCATCTGGATACTGTAAACCAGAGAAAGTAATTAATGAACGGTATTGATCAGGTTCCAATGAACTTAACATACCATTGATACCCCAACTAGCTCTTACCTTGAAGAAGTCAATAAAGTCAACATTCCAAAAGTCTTCATTTGATGCAATCCAACCAGCAGAAATTGATGGAAAATTTCCCCATTTTTCATCAGGGTGTAGCATAGAAGTACCATCACGACGGAGGATAGCTTGAACTAAATATTTTCCATCATAATCATAAGAAATTCTTCCAAAATAAGATGCTTGTCTTTCAACTTGTCTGTTACCAGAAACATCACCATCTCTTTGGCTATCACCATGCTCATTAAAATCATCACCTTCTGCAGCCATTGGACTACTAGTGCTATTGTTCCAAATGTGAGTGTATTCTTGAGAAGACATACCTAAAACAGCAGCTATATTATGCTTTTCAGCAATAGTTTTGTCGTAAGAGATGTAGTTTTCCCACATCCATGTTGACCAAGTATTGTAGTTTTTGTTTGAGTTAGTAGCAGAATTATTTCTTTCTGAACTATACCAATATGTTGGAGTCCAAAAGCTATATAATTGGTTTGCTACATCTATACTAGCACGAGTGGTAAATTTAAAACCTTTCCAAGTGTCATCACCTAAAGTTAAGTACATATTTCCAGTTACTTTATCCTCTTTAGTATATCCTTTAGTACTTTGGATTTGTGCTAATGGATTAACGATTTCTCCAGTTACATTTTGAGAAACACCGTAGTATTTTCCATCGTCGTTCATCACTGCTAAACCACTATTTACAGCAGGCATAAATGAACCGCTTAAATATTCAGCAGATAGGTTATCACCAATAGCGCCTTCATAAATAGTAGGAGTGGTTGGGTCAAAAGATAATGCACTAGCAACTACTCCACCAAATTCATCATCTTCAGTTACTGAAGTGTTTTTAAATCGAGTATAGTTAGCTGTTACACCTAACTTCATCCATTTCTTCACTTGCTGGTTGATATTTACACGTGCGTTTAAACGCTCATAGTTAGATTGATCACCACCAATAACACCGTCTTGATTTAAATATGATATTGAAGAATAATAATTCCCTTTTTCCGTAGCTCCTGAAAATGATAAGTGATGTTTCTGTGTCATTGCTGTTTGGAATGTTTCATCCATCCAGTTGGTATTATAACCAGTGTTTAAAACATCTGCATCTTTAGCTTCTTTCATCCAAGTGGTATAACTTGTAGCATCCATTGTTTCAGTATAATCACTAACACTTTGAGATCCCATTTGCATGCTATAAGAAACTCTTCCTTCTCCTATTTCCCCTTTTTTAGTGGTAACTAAAACCACACCATTGGCAGCGTTAGCACCATAGATAGCAGCAGAGGCAGCATCTTTTAATACCGTGATGTTTTCCACATCGTTTGGCTCTAGGTTATCAATATTACTTGTTACCATTCCATCTACTACGTAAATAGGTTGAGCATCGCCATTTGTAGCAACACCACGAATAACAATTTTCTGACTAGCTCCTGGAGCTCCAGAAGTAGGAGCTACACTAACACCAGCTAAACGGCCTTGTAATGCACCACCAACTGTAGCTGTTGGAATTTCTTGTAATGTTTTACCATCAATTTTAGCTACAGCTCCAGTAATATTTGCTTTTTTCTGAGTACCATAACCTACTACCAACACCTCCCCAAGTGTTTCTACATTTTCCTTCATCACTATTTCTGCTTTTACTCCAGCAGATAATGACTGATCAATGGTAATATATCCAATCATTGAAAAAGAAATTGTAATAGTCTCTTTGGTTGATTGCATATTGAAAGTTCCATCAATGTCTGATATTGTACCATTTGAGGTACCTTTTTCTATCACATTGACGCCGGGTAATGGTTCTCCATTTTCATCTTGAACCACACCATTATAATTGTACACGTTCTGAGCAGTTAATGTAAAAGAAACACTAAGTAATAGTGTTCCTAACAAAAGCATTGCTCTTTTTGCGAAGGTGTTCAATCCTAAAAAATTGTAAACATCTGATTTCATACGATTAACATTTATTTTTATAATGATTGTATTTGATTAATTTTCTAACAAAACTGACTATTCGAATTCTAACTAATAATGTAAAATATACTCCTTATATATGATGTTATGTTTATTTGATTGATATTCAATGCATATTAGTATGTGTAAATAATACACTTACAAAACTATATTATTTTTTGATTAAATTAACTAAAATTAACGATGAACCAGTAATATAGAATGGTTCTAAATAAAAACAGTATAATGTATTGTCAGTCAGTGCTGTTATTTCAGGGTAAAAACAGAAATATTTTGCTCTTGTTGAATTTATGTAATATTAATACATATATTTGCAGTGTGTAACTATTACACTTTATGAAACTATGAAAGCTTATATTCCAAACTTATCGGTAGATTGTGTAGTTTTTGGGTTTGACCATGAAAGGTTAAACGTGATGCTCACCAAGCGTGAATTGCTCGATCCTATTACTAAGGATGTGATTTTCATAGATTATACTGTATTAGGACATCATGTTTTAGAAGGCGAACCTATAGATGATGCTGCTTCGAGAGTACTAAAACACAGGACCGGTCTTGACCATATTTACCTAGAGCAATTTTATACCTTTGGTGGATTGGATAGAATGAGTAATGAAAAGGACCAAATGTGGACTAAGCTAAAATATCCTATGATATCTGATCATGTGATATCTGTAGGATATTATTCTTTAGTAGATAGCTTTGAAGTAAAACCCGATGATAAACATGAAAACACACAATGGTTTCCGGTGGATGATTTACCAGCACTCGGCTTTGACCATAAAGAAATGATTGAAAGAGCCTTGGAATTCTTGCAGAGAAAACTTCGCAGAGAACCTATAGGTTTTGAACTTTTACCCGAAAAATTTACCATTTCGCAAATGCAAAAGCTTTACGAATGTGTTTTTGGTGCCAAGTTCGATAGGCGCAATTTCAGAAAGAAAGTGAGCCAAATGAAATACGTTATTCCTCTAGATGAAAAACAAAAAGGGGTGGCACATAAGCCAGCACAGGTTTTTATCTTTAGTAAGGACGTTTATTATAGAACAAAAAAGGAAAAGCTCGACTTTTCCGTCTGACATATTTGAATAATAATTATTAGTGTAAGTTGGAAAGTGAATCACCATACTTTCTGTTGCTTTAGAATGAAAATTTAAGACTTGCACAATTGAGATTTAGTTGAGTGTAAACAATTATAATCTTATAACA
>JADGDY010000193.1 GCA_016744655.1 Bacteroidales bacterium | reverse complement strand
AGTTTATAAACCATTCGAGACAGAACAAATTGAATATCCTCCTCCGTTTTTACTTCTGATAACACCGCATGGACCTTTTGTCCCCATTGGGCCGAAGAAAGCGCTGTATTGTCTTCTTCATGATCTAGAGCTAGGGAAATACTGTTTCTCCAATTCACATTGGTTTGAGAATTCAGATTAATGGATTCAGAATCATCGCTTTCTTCATTTTTCTTTGCTTTCTTTTCAACTGTTTCATCTCCAAAAAGAAACACATTTTCTACCAATTGATTTGCATCTGATTGTGTAATAAAATCTTCTAATATTTCATCGAATTTAAAGGTGTTAGAAGTTGATTTCCCCTTCTTTGGAGCTTCATATTTATCTACCAACAAATACAGTTTTTGCTCTGGGCGTGTCATGGCCACATAAAAGATATTCAATTCGTCGAGCTTACTTAAATCATCTTCCTTGGTTTTATAGGGCTCGAATTGGGTTCCTTCAAGACTCGATAGTTTAAACGGAAAACTTTTCAATTGAGGGAAGTCTTCGAAACCAGGATTCAGCCAAATTTCTTGCCCTGGACGAGAACGCAAATGTGCCTGTGCAAAATGATTAATGACCACTGGAAATTCTAGTCCTTTTGACTTATGAAAACTCATGAGTTTAACTGCATCCCATTCCTCTGGAACTTCCAATTTATAATCATATGCATTGATGGTCCACCACTCATTAAAGTCTGCCAAAGACTGATGGTTTTCTTGAGTGAAAATAAATGCGGCTTCCAAGAAAAAATGGAGGAGGGCATTGTTTTTATCCATCTTGAAAATACCACAGATTTGCTCTAAAGCTTCATATGCTTCAAGTTTTAAGAGCTCTTCTTTGTTCAAATCTATTTCTAAATCGACCCATAAATCTTTTAATTCATTAGATGAATCTAAACTGATTAAATAATCAGAGTATGAATTGTTTATATCCTGTTGGTTAAACAGATACTTTAATATTTCAGATTGATAAAGTGATTCAGTGGGTTGGTAAAGATGACGAATAATACTCACCAAAAACTGAACCTGTGGAGAAGTGTCCACATGCAAGGATTCAGAAGAAATAACATTGATTCCTTTGCTTAAAAGGTAATGAGCCACTTGTATAAGAAAGTCGTTTTTTCGAGCCAATACAACCATGTCTTTTAGCAGAAAACCTTGATTCAAACATTGTAAAATGATCTCGTAAGTCCGCTCAATATAAGCCAGGTTTTTATTCTCTATGCCGGATATTTCTTTTACATCCATTTGATGGATTTCAACAGAGGATGGCAGATCTTTTTTGCTCTGTGTTTTTTGAATTAAATCAGCATAAACGCCAGCTTGAGATTTAGGTAAAAATTCTCTATCAATGATAAATTGGAAGAGTTGATTATTAAACTGAACTATTTTCTCTCCAGTTCTATAATTGGTGGTGAGGTGAACCTCTTCATAGGCCCTAAACAGTTGCTGCTCTCTTTCGGCCATAAAAGTATCGTCACCAATATTGGTCAGTTTTGGGAAATGACTAAATTGTTCCACATCACTACCACGCCAACGATAAATGGATTGTTTGGCATCACCTACAATCAGATTAAAGTGATTCTCAGAAAGAGAGTTTTCTACAAGAGGAAGTAGGTTATGCCATTGAATAACAGAGGTGTCCTGAAATTCATCTAGCAAAAAGTGCTGGTATTTATTTCCTATTCTTTCGTAAATATAAGGAGCAGATTCGTTGGCGATTTTCTCAGAGATGATTTTATTGAAATCAGAAATATGAATCATTTGCTGATCTACTTTCATTTGGTTTAGAATCTTCTCTAATTCCATTAAAACCATAAAAGGGTAGATGCCAGCAAAAACTTCTTTCTTTAAAAAGTAATTAGATTTGTTAGCCTCTATATAATCTTGAGTTTTTCGGTAAATCGCCTTTATTTCCTCGGCTTGAGATTCTATATTCACCTTGTCAGCTGGGCTTGTTTTACCAGCTGTCCACTTGTCTTCTTCTATCATCTTAATGATGTAAGAATTAGGATCTAAGGTTTTATAATCCTTTTCTGTAAACCTTCTGAAAAATGGATAAATACTCTTGTTTCCTTGAAAGAACATGTTTGGTAAAATCCCATTCCTTTTACACAGTTCAATAAACTCTTTTCCGAAGTTTTGCAGCTGCTTTTCAAACTCTTTAACTTGTGCTTCCAATTGTTTCTGCATGGAAGACATCTCTTCTAAATCGAGCGCTCTTAATGGTTTTAAGAATACCTCCTCTACATCGTTCAACAAAGATTTTGCTCTGTCTTTTAGGTCGTTAACAATATTTCTGCTGCGCTCATTGTCTATTTTTTGCTGACTATAACGAGTAAGTATTTTGGTGATCAGTTCTTCTTTATTATCGATTCTACTCACCAGTTCTTCCACAGCATCTTTAAGCATTTGGTCAGAATTCAGTTCCACTTGATAGTTAAAACTCAATCCTAAATCGTGACTAAATGAGCGGATGATTCTATTGGTAAAGCTGTCTAAAGTTGAAACGGCATATTCAGAATAGTTGTGAATCAGGTTTTTATGAAGGATTAAAGCATCATTTTGGATCATTCTTCGGGCTTCCAGCATTCCTTTACTTTCGAGAACTGATTTGTATTTTGGAATATCCTGGAGGAGGGTGTCAAGAAAATATGGATCGTCTTTTTGTAATTTGAGTTGGATGAGTTGACCAAGAAAATCGAGGATTCTCTCTTTCATCTCCTGTGCCGCTTTATTGGTGAAAGTAAGCGCTAAAATATGTTTATAAGATTCAGGTTTACCCAATGTTAACTTCAGGTACTCCAAGGTTAGGGTAGTAGTTTTACCACTTCCAGCCGACGATTTATAAACTTTTAATGTTTTAGTAGATGCGGTCATTTGTTATTGTGTTAGATGACGAAGTGGTAGGTGCTTCATGCTTCCTGCTTCTAGCTTCAAACTACTTCCTTACTTCCAGCAACTTCAACCCACCAGTTGTAGGGTGCAGTTCCATTACATTTTGGTTAAAATGGATTTTCTGTAGTTTCCCAAATTGTGGAATGCTCATCAATTGCTTGTCATATTCTTTTGCACCATATTTTACCCATACTTCTGCGGTTTCAGGAAAACGATAAACCATTCCACTTACAGCAGAATTAGTGTTCACATCGGCCATGTTTTCAGCCAAACCACTACTTTTAATGGCCAAAGAGATTTTTTCGCCACTACTTGCCGAGAGATAATCCACACCAGATTGTGATGAGAATTTAAAAACAGGAGCAATGATATTAGGCTGGTCAGCAGCAGGAGAATAATAAAACACATAATGCTCATCTGTGATTACTGTTTTTCCAGCGAACAATGCCAAATAATCATCTTCCATTTCTTTGAGCTCATTATTCATTACTTCCATGGTTCCAGCGCTATATGCCACCTCTTGATAACCAGAAATCAGTTCAAATCTATTCTTTCTGATCTCCATTAAAGTGGTAGCAGCGTCTTGTGCGCGTTGCAACATGTCTTTTTCAACAATATATTTTTTAATGATAGCCTTTTCAATATGAGAAGTATCTATATCTACTCTACGGATAATGGTATCGGTCTTTTCAATAAGGTTGGCATCGGCAAAATACCTGAAGTTTTTATTGCCTTTTACAATTTCTTCAATGAGGATGTTTTTGTTCTTCGTTTCTTGATCTTGTGCCGCGTTAGTAACACCACCAAATAAACCTGCTTCATTAATTTGTAAATATTTAATATTTTCTGATTTCTCGGAGTTCTCGCCTAGGTTCACAAAATATAACTGCTCTGGGTCTGCAATGATTTCAGAATCGATACCCACATTCTTAATGGTATAAGATTTGGAGTTGAAATCTATGATGCTTTCTAAACCCAAAAGTTTCTTGGCATATATGGCATATGGTCCTTTGATGTGTTCCGCTTTTTCAACCCAAACATCTATCCTGAAGCTAGCTTTTGGTAAAGCGTAAATGGTTCCGTTTGAAGCTGAGAAATCTTCAAGTGGAGTAACTTTTGTGGTCGTTACTTGAGCCATACTTGTGAATCCACAAGCTATCATTAAAAGAAATAAATACTTTCTCATTTTATTGAATATTAATTGTTTAAGAAGGAATAAGGTGATTAGAGATTATTGGATTAGCTTGTGAAGAAATCCAATACATTACCAATGCCACTCGTTGTACCTTTATATAACTCAGTATACTTACATTGAGTACAAGTAACAGCAGTGAATTTTTTATTTTGAACATCGAATATTTTAGAAAACCTTCCTCCGGTTGTTCTTATTTCATCGGTTTCGAAGCTTTTATTTCCGCACTTTGGGCAAACATAATTCTGAGCCATAAAAAAAGAGTTTTATTTGTTTATTGAAGAACAATATTACAAATAAAACTCTAATTATAGATGAATAAATGTGAAGACTATTTCACAAATAAAAGTTCACGATATTTTGGTAATGGCCAAAGTTCATCATCAACCAATAATTCTAATTTATCAACATGGCGACGAATAACATCTAATAATGGACGTACTTTAGTATCATAGGCCACAGCCATATCTAGTTCGTCCTCAATTTTATTGGCAACCTTACGTTCATTTATCATAAAATCAACATTTTTCTTGATCTCAGAAATATGATGAGAAATATGAGTAATGATATCTAATTCATTTTTAGAAACTTTACCATAAGTTTGAAGATCCAAAATCTCTTTTAGTCCTCTCACATTTTCAATCAATGTATTTTGATATCTAATGGCAATAGGAATAATATGGTTTGTGGCCATATCTCCTAAAACTCTAGATTCAATTTGAATTCTTTTAGTATATTTCTCTAAACGAATCAATCTACGAGCTTCAAGTTCTCTTCTTGTCATTACATTGTTACGCTCAAACATATCCACAATTTTTTCGTCGATATAGGTATTCAATGTTAATGGAGTAGTTTTTATATTACTCAATCCACGTTCTTCAGCTTCAGCTAACCATTCTTCACTGTAATTGTTTCCTTCGAAACGAATTCTTTTACTATCAGTGATATAGCCTTTAATGATTTGGAATAGAGATTCTTCAAAAGAAACGCCTTTTGCCATTAGTTCATCCATATCCTTTTTAAAAGTCACCAGCTGATCTGTGAGGATGGTATTTAGAGAAATCATAGGTTTAGCACAATTGGCATTAGAACCAACAGCTCTAAACTCAAATTTGTTACCAGTGAAAGCAAAAGGAGAGGTCCTGTTACGATCGGTATTATCGAGCATAATTTCAGGAATCTTTGGAACATTGATATTTAAATCTTCCAAAATATCGTCTGACATTCCCTCAGGAGTAGTACTGGCTTCAATCTTATCGAGCATACGAGTCAGCTGAGAGCCAATGAAAACGCTAATTACAGCAGGAGGAGCTTCATGTCCACCTAAACGATGATCGTTTCCTGAGCTAGAGATACTTGATCTTAGTAAAGCTTCATGGTCATTAACTGCTTTAATCATATTCACCATATAGGCAATAAACTGTAAGTTTTCCTTACTGTTTTTACCTGGTGTAAAAAGGTTTCTACCAGTATTGGTAGCTAGAGAATAGTTATTGTGTTTTCCAGAACCATTAACATTAGCATATGGTTTTTCATGGAAAAGAGCAATAAAATTATGTTTCTTTGCGACAGTTTCTATGATGTGCATAATCAGTTGATTATGATCAACAGCTAAATTTACTTCTTCATAAACTGGAGCTACTTCAAACTGATTTGGAGCAACTTCGTTATGGCGAGTTTTTACAGGAATTCCTAATCTATGAGCTTCAATTTCATATTCTTTCATGAATTCTTTTACTCTTTCTGGAATAACCCCGAAATAGTGGTCAGAAAGCTGTTGGTCTTTGGCACTAGAATGACCAAATAAGGTACGGCCCGTTAAAACTAAATCAGGGCGAGCAGTGTGTAAGGCAGTATCTACCAAGAAATATTCTTGCTCCCAGCCGAGAGTGGCATATACTTTATTCACTTTTTCATCAAACATCTTACAAACTGCTGTGGCAGCATCGTCAAGTGCACTCGATGATTTCAATAGAGGAGTCTTATAATCTAAGGCTTCTCCTGTGTAGGATACAAAAATAGTAGGGATACAAAGTGTGGTACCAAGGATAAAGGCCGGACTAGTTGGGTCCCAAGCAGTATATCCTCTTGCTTCAAATGTGTTTCTAATTCCTCCATGAGGAAAGCTACTGGCATCGGGTTCCTGTTGAACGAGTTCATTGCCTCTAAAATTTTCAATAGCTTTACCTTCTCCTTCTGGATTGATAAAAGCGTCGTGTTTTTCAGCAGTAGAACCGGTTAATGGATGAAACCAGTGTGTGTAATGGGTGGCCCCTTTTGATGTTGCCCATGCTTTCATAGAAGCGGCAATCTGATCTGCAACTTTTCTGTCGATTTTTAAGCCCTCTTCAATGGCAGATTTTACTTTACCAAAAGCTTCAGCAGTTAAGTATTCTTTCATTGCTGACATATTAAAGGTCATTTCACCAAAATACTCCGAAGGTTTTGACTTTGGCATTTCGTAATTGACGATCTTTCTGTCTAGCGTTTTTTCAAGAGCTTTGAACCTGAAATTTTGCATAATACTGGTTTTTATTTGTTAAATAATTTAGAATGGTTATAAGCTGCAAAGATAAACTTTTCAAAAAGAGGCTTTAGTAAAATGTTTAAATTCTTATTAAGAATAGAGTGTATAATTTGTTAATAATTCATGAATAAATATACGTAGTGAATTTTTCAATCGTTTGCATGAAAAATAAAAAGAAATTTGATTGGTTTTTTTAAGGTAAAGTTGGAATTTGTGTGACTTAGAATCTCATGAAATTATGTGTTCTAGATTTCTCTTTCATTCTGCTTTATTGAAATTAAATATTTACGGGGATATATAAAAGCTATAACAATGCAATTGAAAATATTTTCAGATGTCACTGCTTTGACTCTAAATATTTGTTGATTTTGTACTTTCGTATTCGTGATAAATCTATAAATAATAAATGTCTCAATAAATAAGTAATTTTCTTGAGCATTTCATTTATTAAATATGAATTGGGTTTCGAAAGGAAAGAGTGGAATGATTCAAAAATAAATAATAAGCATATTTTAACTTGGACTTCATTTGAGTGTGAAATTCTTTGCCTTTTAGTTCCTGAAATTTTTAAAGAAAAGGACAAAGTGTAATTTATCAAATAGTTGGAGTAATTTTATAACATACTGACATATATATCTTGCTGTTTCTTTCCATTTTAAAAATACTGTCAGATGATCCATTTTAATATAGATAAATATTATTGATGAAGTTAATTTAAAATAGAATTAAGGTAAAATACGACATAATTAGGGTAAAAAAGAGATAGAAATAGTTTAAAAACAATTGGTTAACCAATTGTTTTTAATGTTGTATGAATTTTTCATAATGTTGTAAGGTGCAGAAGATCAAGGTTATGAATTGTGTGATATGTTAAATTCAACTTTTTTCGCAATCGTTTTAACTTCTGTTAACTTTTTTTATATAGTTTTGGTCAACCAATTTACCAATCGACCAAATGTAAATATTCAATAGTATGGAAAATACAGTTTTAGATAATTTTGAGCAGATAGTTTATACTAAGCCTTCAGATATAATAATTAACCAAATTAAGAATCTTATTGAAACAGGTCAACTTAAACCTGGGGAGAAATTACCTGCCGAAAGAAAGCTATCTGAAAAGCTTTCAGTTAGCAGATCTGCAGTTAGAGATGCCATTAAGAAATTAGAATTTTACGGTATTGTAAGAACTCATCCACAAAGTGGTACCATTGTAGCAGGTTTAGGGATTTCTGCTCTTCAAGGGTTAATCTCTGAAATCCTTAATATGGATTCCAAAGATTTCAAATCTTTAGTAGAAACAAGAATAATATTAGAAAGAAATTCTGCAGCTATGGCAGCTGAAAGAAGGACAGAAGAAAATATTCTAAAAATTCGCAATGCGCTAGATAAGTATAAAGTACGTGTGCTAAAGAATATAAATACTGCAAACCAGAAATTAATCAATCATCAGATTTATATATAGAAGCTGGTAGGCATCCTGTTATTGAACAGAATATGCCAGTAGGAGAAAAATACATACCTAATTCTATAAAACTTGATAATGAAAGTCAGCAAATAATTATTCTTACCGGTCCAAATATGGCTGGTAAATCGGCTTTATTGCGACAAACGGCACTTATAGTTTTAATGGCCCAAATGGGAGGTTTTGTACCTGCAAGAAGTGCTAAACTTGGAATAATGGATAAGGTGTTTACTCGTGTTGGAGCATCTGACAATATCTCGAGTGGTG
>JADGDY010000273.1 GCA_016744655.1 Bacteroidales bacterium | reverse complement strand
GCGGGTAGAAAAACCCGATTCATTGGATTTATTTCTCCAATGTAAGGGATAAAAGCCTTGAGCATAGCAAGAGTATTAATACCCTGGATAATTGAGGATATAAGTTCAAGCATTATTTAGTATCGAAAATTTCATACTATCCTTGGCCAAAACATCAGATAATCATCGCTTGCCTTTCTGTTTTATTTCTAGCTAATCTCTTTCTCCAAAATAAAGTACTTTTCAAATACCAGGGCTGAATCCTCTGTGAGGCTTCAACCCCTTAGATTAATGTAAAGGATGCTAAAATGTATTGCGGCCTTGGAGTTAAACAAGCAATAATATTTGATAATTTAAATTCTATTTTCTAAAGAATTATATTAGTACTAATAAAACGAATTATTTTTTCTTCTTATCCTTTCCAATATCAAAACTATATTTTTTATTCAATGAATAATATGTCCCAAATATTTGCTAAATTTGGGACATATTTCTAAATAAAATGGCAGAGTCAATCCTAAATAAAATCGAAAAAAGTATTAAATCAATGAAAAGGGGAAGTATAATTTTTCCCTCCACCTTTGATAGTATTGGAAATGTTGAAGTTGTAAAAAAATCATTATTGAGACTTGTAAACAAAGAGTTCTTAGTACGTCTAGCTCATGGTATATACTTATATCCTAAGCAAGACAAACTTTTAGGAAATCTGATACCATCCATTGAGGAAATTGCAAATGCAATTGCAAATAGAGATAAAGCTAGAATTATACCAACAGGCATTACTGCCTTAAATAAATTGGGCTTATCAGCTCAAATTCCAATGAATGTTGTATTTTTAACCGATGGTGCACCACGCAGTATTAACATTGGTAAAAGAAGCATAAAGTTTAAAAAAACTACTCCAAAAAATTTAGCTGTAAGAGGTGAGATAACCAGTTTAGTAATTCAAGCCTTAAAAGAAATAGGGAAAGACAATATAACAGAAGAACAATTAGAAAAGCTAAGAAGTCATTTAGGAAGTGAAAAAACAAGAATTATTGAACACGATGCTAAGTTGACTCCTGCATGGATATCTAAAATAATGAAAGGTAATTTAGCATGAAAGAGTTTATTCAGCTTAGCGAAAAGGATAAGTTAAATGTTTTCAATCAAACAAGTCAGCATTCAGGACTACCATCTTCTGCAGTTGAGAAGGACTGGTGGGTAACTTTATCTTTAAACCTGATATTTTCACTTCCATACTCTAATCATATTGTGTTTAAAGGAGGAACCTCATTGAGCAAAGCATGGAACCTGATTGAACGTTTTTCCGAAGATATCGACTTAGTAATTGACCGTAAACACCTTGGTTTTGAAGGCGAATTAAGCAAAACTCAAATAAAGAAACTACGCAAAGCATCTTGTTCATTTATTGGAAAAGAATTCCACAATGATTTAAATAAGAAACTAATAGAATTGGGAATTGAGAATTATGAATTAGTAGTTCAAGAAACTAAAGATTCAGATAAAGATCCTTTAATAATCGAATTACGTTATAAATCATTAACTGATAAATCCGAGTATTTAAAACCAAGGGTTCTAATTGAGGTTGGTGCAAGGTCTTTAATGGAACCTGTTGAAAATAAATCAATTGTTTCAATGGTGTCTAGTGAGTTTAGCGAACTTCCATTTGCTGAGAAAGAGATATTAATCCCAGTAGTTTCTCCTAAACGAACTTTCCTTGAAAAAATATTTCTATTACATGAAGAATTTCAAAAAGATGCTAAGTTTATTCGTGTGAAAAGAATGAGTCGTCACCTATACGATTTAGAAAAGTTAATGGATACCATTCATGGAACAGAAGCCTTAATAGACATTGACTTATACAATACAATTGTCACACACAGAAGGAATTTTAATGCGCTAAAAGGAATTGATTATGATAAACATCAGCCAAATTTAATTAATATTATTCCACCTGAAGAAACCATTAAACTTTGGGAAAAAGATTATATAACTATGCAAGAGAGTATGTTTTATGGATTAACTATTTCATTTAGTCAGCTTATAGACAGAATATCTGAACTGAATACTCGAATTAAAGATTTGTAATTATGGATGAAAAGAA
>JADGDY010000017.1 GCA_016744655.1 Bacteroidales bacterium | reverse complement strand
AACAAAAGAAATGTAGATTTTACCTTCGATACGGTATATACCAATTGGGCTAGGAGTTATGATAGCTTATGCCCCGATGGTATTGTTTCGGGCTATTTGCCCTATATCTGTGACGATGTTGTGGGTATCGAAGATATTCCATCCCCAGAACAATATGCTGCCCAAAAAGATAGAATAGAGATAATAATTCAACCCAATCCAGCCCATGATAAAGCAATGGTGAAGCTTGAAAAAGCAGAGGATCTCTCTGATTTAGAATGGAGTCTTTATAATCAAACTGGAGAGGTTTTAATAGTAGAAAAGCTTGCGGATGGCCAGTTGGAAGTGCAAATAGATATTTCAGGTATGGCATCTGGCATTTACTTTCTGATACTGCGCAGTGAGGGTCGGTTTGTGGGGAGCTCAAAACTAGTAGTGGAATAATAAACCATTTATCATGAAACCAATTTCATATTACATTAATCTCAAAACCATTTTACAAGTACAAATCTTGGTGGTTTTATTATTTCTTTCAAACTTTTCCTATTCCCAAATCTATTCCGATACCACCTGGGAAAGATGGTATGGGAAACAGAATTGTAATGAAGGAATGGCTGCAATAACTAACCATATTGAACATTATGATAAGGCTTATGTTTTTCATGGCTATAATGGAGAGCAATGGAAACCAATAATCAAAAAAACCGATATCAATGGATATTTTCTTTGGGAGCGTAAATTAGATTCTTTGTCTAATAATTATATTGTATCCATGAAGAATACAGCTGATGGAGGTATAGTATTGTGTGGTGGAATTAACGGTGAAGCTGGACTTACAAATCCTTGGGTGGGCAAATTAAATGCTTGTATGGAAGTGGAATGGTGCAAGAAATTCCAATGGCCAGCCTATTCCTATGCCAATGATATTGCCATTGATAAAGAAGGCGATATTGTGGTTTTGACAGACTTTTATGGACAGTCTCCTGGTGAGAGAATAGGTCTATTAAAACTCAGTGCTGAAGGAGAAGTGTTGTGGAAGAATAGTTATGCCACCATGAGCGACTATCCTTATATCTGGAATGCTTATGGCAATAAAGTATTCATAAGTGCCGATAATAATTATTATATATCGGGTAATGTAGAATGGCCTACTAATAACGATCCACAACAAGGTAAAGGCGATCGCCCTTTTATTGTGAAGGTAAATGCAAATGGTGAGGAAGAATGGGTATTGCCTTTTGGTATTTATGATATGATATTTGGAAAATCCTTCGAAATTGTTGAAGAGCAAGAAAACACTTTTTTAGCAACAGGCCTAAATAGTGACAACTCCAATCCCTTATTGTTTTATTTTGATGACAAAGGAGAAGTGGTATCCTATGCCAATGAGATACTCTTTCCAGGTACCCATGTCATCAATTGGTTTTTAAGTACCAAAAAAGTTGGGAATAATAAGTTTTATTCCATTTTAAGATATAGGAATGATTGGCAACAACCGTTTCCTTTAAATGGCTATTTAATTCATGATAGCCTATTGAATATTATCGATTATTTAGATGCTCCTGAGGTATGGTCACCAGCCAGCTTGGTCCAAACCTATAATAATAAAATGCTTACAGTTGCTAAAACACTTGAAGAGAATAATGAGTATTCCTATGATATTTATTTAAACAAAAGAAATACAGATTTTACCTTCGATACGGTATATACCAATTGGGCTAGGAGTTATGATAGCTTATGCCCCGATGGTATTGTTTCGGGCTATTTACCCTATATATGCGACGATGTGGTAGCTATAGAGGATATTCCATCCCCAGAACAATATGCTGCCAATAAAGATAGAATTGGGATTTCTATTCAGCCCAACCCTGCCCATGATAAAGCCATTGTAAAACTTGAAAAAACGGAGGACCTCTCCGATATAGAATGGTCCCTTTATAATCAAACTGGAGAGGTTTTAATGGTAGAAAAGCTTGCGAATGGCCAGTTGGAAGTGCAAATAGATATTTCAGGTATGGCATCTGGCATTTACTTTCTGATACTACGAAGTGAGGGTAAGTTTGTGGGAAGTTCAAAGTTGGTTATCGAATAATAAACCATTTATCATGAAACCAATTCCATATAACATAATTCTCAAAACCATTTTACAAGTACAAATTTTGGTGGTTTTATTATTGATTTCTAGCCCTTCCTATTCCCAAATCTATTCAGACACCACCTGGGAACGATGGTATGGTAAACAAAACTGTAATGAAGGAATGGCTAGTATAACTAATCATATTGAACACTATGACAAAGGGTTTGTTTTTCATGGGAGAAGCTTTCAGTCTGATTTGAATAAACCGATGATTAAAAAAACCGATATCAATGGTTATTTTCTTTGGGAACGTAAACTAGACTCTTTATCTAATAATTATATCGGTTCTATAAAGACAACAGCAGATGGAGGCATTGTTTTATGTGGAGGCATTAATGGAGCAACAGGAGTCTCAAATCCATGGGTAGCCAAATTAAATGTTTGTATGGAAGTAGAGTGGTGTAAAACATTTCAATGGTCTGCATATTCCTATGCCAATGGAATGGCCATTGATCATGAAGGGAATATTATTGTTTTAACGAACTACTACGGACAGTCTCCAAGTGAAAGAATTGGATTGATAAAACTCAATGCCGAAGGAGAAGTTTTATGGAAAAATAGTTATGCCACTATGAGCGATTATCCTTATATTTGGAATGCTTTTGGTAATAAGGTATTTATTAGTGCCGATAATAATTATTATATTTCGGGCAATGCAGAATGGCCTACTAATAACGATCCACAACAAGGTAAAGGCGATCGTCCTTTTATTGTGAAAGTAAATTCAAATGGTGACGAAGAATGGGTATTACCATTTGGTATTTATGATGGTGTTTTTGGAAAATCCTTCGAAATTGTTGAAGAGCAAGAAAACATTTTTTTAGCAACAGGCCTAAATAGTGACAACTCCAATCCCTTATTATTTTATTTCGATGACAAAGGAGAAGTGGTATCCTATGCCAATGAAATACTCTTTCCGGATACTCATGTCATCAATTGGTTTTTAAGTACCAAAAAAATAGGAGATAATAGGTTTTACTCCATTTTAAGATATATGAATGATTGGCAACAACAGTTTCCTTTAAATAGTTATTTAATACATGACAGCCTTTTGAATGTTGTCGATTATTTTGATGCTCCTGAGGTGTGGTTCCCAGCCAGTTTGGTTCAAACCTTTAATAACAAAATACTTACAGTTGCTAAAACACTTGAAGAGAATAATGAGTATTCCTATGATATTTATTTAAACAAAAGAAATACGGATTTTACCTTCGATACGGTATATACCAATTGGGCAGGGAGCTATGATAGCTTATGCCCCGATGGTATTGTTTCGGGCTATTTACCCTATATCTGTGACGATGTTGTGGGTATCGAAGATATCCCATCCCCAGAACAATATGCTGCCCAAAAAGATAGAATAGAGATCATAATACAACCCAATCCAGCCCATGATAAAGCAATGGTGAAGCTTGAAAAAGCGGAGGATCTCTCCGATATAGAATGGAGTCTTTATAATCAAACTGGAGAGGTCTTAATGGTAGAAAAACTTGCGAATGGCCAGCTGGAAGTGCAAATAGATATTTCAGGCATGGTATCTGGCATTTACTTTCTGATACTACGAAGTGAGGGTAAGTTTGTGGGGAGCTCAAAATTGGTTGTAGAATAATAAGTACTTAGAGTTCATAAAGTGTCTAAAGTACTTAAAGTTAAAATTGAATTAAGCTCAATGTTAGAGCAGTATTTATATAATCGGCTTTCCTTTTATAAATAGATAGGATGATAACCTTGAAATTTTACATTGAGTATTGTCGAAATACATGAAAGAAAAGAGCCTCTGAATAGTATAACTATTAATGTGAAAGACTTAAGCCCTGGTGCTTATATAGCAAGCGTTTTGGTGGATGGTAAAACCATAAAAAGTATTAAATATAAATAATTAAAAAATAAAACATGAAGTATCTTTCTCTAATTTTTACAAGTATTTTATTATTATTAACAGGATTAACCTATTCCCAAGAATATCCCACCACAGGTGAGGTGTATGATTATGATATTGGGGATGTTTTTCATATACATGAATCAGGTTCCGCACCAGGTTCTGGTTATAGCGCAACGGTAAACATTGAAATATTAGATAAATATTATTCTATTAATGGAGATACCGTTTTTTATCTCCAGTTAAACAAAAGAGTAGAGGCAGGCTCTAGTAATCCAAATCCTACTTATACTGAGATTGAAGAAACTATTTTTTTCACTGACTTAGATGAGGTAATACTCACTGATTCTATTCTTGAGGATGATGAGATTTATAATGGTAGAATAACTGTGTTTCATTTTGACTCAAATAATAGTGATACCTTTTTTGAAGATAGATACACCATAGGATGTGGTCATTCTTATCATCAATATAGGTCTACCGATCCTGAAAATCAGGTGGATTTTGAGGTTAAGCTAGTTTATTATAAAAAAGGAGATGAAGAATGGGGCAATGAACATATAGTAGGGGTAAATGAAATGCAAAAGGAAGTGTTAGTCTCATTGTCGCCTAATCCAGCTAAAAACAATTTAAAGGTTTTGTTTCAAGATGACTTCATAAATTCGACTATAAATATTTTCGATATAAATGGTCAACTCATTTGGTCTGACATAACAAATTCAAAAACTAATGACATCAACGTGTCAAGCTTCCAAAATGGATTATATTTTATTCAACAAGTAGATGAGGATGGTTTTGTTGTTTCTAAATCTAAGTTTTTAAAGATTTAAATAGTACTTTGATATACAGCGGAGATTTTTGTAACATTTTTTTGAAAAGAGTTGAAGAAAAACATATTTTACTTTGTTTCGAATTATCTGAACAATATTGTAATAGCTCCATAAACTAATTAGAATACAGTACGATTAGATTGACCATCCCCCAGAAATAAACCTTGACTCAACATCAAGAAGTCACAAAGTTTCAGAGGGGATTAAATACGGAATTATTAAGGTGAAATATTTTGTTTCAGTTCGAGGCGGAACCCGATGAGAAACCGCAGTTTACTTTTGTAAATGAGGATTTTGAAGAGAATTCCAACGAAGTCATGGAGCAAAAGATAAGCCAAAAATGAAATAAAAAAAGAGTTCCATGCTTTGCATGAAACTCTTTTTAAATGAATGTCAGAACAAACCTATAACTGGTCAATTCCTTTTTCAATAATATCATGTGTATCAGAAGCAATCACCAATTCTTCATTAGTAGGAATCAACATAATCTTCACCTTAGAATCTGGTGTAGAGATAATGGTTTCTTTTCCTCTTAAATTGGTATTGATTTCTTTATCTAGTTCAGCACCCATAAACTCAAGTCCTAAAGTAGCCTCTTGGCGTGTTACCCAGTCGTTTTCACCAATACCACCTGTAAATACAATAGCATCAACACCACCCATAGCAGCAGCATAAGCACCAATATATTTACGAACTCTGTATTGATACATCTTAAGGGCTAACTGTGCTCTTTCGTGACCTTCTTCTCCAGCCATCTCCACATCTCTCATATCAGAAGAAACTCCACTTACTCCCAATACTCCGCTAAACTTGTTAATCAAAGTACTAGCTGTAGGTAATGTTAATTCTTCTTTCTTGATGATATGGAATAAAGCACCAACATCTAAGTCACCAGAACGTGTTCCCATCATTAAACCTTCAATAGGTGTCATTCCCATACTGGTATCTAAAGACTTTCCTTGTTGAACTGCAGCAATAGAACCTCCATTACCAAGGTGACATGTAATAACATTAACCTCCTCAGGTTTTTTCCCTAATAAGGCAGCAGCTTTTAAAGACACAAATTTATGACTAGAGCCATGGAATCCATATCTACGAACACCATGCTTTTCATACATAGAATATGGAACACCATATAAGTAAGAAAAGTCGGGCATGGTTTGATGGAAAGCAGTATCAAAAACTCCTACTTGCTCAATTTCTGGAAGTAAAGCAGTAATTGCATAAATACCATCTAAGTTTGGAGGATTATGAAGAGGAGCTAAATCGATAGTTTCTTCTAAAGCTTGAATAACAGCATCGTTAATTCTAACAGAACCACCAAATTTTTCACCAGCATGAACCACACGATGACCTACGCCTTTTAATTCTTCAAGACTGGTCATACAACCATATTTCTTGCTTAAAAGAATGCCTAAAAGATATTCGATACCTTGTTTGTGATCTAAGATTTCACCAGGAATAGTAGCCTTACTACCATCTTCCATTTCGTGCTTAATCAATGAACCCTTAAGACCGATTTTGTCTACCAAACCTTTGGCTATCACCTTTTGGCTTGGCATGTCGAATAATTGATATTTTAAAGATGAACTTCCACAGTTCAATACAATAATTTTCATTTTCCTAGATTTTTTATGAAATGCGACCTAAATGCTGAATATCTCCTTGTTTTGGCGTACGCTTACCATCAGGATAAGAATAAAATCCTTCTCCAGATGTTCTGCCAACCATACCTGCTCTCACCAATCGCTTGATAATTGGAGAAGGCTTGTATCTGATTTCACCAAATTCGCTATATAGATTATCCATCCATTTTAACACTTTGTCGAGGCCCATATTATCAGCCAATTCGAAAGGTCCAGTTTGATAACCTGTGGTATGCTTAATAGTTCTATCGATATCTGGAACAGAAGCCACTCCTTCTAAAAGAATGCTACATGCTTCGTTTATCAATGGAACAATCATACGAGTACTGATATTACCAGGAGACTCTTGTACTTCTACCATTTCTTTACCTACCATTCTGATGAACTTCATGATGCAATCGTAGCTTCTATCATCAGTTTTAATAGTTCTTACTGCTTCTACTATTTTCACCTCGTCAACAGGAAGAATAAAATGTAATCCCATTGCTCTTTCAGGACGATCGAGAACATCAGAAATCTCAGAAATATTCAATGTAGCAGTATTAGATACAATCGTTGTTTTCTCATCAACCACGGCTTCTATCTTCTTAAAAACATCTCTTCTAATATCAAGGCTAGTTCCTTTTTTCTTAGAGTGAATAGTTTCTATAACTACATTACTTCCTTTAAGGATGGAGAAATCGCTTGAACCCTGTATACGGCTCAACATTGCTCTTTTCTCTCCCGCTGTTAATCCCCAGCGGTTTATTTTTTCATCCAATTGCTTATCTAGAGCTTCAAAAATTTGTTGAACTCTCTCTTCGCTAATATCAACGAAAACGACGTCGATACCGGCTTTACTTACAAGACGAATAATTTGTTGTCCGGTGGTTCCGGCTCCAACAACTCCAACCTTTTGAAGGCTTCCTTCTTGTACAATCTTTTTGCCTAATGCAAAATCTGCTAATGTTTCAGCCATTGAAAAATATTTATATGTTTTATATGTGTTTATTAAAACTTGTCTGCCGCTTGTAAAGAGGTAATCGCAATCATGTTGATGATATCATCAGCAGAGCATCCTCTACTTAAATCGTTAATTGGTGCTGCCATTCCTTGTAATACCGGACCTACTGCCTCTGCTCCGGCTAAACGCTGTACCAATTTATAGGTGATATTTCCTACCTCTAATGTTGGGAATACCAATACATTTGCTCTTCCAGCAATTTCACTGTCAGGAGCTTTTTTACTTCCAATACCAGGAATGATAGCTGCATCTGCTTGTAACTCGCCATCAATTTTAAACTCTGGCGCCATTTTCTGTGCTATGGCTGTAGCTTCTACTACTTTATCTACCATTTCGTGCTTGGCACTACCCTTAGTTGAGAAACTTAAAAGTGCTACTCTAGGATCTAGTCCAGCAATTGCTTTAGTGGTACGAGCACTAGCAACTGCAATTTCTGCCAATTCGCTAGCTGTAGGGTTAGGATGAACTGCACAATCTGCAAAAGTGATAATGCCATTGTCTCCAATTTTTTTATTGTCGAAAACCATAAAGAAAGCGCCACTTACCACAGAAATACCAGGCAGTGTTTTCACTATTTGAAATGCAGGACGTAATACATCACCAGTAGAATTTTCAGCTCCAGCTACTTCTCCATCAGCTGCTCCGCTTTTTACCAAAAGGGTAGCAAGGTATAATGGATTGCGAACTAGTTTTTCAGCATCTTCTCTGCTTTTTATCTTCTTTCCTCTGATCTCTAAAAGCAAACCAACATATTTTTCAAAAGCATCAAAATTATTTGGATCAATAATTTGTGCTTTATCTATATTCTTTAGATTGTTTTTTTGAGCAATTTCTTTTATTTCGGTTGGATTACCTAATAAAATAATATTGGCAATATTGTTCGTTAAGGCAAAGTCAGCTGCTTCTAAAGTTCTTTCTTCGTTGCCTTCTGGGAGCACTATTTTTTGGATGTTCTTTTTGGCTTCTTCTCTAAGCCCTTCTATAAAATTCATACCTTGGTTTGTTTAAGTCCTAATACATTAGTAGTTAAGCGATTATAACTCTTTTTAATCGCAGGCAAAGATAGGAATAAAAGAAGGACTAAGATTCTTTAAAACCCAAAAATATTGACCAATATCTTAATTTAGAATAGTTCTTTCAAAATAAATTACGTATTAGAGACAACCTTTTTTACTTTGCTTAGGTCTAAGCACCAAATACCTCCAGATTTCAAGGTATTTTATAATTAGAGAGCGTAACATATTATAGGAGAAAGGGATTTGCACAAACTCTCTTTCAGGTGCATTCGCACAACATGCATCATAATCAACTAACCAATAAATGTTATAATCCCGTTGGTTTTTTCCTTCGGGATTTTTTTGTGCCAATAACCTCCGTTCGGTTATTAAAATCTTTCTGTTTATTTTTGCAGGCTCATGGAAAACGATATTCTTTTTAATCATCATCAACCTGAAGAATTTGAAAAGCTAAGCTTACAGATTTTTCATAAACAATATGCAGAAATCCCTGTATATCGTTCTTTTGTGGATGCCCTTAATATTTCAGTACGTCATGTTAATCAACTTAATGATATCCCTTTTATGCCCATTGAGTTTTTTAAGGATTATAAGGTGTTAGCCGAAAAAGATAATGCTGAATTGGTGTTTAAAAGCTCTGGAACCACAGGCATGCAGAGGAGTCAGCATTTTGTGAAATCTGCTAAAGTTTATGAGGAGAGTTTTATTAAAGGATTTGAGTATTTCTACGGCCCCATTTCCGATTATATTTTCTTGGCCTTGCTACCTAGTTACTTGGAAAATGGAGACAGTAGTTTGGTCTATATGGCCGACCATCTCATTAAACTATCTAAACATCAAGATAGTGGATTCTACCTTAACGATTATTCTAAGATTATTGAGAAATTAAATCAACTCAAAACCAGCAATAAGAAAGTCATGTTACTGGGCGTGAGCTATGCCTTATTGGACTTGGTGGAAATGCAAAACTTCAATTTCCCAGACTTAACCATTATGGAAACTGGAGGAATGAAAGGCCGAAGAAAAGAAATGGTAAGAGAGGAGTTGCACGAGTTGATTGGCAAGGGTTTTGGAGTGAGCAAAATACATTCTGAGTATGGAATGACAGAACTTTTAAGCCAAGCCTACAGTAAAGGAGATGGTATATTTAATTGTCCACCATGGATGAAAATAATGATAAGAGATGTGAATGACCCATTGAGCCTTTTAGAGGATGGAAAAAGTGGTGCCATTAATATTATCGATTTAGCCAACATCAATTCTGTAAGCTTTTTAGCCACTAAAGATTTAGGCAAAATAACAGGTCCAAACGAATTTCAAATTCTAGGCCGTTTCGATAATAGCGATGTTAGAGGATGTAATTTATTGATAGCTTAGAAATAGTGTATTTTATTTCCTATTCTCTTGAATATAAGCCAAAACATAAACCGCTGGAGCATTCCAGTTGATACAAACTTCATTTGAAGCATAGGATTCCACCACATCTTCGAAAGCCTGTGCTGGAAATTCTGAAGTATAGGTTACTTGTGACTTGTCTTGACGATGGTGGTTTGGTCCTCCAATTATAAAACCAGGAATTGGCTCAACTATACCATCTGCTTCTGTTGGTCTATGGTGTGGATGCATTACCTGTTTAGTTCCAAATCCAGTTAAGAAACTATAGCCTGTAGCATTTTTTCCTAAGATATAATCGTTGATTTGTTCTGCGCCTTCTAGGTATTTTCCTTCTCCAGAAATACGATGAGCCACACATAAAATCATGGCTTGATTTAAAACATCACTATTGCTTCCCCACTCGTATTGCTCTAAAGCCACATGATATGGATTGTTTTCGATTTGAGATAAAATACCATCCGCTAATTTTAAATGGTCTTGCTTTAGCTGAATGGCCAGCTCTTTGTTTAATAAGTCCGCATTTTCTATTAAAGAATGAAAACCATTATTTCTAATAAAGAACTTCCAAGAATTGGTCAATTGGTGCTGGTATTCTTGAGGATTTTTGATGAGGTAATCTAAGTATTTTTGTTCTTTAGTGGTGATAAATAATTCAGCTGCTGCCCAATAAAAATCATCTTCAAATACATCATCATCATAAGCGCCTGTGCTTACATCTTTCGGGTTGCTATAAGCTATATTGTCATTGGCAACGGCCCATTCCCAAGCTTTTTTTGAGGAGGTTAAAGCTTGTGCAGACCAGTCAGGATAAGAGTTTTCGTAAATTCGAGAAGCTTGAGCCAAAACAGCAGCAAAGTTTAAAGTAGCAGCAGTTGCTTTGCCTATCACCCAACGCTCTAAATCGTAATCAGCAGGCATAATAAATCCGCTAAAACCTAAGGCTGTGAGTTTATGATAAACTCCGCCATCTTCATCTTGCATAGTCATTATCCAATCTAGCTCGTATTTTAACTCGTCCAACAAATCGCTTTTTGCATTTCCGCTCTCAGGAATATTCAAATCACCATCTTTTATGGCTTCTGGATATTGCTCAGCTAACAATAACATTTGCCCAGTCGAGAGTGCTGCATTTACAATATATTTGCCATAATCTCCAGCATCGTACCATCCTCCATTTCCATTTAGGCTTCCTTCTGTTTTTCCTGTAGAAGGATGAAAGGCACAGTCATCGTCAGCATGACCAGTAGCTCTAGCAAATTGGCCACCATGTTTTTCATCAATTGCCATAGATGCTCTTTGGAAATAATAGCTTTTTACTGCGGCATGGAGCGCATCTTTATAGAGGTTTTCTTTGATTTCGAAAGGATAAGAAGCAATTTCCCCATCCACTAGTATGGAGAACTCACCTTGTTTAGTAAGCTCTGAAAAATCACCCAGCATCACTTCTTCACCAGATTTATCCCATTTTCCTTTTTTTATCAGCTTGCCTGTGAAAACCACTTCTTTTTCTGAATTAATGATTTCGATTTTTTTACCCTCCACGTCAGCTAGGATAAATTGTTTTACAGAGTTAGGATAATATCCTAATTGATTGATTCTAATGTTATCGCTAATAGTAGTTTCTGTAGGTTGAGGACAATTGCAAGCAAAAAGTGCAAATGCAAGAATAAAGCTGAGAAAAGCTGTCTTTTTCATAGTAGTGTATTTAGTTTTTATAGTAGTTCGCTTATTGTAAAGATTTTAAGCTCGTCAAATTTACTATAAATTATAAAAAGGAGCATTAGTTTTCAAGGATTTATCAGCGTAAACACATCTTATTTTTTGGTGGCTCTTTGTGAAATCCTCTGTGTTCCTTTGTGGTACAGCTATTACACAAAGTTTCACAAAGAAGAAAATTTATACTTCCATAGGAATACCCGATTCCTATTTTACTGAAATCCAAGCAGCTTGAAGGTTTTGCATATTTAGATGCGTTTGCCCTGGTTATTTAATAGACTTTAAGGTATTCAAAAAACAATCTAAAATAGGGTTTGAATTATTACTACTCCACACCACTTTTAATGTGGTTCGCTGCCGAATACTATTCAACTCAATAAACTTAACATTTAGATTATATCCATGCTGGAGCGATGTGGGAACTATAGAAATACCAAAGTTGTTTTCCACCAATCTATAAATTGAACTCGCATTAACCGATGAATGTAATATGGTGGGAAAGAAATTACTGTCATCAAAAATCTGCATAACTTTTTCATAATACGACTCGCTATATGCTTTATCAAACATGATAAAATGTTCATCTTTTAATTGTGATAAATCTTTAAAATTTGTGGCGTTTATTGGGTGGTTTTTGGGTAATACCAATGAGAAAGTTTCTTCAATAACAGAATGGATTTCTAATCCTTTTGGAACACGTTCCAAGCGCACAAATCCTATATCGATTTCCTGATTGAGTAATGCTTGTATTTGTCTCAAGTTGTCAACTTCTGTTAAGTGAATGAGAACATTAGGATTGGTTTCTCTAAATTTCAACAAAAGTTCAGGAATCAATTTTTGCATGGCAGAACCAACATAAGCCAGCTTTAAGTTTCCTTCTATTCCATCATTTATCAGTTTCGTTTGTTTTAAAATATCATCAAATCGTTCGAAATTACTTATCAATTCTCTCTGTAAAAATGAACCCGCTTTGGTGAGTTCCACCTTTCTATTATGTCTTTCAAACAATTTAATTCCCAACTCGTCTTCCATCTGTTTAATTTGACGACTTAGTCCAGGTTGTGAAATAAACAAAGTTTCGGCTGCTTTTCTAAAGTGCAATTCCTTAGCCACAGCTAGAAAATATTTATAGTGTCTAAGCTCTAATTGATTACTCATAGTTATTAATTGATAGTAATAATAGTCTTATTACGCATCAAAAGTAAGTATAAATTTGCAGAGACTTTAAAACAGAAAAGGAAATATCAGGATATAATCATCCACTAAAATAATAGAAAATGACATTTAAAGAGCAAATACTTCAAGGAATACCAAACGAATTACCGAATAAAAAATCTTATCCTAAGAACGCAAATAGAGCACCTAAGAGAAAAGACATTCTCTCAAAAGATGAGAAAATACTGGCGATTCGTAATGCTTTACGATATTTTCCCGCTGAATGGCATGAAGAATTATCTGTAGAATTTGCACAGGAATTGATGAATTATGGTCGTATTTATATGCATCGATTCAAGCCTAATTATAAGATATTTGCAAGGTCAATTGATGAGTATCCTGCTAAATCGTCGCAAGCTGCAGCTATTATGTTGATGATTCAAAACAATCTAGACCCCGCTGTAGCTCAACATCCCGAAGAGCTAATTACCTATGGTGGAAACGGAGCCGTATTTCAAAATTGGGGCCAATATTTATTGAGCATGCAATATTTGGCAAATATGACTGATGAACAAACATTGAATATCTATTCTGGGCATCCAATGGGTTTGTTTCCTTCACAAAAAGAAGCACCTCGGGTAGTGGTCACAAACGGAATGATGATACCTAATTATTCAAAACCCGATGATTGGGAAAAGTTTAATGCATTGGGAGTTACACAATATGGGCAAATGACAGCAGGTTCATTTATGTATATTGGTCCTCAGGGAATAGTACATGGAACCACCATTACAGTGATGAATGCCTTTCGCAAAATTTTAAAAAAGGGTGAAACTCCTGCCGGAAAAATTTTCCTAACTGCTGGTTTGGGTGGAATGAGTGGTGCACAACCTAAAGCTGGAAACATAGCAGGATGCATTACCATTGCAGCTGAAGTAAATCCAAAAGCGGCAACCAAACGTTATGAACAAGGATGGGTAGATGTATTGATAGATTCTATGGATGAGTTAATCATTCGTGTAAATCAGGCTCAAGAAAACAAAGAGGTGGTTTCAATAGCCTATATTGGCAATATTGTAGAGGTATGGGAGCGTTTTGATGAAAAAGAAATCTTTATTCATGTGGGCTCCGACCAAACTTCATTGCATATCCCTTGGACAGGTGGATATTATCCTGTTGATACTACTTATGAAGAATCGAACAGGTTGATTGGAGAGGACCCAAAAGTTTTCAAACAAAAAGTACAAGCCAGTTTAAATCGTCATGCTGCTTCTATAAATAACCACGCTGCAAAAGGGACTTATTTCTTTGATTATGGAAATGCTTTTTTACTGGAAGCTTCGAGAGCTGGAGCCGATATAATGGCCGAAAATGGAATCGATTTTAGATATAAATCTTATGTGCAAGATATTTTAGGCCCCATGTGTTTCGATTATGGTTTTGGGCCATTTCGATGGGTTTGTACTTCGGGAAAAGCCGAAGATTTAGACCAAACCGATGAAATTGCCATGCAAGTATTACTAGAGATAATGGAAAATTCTCCTGAAGAAATTCAATTGCAAATGCAAGACAATATCACCTGGATTAAAGATGCCAAGAAAAATAAAATGGTAGTGGGTTCGCAAGCAAGAATATTATATGCCGATGCTGAAGGTCGTGCGAAAATAGCTCAAGCTTTTAACGATGCTATCTCAGCAAATAAAATTGGACCTGTGGTTTTAGGTAGAGACCACCATGATGTTAGCGGAACGGATTCGCCATATAGAGAAACATCAAACATTTATGATGGAAGTAAGTTTACTGCAGATATGGCCATCCAGAATGTTATTGGCGATAGTTTTAGAGGTGCAACTTGGGTTTCTATTCATAATGGAGGAGGCGTAGGTTGGGGTGAAGTTACCAATGGTGGATTTGGAATGTTACTCGATGGAAGTCCAGAAGCAGAAACACGACTAAAGAAAACCTTGTTTTATGATGTGAACAATGGCATTGCTCGTCGCAGTTGGGCAAGAAACAAGGAAGCTGTTTTTGCAATAAAACGCGAGATGAATCGTACACCAGGTCTAAATGTAACGATACCAAATTTAGTTGAAGAAGATATTTTAAATTCTCTTTTCGATTAATAGGGAAAGAACCACATCAATAGAAATCATCAATTTAAAGGCTCATGAACAGTTCTATAAATGCAGAATACAAAGCTGCAGTAAAAACTAATTGGGAAGGACGACAGTCGAATCCCGATATTGAAAATCAGTACTGGCACCAAGAAATTGTTCTAGCAGATTTAGATAAGGAATCTGAAATTGAGGATGTTGATTTTGCTATTTTAGGTTATGTTTGTGATGAAGGAGTTAGAAGAAATAGAGGAAGGATTGGAGCAGATAAAGGTCCAGAGGCCATACGAGAACGATTAGCGAAATTACCCATCCATTTTGATGGAAAAAGGGTTGCTGATGTCGGCGATATTGTTTGCGTTGATGATGATTTGGAAGCATGTCAGGTGTTGTTCTCGAATTATATTTCCAATTTATTAGAACGAAAAATCTTCCCGATTTCTATTGGAGGAGGCCATGATATGTCCTATGGAAATTATATGGGAATTTGGAAGCATTTAAATTCTAAATCATCACAAAAAATAGGAATCATAAACTTTGATGCACACTTTGATTTGAGACCAGTTGAAAAAAGGAGTAATTCAGGAACTCCTTTTAATCAAATCATTTCTGAATTGAAGAAGAAGAATGAAACAGTGGATTATTTTGCAATTGGAATTCAACAACAGTCAAATACCAAAGAACTATTTAATATAGCTAAAGATGAGCATATTCATTATGCCATTAACTACGATTGTGAATCCTCAAAAGCGGAAATGGAAGCATTAAAAAGTCGACTTCTGCCCTTTATTGAAAACAACGATTATTTATATGTAACCATCGACCTCGATGGTTTTTCATCTGCTTACGCACCGGGTGTGAGTGCCCCATCTCCATTGGGTTTTACTCCTTATTTTGTATTTAAGATGTTGTCATTTTTATTTGAAACTAACAAGATAATATCCTTTGATATAGCAGAATTAAATCCTTCTTTAGATAGAGATAAACTAACCGCAAGCCTTGCCGCGAAAATTATTGATTTCGTTGTGATGAATAATTAATATTTGTACTACTGCTAGCTAAAATTTGTAATCCAAGTGTATATAACATAACTGAAGTTTCGCACTTGTTTGTAAATCATTGATATCAGGAGTTTTAACAAGTGCTGGATGATTATAACATAAAGAATATCAAGAACATAATAAACTCAAATGAGATAGATTTAAATTTTGTGATTCTTAGTGTCTTTGAGTCTTCGTGGCTAATAATCAATATCTTGCCACAAATGCACTAAGGCACTAAGGTACCGGGGGGGCATCAAGAAATCCTCTATTTTGTTATAACTTGATAATGAATAAGCTATAAGACTGAATTAGCATGCGAAACTTATATAATAAAACTAAATCTCAATCTTGGATGGAAGCCAATTCTGGGGAGGTTGTAAATTTGTGTATTCGATATATCTCTAAGAAAAATGAGTTTTAGAAAACCTCCAAATCAATAGAAATAGAGTGGCAATGGAGAACAAAAATCCAATTGAAATAGGAAGAACAATATTCTCAGCCAAAGTCATCTGCTCCAAAGTTTTAAAAACCCAGTAAGTGGGAATGATTCCAAAAGCCCAAGAGCAGCAAGGAATAAAAAAAGCAGCTAAAGGAACCGATACCAAAAGGTTCATCAATTTAAACCAGGTCATGCCTTCCATTTTGTTTTTTGAAAGTAAGCTTACGGATAGCGTTAAAAGGGGAGCGAAAATTCCGCTGAGGATGGCTAATAATATCACTTGGCTCAAATTGAAAACATAGAAGCTTTGTAATTGGAGCATCAAAAAGGTAACAAGAGAAGAAAGAGTAAAAGGGAGTATTTGACGAGTAGCTATAAAGCCTTTCTTTGAGACAGGAAGTATGCCATAAACCTTGGCAACCTCAATATCTTTCTCATGGATGAGCACCATGCTATAGATAAAACCAAACATGGTGGAGGTTTGTAAACAAGCACCCATTAGCACATAGGAAACATAATCGTTTACCACTGGGTATTCCTCAATTAGCGCTGGCAAACCGAATAATACCAATGCCAAAATCATCAATGGCAATGCTAAGAATACTCTTAAACTCGGGTCTCGGAATATCAGTTTAAAATCGGTGATGGAAAGTAATATCAGATGTTTCATTTAGCTGGCATTTATAATTCGTTTCACAAAAACTTTGTAGACTATAAAATAGAGTAATGGAATCCAAATAAGGGAGGAAAGATAGGCCCAAAAAACGGAAGTGATTTCAGGATTAGAGCTGAAAGAAAACACGGTGAGGTCAAGTGGTCCTTGAATGGGTGTTATAGAAAACAAAGCCACATTGCTAAGGCCAAAATAGTTGAAAATCGGAAGGCTAAACAAAAGCATTAGTGGAATAGAGCGTAGCATAAAGCTCAAGAATTCGGTGGTAAAACTCACCACGAATAATCCCAGCAAACTAAATATGACGCAAGTAAAAAATACTCCAGCAGAGAAATGTATCCACTGAACATCAAAACCCAGAATAGCCAATGCCATACCACTGGCGCAAGCCCATCCGATAACCGAGAGTGCAATTATTTTTGATATTAAATAGTGATGATAGGAAACCGGTGTTACAAATAATGCCGGCAATACATTGTCGTTATGCTCCATAATCACACTCAATCCAATAAAGAACAAACCAATTATTGCAGGGTCATTATAAATCAGTAAGGTTAAAAATGGCTCCACATTGGGTAGGTCTTTTATTAAATAGAAAATGATGGCGTAAATTGCTGTAACCGCTATACTTATAGCTATTAAATTGTTCTTGTATAGGATGACAAACTGCCATCGCAATTGTGTGAGAAAGCTTTTCATCATTTTAAGTTTTTACCGGTTATCTTAATAAAAACCTCCTCTAAAGAAGCTTCTTGAGTATGAATTCTTAATACTTCATCTTCATTAATAAAAGCATTAAAGTCTATGTTATTCCCTAGGTCGACTATTGGGAATTGAGTCTGATTTCCATTTTTTAATTCTACTTTTATTAGGTCTTTTCCATGTTGGAGCTTTAAATCGGCAGGTTTTTCTGTGATGATGATTTCGCCATCTACAATAAAAGAAACCCTATCGCAAAGCTCATCGGCGGTGGCCATATCATGAGTGGTGATAAAAATGGTCTTACCCTGATTTTTCAGACTTATAATATGTTGTTTAATGAGATGTGCATTTACAGGATCTAGGCCAGAAGTTGGCTCATCAAAAAACAAGATATCAGGATTATGCATAATGGCTCTCACATAGTTCAATCTCATTTTCATGCCTTTGGAAAAAGAATCTACAGCCTTGTTGGCATCGTCTTCTAAACCTACTATTTCTAAAAGGTTATGTGGTTTTATAAGCTTCTCAGATGGATAGAAAGCAGCGAAAAGTTGAAGATTCTCCAAAGCGGTGAGTTTACCATAATGATTAGGTAGTTCAAATCCCACACCAATGTTTTGAAGATAATCTCTTCCCCATCTTTTCAGGTCTTTATTATCAATTCTGATTTCTCCGGTATAATAGCTGAGGATTTTATACAGGATTTTTTGGCAGGTACTTTTTCCTGCACCACTAGGGCCTAAAAACCCGAATATT
The DNA here is from genome assembly GCA_016744655.1 of Bacteroidales bacterium. Lineage (GTDB taxonomy): Bacteria > Bacteroidota > Bacteroidia > Bacteroidales > UBA12170 > UBA12170. The sequence goes on along the minus strand of JADGDY010000017.1, from coordinate 23,843 downwards.
TCCCCTTTATCTATTTGGAAATTTAATCCTTTAAGCGTTGGTGTATTTGCTTTAGGATAGCTATAAATTAAATCTTTAACTTGTATCATGGCTTGTTGAATGAGGATTTAAGTAAAATGATATAATCGTCGATGGATTTTAAAAGTGATTCTTGAGTGCCTTGGAGGAGCGGAAGTTCGGCCTTGAGGTTTTCACTCACATCAACTCGATGCACTCGTTCCATATACTCACCCATACTAATGCTAATGGTATATAGAAAGTGAGCCATTGATAATAAGGGCAAATCCTTCCTAAAATGACCCTCCTCAATTTCTTTTTGAATCATTTGTTGCATCATCATCAGTGCTTTTTCTTTCCAGCTTTTTGCTAATTCCTTAATGGCTGGGGAGCTGATAAGAAAGTTGATGTGATAGAGAAAACGACTTTTTAGGGGATGCTCTTTATCGAATTTAATCCCTTGAACATATAATTCGCGATAGTAAGACCAAAAATCGGAATAATCTTCTCGATTCAAATGCATGATGTATTGCATTTTGGTTTGTTCGCTTTCTTCTTTGAGATATAGAAACAGATCTAGCTTGTCTTCAAAATATTGATAAATGCTTCCTTTGGCAATTCTTAGTTTCTTGACAACAGCTGTAATAGAAGCATCCTCAAAACTATGATGACTGAATTCAAAAAGAAAGGCCTGAGTGATGGCTTCTTTTTTCTCTTCTTTGAGTTTGAAAAATGTTTGTCTTGGCATGTTTGTGACTTAGTGGTCACAAATGTAATATTAATTTTGATATGATGTGACTTGTTGGTCATTTTGTATTCATTTCTTTGCTTGCCCAAAGAAACGAACCAAAGAAAGGGCACATTTTTCAAGGTGTTAATGACGTACTACGTAGTCATCACCATTCAATTCCAGGCGGAATCTTGCATTTCATGCCAGATTTGGGTCCGCCTTCCATTCATTACACTGTGAAAAATGGGGAGTATGCCGGTAGATAATGCCTTTGTTTGCTTGTTGCTTTTCAGCATTTGTAGAATGCAAGGTTTTTCTATACCCATTGAAAGGGTTTTGTTTAGTTTTTTAATTATTGGTTGGCAGGGAAAGTAGTTTTTCATGAAGAATCTCTGGCTGACCTATACTATTAGGTTTGTTCTTAACCAAGGGCGTTGCCCATGGTTATTCATAAGCCAGGCCTTCAGCCTTTTTTTCTAGCTAATAAGAACTGTTCTTATTCTCTAACCTTCTATTTAGTATTTCCTTAGCAATCTTTTCCACTTCAACAGTCAAGTTTGAACCGCCAGACGCAATTCTTTTTAATTCTTTGTTTGTTTTTTTTTCAAATATTTTATCCCAGTTATAATTTCCAACATATCTATTTTCAAGTCTACAAGTTTTAAGGAATAAGCGCCTATGTTGATAGATTCTAAAACCCAAGCCATTATTTGAACAGCAAATGCAAACGAAAGAAAATACAAATAAAAAATATCAAAATTAGCTGAAAATATAAGTCTGGGAATAAGGAAAAACAATAAGCTTAATAAGACAGTTATTAATCCATAGGAAATATCAATGGAATAGGTGGCAGAACCATTGTCAATATTGATTATTGCCTTTTTTGAAAAACCTGTCCATAAATTCCATGGTACTCCTTTGGCTGGATTTAGAGAGTAGAAATCACCAGTGATAATAATTTTACTATTGTCAATTATCCTTACTTTTTTATAATGAGTTCTTTTTAAGTTAATCAAAAAAAGATTGATGAAAGCTTCAGAGCTACTGTTTTCTATTTCTTTAGTAAATGATATGATAAAAGGTTTTTTCATTGGGAATTCTGAAAATCAACTTATTATTAATTACAAATCAAGCAAGTAAAGGTATTGCTTTTATTCGTGTAATTCACCCAACAAATAAATGGAAGTTATATTCGTGCATTCGTGGCAAACCAATAAATCTATTTCTCAGAAGAAGGAATAATCCCATCATGCAATAATTCCAAATAAAGCTCCTCCACTTGTGCTTTGGCCCAAGGCGTTCTTCTTAGGAATTTGAGGCAAGAACTAAAAGTTGGGTTAGAGAAAAAGCAATTGATATTTACTCGGGTGGCCATCATTTCCCATCCATAATTCTCCTCCATTTGTTCCAACATGTCTTTCAACCTTACTCCGTGGAGTGGATTATTGGGCTGCGCTTCTTTTTCTTTCTGGTTCTTTTTCATATTGTTTCCTTCTATCCGCAAATATCGTGTAATTCATCCAATAAACGGCTTTGCTTTCTACTCGATAAATTTAGAGGAGTCAGAGCTTGTTGGTTTTGGAGTAGCTGAGCACAACTCACTATATCTTGTTCCAATAGGCTTTGCTTTTCTTTTTTGGTCAGCTGAGTGAGAACAGTAATGGGGAATACTTTCACACATTCTATCATGTCCTTCAGGCCATTACCATGCGGATAATCCCAAGCTAGCAATTTCATGCCGCTGCAATTACCGTATTTAATAGAGTCGGGCGAAAATCTGGTATTGGTCACTACCCAAGCCTTAAAATACAAGCCTTCGAATTCGGACATTTGTTCCCGCTTTTTGATAATATCGTTTACCCTAGAATTCACATATAATGGAACTTGAATACTCACCGTTTTTCCTTGGTCTTTGTGATATTTACACTCCATGATATGCTGGACTGGTTTCTTTGTGGCTACCACATCCATTTCATGGCTTAAGCAATGGCCTTCTATTTCTACGCCCACTTCAATATCAAAGCCTTGTCTAGCAAAAAGCTGCCCCATAAATTGCTCAAAAGGATATCCTGTTGGACCCAACTCAAAAATGGCTTTCTTGAGTTTATAGCGCATGGCCGAGGTATTCTTGTCTTTCTTTAAAAGAGAGAAAGCTCTAGAATATATCTTCCTGGTAGTCACTCCATCATAAATCCAATTTTCAATATCGTGTATTACCCGTTTTATGGATTTTCTATCGGCTCCCGAATTATGTAAGGAACGTTCTAGCTTATCTATTTCGAATATTTCTTCACCACCAGAAGCTTTTCTGATGATGATGTCATTATGAGGGGATGATTGGGTCATAATTATTAATTTAAAAATCCTCTTTTTCTAATAGCAAATAGAAAAAGAGGATTCCAAAAGTACAAAAACCTAAGGTAGAATATTACTTCACCATTAATTTTTCGGTTTTGCTAAAGTTCGCTGTTTCTAACTTTATAAAATATAGACCTTGTGATAAAGCCTCAAGAGGAAGTTCTATTTGATGAATAATATCTTTCATTTCACCTTGGTGTAATGTGGAAATGGTTTGTCCCATATTGTTAAGCAGAGTAACTTCAGTATACTGGCTTTTTTCTAGATAAAAATTAATACGTGATGAAGAACTAGCAGGGTTTGGATAGATTTCAATCTTACCATCCTCAGTTTCTGGCATCTCAACAGTAGATGTATTCAATATAGGAACACACATAGAAGCTAAACTTCCGATGCAAAGTTTCGATGTTTCAAAGAAATAATCCATGTTTAAAATATCAATTCTATCTAACTCAGTGTGATAATGCGGATTAAAATCGCCACCATAATATTCTTCTATCACTAAAACCGATGAGTAACCATTATTCCAAAAGCTAGAATGGTCAGAAGCAGAAGTACCTGGTAATTCAATAGTTGGAACGGTATTAAGTTCATAAATTTCATTTATCTCAACTATATAATCGGCTAATTGTGTTGAATTTGCATTGGTTGAAGAATGTAATTCAACCACCATATCTTCATCTTGGTCCCAAGAAATCATATCCATATTAATTACAGAATGAATTACATCACCATTACTTGCTGCTCTAGCTGCATAATCGGCACTACCAATAAGACCAATTTCTTCTTCATCCCAAAGAGCATAAATGATAGAGTATTCAAATTCCATGGTGCTCAAAATACGAGCGGCTTCAATAACAGCTGCAGTTCCACTGGCATTATCATCGGCACAATAATAATCAACTGCATCATAATGACCACAAATCATATAATATTCGTCGGGATAAACAGTTCCGGGTTGTACGGCATAAACATTCTGACCGTCCAAAGTATAGGTATCCAATGTGGTTTCTAGTCCAATTGCTTGTAAAGATTCCATTATATATTGAGCAGCTAAGTTATTACCCCAGTTACTTACTCTATGCTCTATGGTAGTTGTTTCGCCACTAATTACTACTTCGTCTTCACCACTCAAATTTCTCAATTGATAGATAAGTGAATCCAAGTTAACGGTGTTGATGACATTCTCTACCTGAGTATCATGGGTTTGAGCAAAAGAAAATAAGCCCGAAAAAAGGCAAATTAATAAAAAGGAAAGTTTTTTCATGATATGTGTGTTTGTGATTTTTCTATTGAAAAAAGTAATCCCAAAGATATAAAAGTTAAGCCTTAAGCACTGTCTATACCTGCATATATCAGTAATTTGGAAAAATTCTAAGCTAGAAGACTCTAAATATTTTTTATTAAAGGGCGTAAGGACAAAATTGGACTTTTTGGGCAATCACTATTTGTCGAAATTGTATTGCTCTAATATAAAAGTTGAAATCCAAGACTGAACTTCAGTTTTTTGCTCTTTGCTAGTGTCAATAAAAGCATGGTCCATATTTTCAACCTCGTGATATTCATAAGAAATTCCTTGATTTTTGAGTTCCGCAATGAGTAGATATGATTGTTGGATAGGAACTATTCTGTCTTTATTTCCATGAATGATAAGAAGAGGAGGAATCTCAGAATGAATATAGTTTAATGGTGAATATTTAGCCGCAAATTCTTTGGTTCTAATGCTATCTTCTTTAGGATTGAAACCAAATAGTTGCTCTGGTATATTGATACAGGCTTGTAATCTTTTAGGCGCCCTTTCGATGATGGTAGTAATGCTATCCACTAAATTTGACTCATACACACTTTCTAAGTGAGTAGGTCCATAAACATCTACCACATAATCTATTTCAATATTCGACTTAGAATTTGGAGCAAAATCATTAACATTAGCAAAAGCTGCCATTAGAGCAATATGTGCTCCTGCAGACTCCCCAAAAACACCCACATTATTTAAATCAAATTGATATTCATCTGCATGGTTTTCTACCCATTTAATAGCATCAAAAGCATCCACAATACAAGAAGGAAAAGGAGATTGTTCTCTGCTAGCAAGTGTGTAATTCACACTGATAACCGCATATCCTTTTTCGCGTAACTTATTGATGGCTTCATTAAAACGATTGATATTGATGGCTTCTTTAGCACCTCCTATCCATGCTCCACCATGGTAGAAAACCACAACAGGATTCTTCTCAAATACAACTTGGGTCGGCATGTAAATGTCTAAATCCAGATTACTTTTATAATTCACTTCTCGAATAACTTCACCTTTAATGATGGGAGCATCATTTGATATAAAGAAATAGGAAAAGTATCCAGCAATCATTAGCAATACTGCCAGAATTACAAAAAACAGGTTTCGAAGTTTCTTAGACATTACAATAAGTTTAGGTATTAATGCGCATCCAACCAATTTTCACCAGTATTCATCTCAACAACCACCGGAACTCTTAATTCCAAAGCTTCTCGCATTTCTTTTTCTACTATGATTTGTAGTTCAGCGAGCTCCTCTTTTCTAGCGTCAAATACCAATTCATCGTGTACTTGCAAAATCATTTTCGATTTCAATCCGGCTTTTTTCATGGCCTCATAAACACGAATCATGGCTACTTTAATCATATCAGCCGATGAACCTTGAATAGGAGCATTAATGGCATTTCGTTCAGCAAATCCTCTAACGATGGCATTTCTTGAGGTGATGTCTTTTAAATATCTACGTCGACCCATTAAGGTTTCCACATATCCTTTTTCCTTAGCAAACTCCACACAAGAATCCATAAAAGATTTGATACCATTGTATTTCTCAAAATAGTTTTCGATGATGGTTTTCGATTCCTTTCGAGGAATACCAAGCCTTTCGCTTAACCCAAAGGCCGAAATTCCATAGATAATTCCAAAGTTTACGGTTTTCGCATTTCTTCTGATATCGCTACTTACATCTTCTAATTTCACATCGTAAACACGACTTGCGGTAGCTGTATGAATATCTATTCCTTCATTAAAATCGCTAATCATGGCTTCGTCACCACTCATGCTAGCAATAATGCGTAACTCCACTTGAGAATAATCCGCGGCAAAAAGGATGTGCTCATCATCTTTAGGAACAAAGGCTCTTCTAATTTCTTTTCCTTTAATAGTTCTAATAGGAATATTCTGAAGATTAGGATTTGTAGAACTCAATCGACCAGTTGCAGCTACAGTTTGGTTATAACTGGTATGGATTCTATTATCGTATTTGCTCACTAATTCGGGTAGCGCATCCACATAAGTAGATTTTAGTTTGGTGAGGGAACGATAATCGAGAATATCTCTAATAATGGCATGTTTACCCTCTAATTTCACTAAGATTTCTTCACCAGTACTATATTGGCCTGTCTTGGTTTTTTTAGCTTTTTCTGACAGTTTCATCTTACCAAATAAGATGTCTCCTAATTGTCTTGGGGAGGCTATATTGAATGACTCTCCCGCATGTTCATGAATTTGAGTTTCTAGAATTTTAATGTCTCTACCCAACTCCTCTGAGAATTTTGCCAATGCAGCAACGTCTAGTTTCACTCCATTTCTTTCCATTTCCGCTAAAACCTTAACCAATGGCATTTCTACCTCGGCAAATAAATCTAAAAGGTTTTTCTCTGCCAATAAAGGTTCAAAATGCATTTTGAGTTGGAGGGTAATATCAGCATCTTCAGCGGCATATTTGGTAATGGTTTCCAAATCCACATCTCTCATGCTTTTTTGGTTTTTCCCTTTTTTACCTATTAGGGATTCAATACTCATGGGTTTATAGTTGAGATAAGTCTCAGATAATAAATCCATATTATGTCGCATATCAGGTTGAAGCAGATAATGGGCAATCATGGTATCGAAAAGCTGTCCTTCTACCTCAATTCCATAAGAAGCCAGAAAAGCCATGTCGAACTTTAAATTCTGACCGATTTTCCCAATCTTGTCCGACTCAAATGCTGATTTAAACTCAAGAACTATTTTTTTAGCCTCCTCTAAATCAGTTGGAAGAGGAACGTAAACTCCAGTATGAGGATTGAAAGAAAAAGAAATACCCACCAACTCATCAGTTAGTGAATCCAAGCCAGTGGTTTCTGTATCGAAACAAAAAGCCATGGCACTATTTAGGGTTTCTATTAGTTTTGCTCGTTTCTCTGGCGTATCTGCTACCTCATATTTATGTTCCACATCGTCAATGGTTTTGAGTGTGGTGGCGAATTCTTCTACAGTTTCTTCGGCGCCTCCAAATAAATCAGTTTGCATTCCAGCACTTAGAGCAGCTGCCGGAGCTACTGATTCACCAAAAATACGTTTGGCAAAAGTCCTAAATTCTAATTCAGTCAAAAGTGGGATTAATTCATCTTTTTTAGGCTCTTTCATTAGAAGCTTATCTAATTCTAACTCAACCGGAACATTCAGTTCTATGGTAGCTAGTTTTTTAGAAAGCAATACCGCATCAATGGCATTGGCGACTTTATCTTTTAGTTTTGGGTTTTTAATTTCATCCACATGCTCTACCATGTTTTCAACCGAATCAAATTGTGCAATGAGTTTTCGGGCAGTAACAGGACCTACACCCTGAATTCCAGGAATATTATCCACTGCATCCCCACTCATTCCTAAGAAATCGATAACCTGTTCCGGTCTTTTTACTCCAAAGTTCTCACAAATTTCATTTGGCCCCAATACCTGAGCTGGATTTCCGCTTTTGGCAGGTTTTACCATGAAGATATTTTCACTCACCAACTGACCATAATCCTTATCAGGAGTCATCATATAAGTATGAAGACCTGCTTTTTCCGCTTTTTTGGATAGTGTTCCAATAACATCATCGGCTTCATATTTCTCTACTTCAATACGTTCTACATTAAAACCATCAATCAAACTTTTAATATAAGGAATAGCAGCAACAATATCTTCAGGAGTTTTGTCTCTATTGGCTTTGTATTCAGGAAAAATATCACTTCTAAATGTAAGCCCTTTAGGGTCGAAAACAACAGCCATATAATCAGGCTTTTCATTCTGAATAACCTCGAGCAATGTATTGGCAAAGCCTAATATTGCAGAAGTATTGAGTCCTTTGGAATTGATTCTTGGGTTTCTATTTAAAGCATAATAAGCTCTGTAGATTAGTGCATAAGCATCTAATAAATATAGTCGTTTAGGTGTTGGCATATCTTGTTTTTTATTGGTGGGTAAAGGTAGGGCTTTTTGAGGAAAGCCAGTTGTAAATGTGGAACACAGCTTGTAAATAATGATTACTTTTGCCCCATGAGTCATGAATTGGATATTTTACCTTTAGAGGAATGGTGTAATGAGGGTCGACAACCCTTATACATAAGTGGGCCATGTAGCGCAGAAACCGAAGAGCAAACCTTAGCAACTGCTAAGCAGATAGAAGCTTTGGGGAAGGTGAAGGTTTTTAGAGCAGGTGTGTGGAAACCACGGACAAGACCTAATTCATTTGAGGGAATGGGAGAAGTGGCCTTAAAATGGCTACAGACGGTTAAATCAATGACCTCATTAAAAACAGCAACTGAGGTAGCCCAACCCAAACATGTGGAATTGGCATTAAAATATGGTGTTGACATGCTATGGATTGGTGCCAGAACAGTGGTGAATCCTTTCTCTGTTCAAGAAATAGCTGATTCATTAAAAGGAGTTGATATTCCTGTAATGGTGAAAAACCCTTTAAATCCAGATGTTTCATTATGGTTAGGAGCTTTGGAACGCATTAATCAATCTGGGATTAAGAAATTAATGGCCATACATAGAGGATTCGATTTTTTGAAACGCTCCCCATACAGAAATGCACCCATGTGGGAAGTTCCAATTGAATTAAAAAGACGCGTGCCAAAACTTCCAATTATTGTTGACCCTAGCCATATTGCTGGAAAAAGAGATTTGCTTTTCGATGTGGCTCAACGTGCCCTCGATTTAGATATGAATGGCTTAATGATTGAAAGTCATATCAATCCTGATAAAGCATATACCGATGCTGCTCAACAGCTAACTCCAGAAAGTCTTGGTGCAATGATAGACCAATTAGTGGTAAGGAGACAGAAAGGGAATTACGATTTTCAACATAAACTAGAAGAATATCGCTCGGAGATTGACAAACTCGATGGAGTTCTTATTGAAACACTTGCTCAAAGGTTTAAGATTATTGATGAGGTAGGTGAATATAAAAAGAATAATAATATCGCCATTTACCAAGTAAAACGGTGGTCGAATATCCTAATGGATAGAGTGGAGAATGGTGAGACTCAGGGAATCAACAAAGAATTTTTGTTGAAAGTATTGCAGTTGGTTCACAAGGAATCTATTCTTCGTCAGTCAAAGAAATATAAAGAATAACTGAAAGCTTTATAGGAGTCTATAATATTGCATTTTTCCATATATTTGACGATTAGAATTTTATCATTCTTGTATATGAAGAAGACGCATATATTTTTCATCTTACTTTTTGCTATCCAATTTACTTCGGTAGCAACAAATACAGATAGCCTTAAATTATTCTTAAAGCATCCTAAAATCACCCTTTTAGAAGAAGCTAGTATTCATCAAGAAATTGCTCAAAATTACTATGATGAAAAACTATATGATAGTGCTGTTGTATATTCAAATATGGCTCTTCGTTACTATATGCTCGAAGGAGATTTGGAACAGAAGGCATCAGTTTTATTGTTGAATAATAGAACCTTGAGTAGACTGGGTTATAATAAGAAATACATTCCTTCTCAGCATCAATTAATTAAACTTCTTATTGAAATTGGTGATTCTAATGCATTGGTCTCTGGCTATGATAAACTGGGATATGCTTTTCACCAACTCAATATTTTCGATAGTGCCATCTATTATTATAATGAAGCTTATAGAATTGGTTTATTTCTAGGCGACAAGAAATTTTTAATGGATTCATATAATAATATCAGCCAGGTATATCAGTATCGGGGGAATCATGATAAGGAATTAGAATATTGTAAGAAAGGATTGAAGTTAGCCGTTGAAAGTGAAAACCTTTTTGATCAGGGAACTTTCTATCATAATATTGCTATTGCATTTAAAAATTTAGGACAGAATGATAGTGGTTTAATCTATGCTCAGAAAGCACTTTCTATAAATAAAAGCATTGAAAATACCGACAGAATAGCCCTTAACAAGACTGCTATAGGAATGCTATATGCCATGAATAATCAGATTGACAAAGGGATGGAACTGTTTTTGGAAAACCTTCAATACCATACAAGAGTAGGTAATCAGATGGAGCTTCAAATGGATAATTATAATTTATCTTATAGTCATTATTTTCTTGGAGAATATGAAAGTTCATTGAAATACGCCTTTGAATGTTTGAGAATTTCGAAACTCATATCCGATGTAGATTTGGAGATGGAAACCTATGATTTGCTTTCCGACTCTTATGCTGGAATGGGAAATGACTCCAAGGCTTTGTCTTATTTTAAGAAGTATCATTTTATGAGAGATAGTTTAAATAGAGCTACCAATAACAATGTGCTTTCTAAAATCCAGTCAGAATATGAATATGAACGAAATGAAACTGAAATAAAGCTGCTAAGTACAGAGAATCAGTTAAAAGAAAAACAAGTAACAAATGTAATATCCACTTTGGTGATTATTATTATTAGTTTGGTTATACTGATGGGTGTTTTAATTCTTCTTTTTAGGAAATTAAGGAGGATTGAGGAGCTGCACGAAAAGTTGAATAAGAGTTATCACGATATTACTAAGAGTCATAAAAAGCTTAAAAAATTTGAATTAAGTACCTCCAAAGAATTAGAGTTTGCTAGATCTTTACAGGACAGTTTTTTTAATGATACCATTGATTTGGATAAAATATTCGAACAGGTTTATTTTCATTCCCATTCAGAAAAAAACATTCAAAATTCATTTGTTTGGGGACGTAAACTTGGAAACAAACTGTATTGGGCCGTAGTAAATGTTGAACAACAGCAGATAAAAGGTGCATTTACCAGTATGTATCTTTATAATATGTTGAATGACATATATTTTGACAAAAGATACTCTAGTGTTGAGTCTTTTATGAAAATCTTTATTCATGAGGTGAATAAGCCTATATCTGATGAGTCAGAATTTGGTTGTATTCAAATGTATTTCTCTTGTCTCGACACAAAAAAAATGGAACTAGAATTCATAAATATTGGAATTCAAACTGAATTAATAAGGAATAAAAAAGTTTGGAATTTCAAACCTCCTTCAAAAATTATAAATTCAGAATCTAAGCAAAAGCTAAAAGTACATCATGTACAGCTGCAGAAAGACGATCAGTTGATGCTGTTCAATAAAAACTGGAGTCAAGATCAGGAAGATGAATCTTTCTCTGTGGCATCTTATTTAGAGAAGCAAATGATTAATAATACTCCTGACATACTGAACATAGAACAAGCAATTTCACAACTCCAAAATGATACAAAAATAGAGGAATTAATGTTTTTTCATCTTTCAGGCATTAGAAGTAATATCATTATCAGAAAAGAAAGATTAAAAACTGAGACTATCTCTTAATTAAATTTATTAATTCTTCAAGATTCATATCATTTTGCTCACCAGATTCCATGTTCTTTACAGAAAGAAGATTTTTCTCCATTTCGTTCCCACCAATCATCACCACAAATGGAATATTTTTATCATTGGCATACTTCATCTGTTTTTTCATTTTTGCAGAGGCAGGATAAAGCTCTGCATTGATACCGTTTTTTCGCAGCTTAGAAACCAGTGGAAGGCAATATTTTCCCTCATCACTTCCAAAGTTTACAAAGAATACTTGTACAGAATCCTCGGTATGCTCAGGATACAAATCTAACTCGTTCAACACATCATAAATTCTATCTGCTCCGAAAGAAATACCAACGCCACTTACATCAGGCATACCAAAAATACCAGTAAGGTCATCATAACGGCCTCCTCCGGTGATACTGCCAATAGCAACATCTAAAGCTTTTACTTCGAAGATGGTTCCTGTGTAATAATTGAGCCCACGGGCTAAAGTTAGGTCTAGTTCCACTTCGCTTTTAACTTCTAATGCTTCCAAATAGTTAAGAACGGTACTCATTTCCTCAACTCCTTTTACGCCAATCTCACTGCTGGCTAATAGCTCTTTTAGTGTATCGAGCTTTTCTGAATTTGTTCCAGATAAATTAATGATCGGTTGTAACTGCTCAATGGCTTTTGGGAAAACACCTTTTGCTTCCATCTCCTTGTTTACACCTTCTAATCCTATTTTGTCTAATTTATCAATGGCCACAGTAATGTCAATAATTTTATCTGCTTCACCAACAAATTCTGCAATTCCGCTTAGTATTTTGCGGTTATTGAGTTTGATGGAAACATTGATGCTTAAATCCTGAAACACGTCATCAATTAATTGAACTAAATCTACTTCGTTAAGCAAAGAGGTACTTCCAATCATATCAGCATCGCATTGATAAAACTCACGATAACGGCCCTTTTGAGGACGATCGGCACGCCAAACAGGTTGTATTTGATAACGCTTAAATGGGAATGTGAGTTCGTTGCGGTGCTGAACCACAAAGCGTGCAAATGGTACGGTTAAATCATAACGTAAACCTTTTTCACTGATTTTGGTGGTGAGTTTGTTGCTATTTTTCTCGTTCAACTGTTCCTCAGAAACCTTCGAGAGGAAATCTCCCGAATTCAGGACCTTGAATAATAATTTATCACCCTCCTCGCCATATTTTCCCATTAAGGTCGACAAGTTCTCCATAGATGGAGTTTCAATGGCACTAAATCCATAAAGTTTAAAATGCTTTCTAATGGTATCGAATATATAGTTACGACGTGCCATTTCATTAGGATTGAAATCTCTAGTTCCTTTAGGTATACTGGGTTTTTGTTGTGCCATTTGTTCTTGTTTTAATAGGATTGCAAAAGTATGAAAATTTAGTTGTTTTTTGTTTGCAGTTATTAATCAGAATTCGATAGTTAAACCTCTCCCACAGAAAACCAAATTGGCTACTTTTAATTATCGATTTTAATAACAGAAAATTCATAAAAATATATACTCTATACGTATTATTAACAATTAATTTAATATATCTTGATTTTAATTAAATAAATCGGTATTTTTGGTTAAAATATGAAATAATGAGAAAATTCTATTCAGTTATTTTAGTGATTCTTTTTCCTATTTTCATCTCTGCTCAGGAATTAATGACTATTAATCAAGTCTTTGATTTTGAAATTAATGATGAGTTTCATTTTAAGAGTACAGGAGAAAACATTCTTCCTAATGCAGATAGAATTAAAATAATTGGGAAATATTATTCCGCTGATAATGATACTTTAAACTACATACGTTTTCATGATTCGTATTGGTCAGAAATCATTTGGGGAGATGAACCATATTTTGAATATCATTTTTCCACAGAAACTGATACTTTATCACTTTGGAATCTAGATTCAAGTATTTCATCATATGATTATTGGATTCAGTATCAGACGAGTATGTACTCCTATGACACTATAATAGATACTGATAATGATCTTTGTGGTGTTCTTTCAAATGGATTTACCCTTAGCACAAACGATTTTGAACATGAACTCATTAGTAGAGCATTTGGAGAAGGTCTAGGTATGACTGAAATAGGCTATAGTTATCCAAGTGAAAATTATGGTTACCAGACAGACCTATTTTATTATAAAAAAGGCTATTTAGAATGTGGGATTGCGGATACAAATGCTGTTTCAATTATAGAAAATGAAGAGCTAGATAAAATCAATATTTATCCTATTCCAGCGCAAAACTATTTAAGAATTGAAAATAGTAATACAGTAAAATTATTGGCTATCACTCTAACTGATATAAATGGCCATTTAATAAGGAAGTATGGTATTAGTGAAACCATTTTAGATCTTTCAGATATACCTGCAGGTTTCTATTTCTTAAATATTTCATCGACAAATGAACGCATAGTTAAGAAGATATTTATAGAATAGTAATGGATTAAATATGCAATACAAATTTACACTGACAGCTTAAAGAGGCTCCTCTAAGGGAGCCTCTTATATTTCATTATAGAACAAACGCGTACTTTAGTAGAAATTAATCTGTTCTTTAAAGGTACTATCAATTTTACTAGATAATTCTACTAGTTGATATTGTTGTGTCAGTTGACCAATACCTTGTAAAACTCCTAAAGCGGTTTTTTGATCTTCCTGCAGTAGTTTTTTAAATTTAGGGTTTAAGGAATTGATATAGTTAAGCTCATCGGTATAGAAATGATATAAGTTTTCAACCACTTGATTTCCTTTTTCTATAGCGCCTGCATTATAGTAAGCTTTGGCATAAAACAGTGTATATTCATCATAATTTACCTTGTGGTAAGGATAATATTTTTGGTAGGTGTCCAAAGCTTGAATTGCCTTTTCGTGTTCTCCTTTTTCGTTTAATAACTCAGCGGTTCTGAGGAGGTTGTTTTTAGGGATCCCACTATTTCTTACACTCTCTCTATCAATACTCACATCGTCACTGTACACATTTCCATAATTGGCTTTATTTACCAATAAGTCATAGGTTTTTTCTGCATTTACCCCCCCCATTCTTGGATATATTCCATCAGCTTTATAGGGTAACAATCTGTAAACAAAACCTTCGAGGTGCATATATTCGCTTAAGTCAAGAACATCTTTAACACTGCTTGGATTGGAGAAATATATAGGTCGTTCCCAATTGTTTGAGGCTATCATATCAAGAAGCATCAATTCATTTTTCATTAAAGCATTACCTTTTAGTTTCCATTCTAAGGCATCAGGAACATCATTTATTTTGTCGGCAGGAACAATTCCAGATCTCACAAGTTGTTCTTTGTCAAGGGTGAGTTTAATATTTCGGGTTGGAACAAAATTCATTTTTTCGCCTTTACGTAGCTCTATTTTTGTTGAAGGATCATCATTACTAATAAAATCTATGATTTCACTTAATTCATGGGTGCCTTGTACCTTTGGGATGATTCTCACTACTGTATTTACTCCCTTATTATATTTTTCTGAAGCTATAGATAGAGGCACCTTTTCTGAATCGTAAATCTTTCTTTGTAATTGATGGATATACCATGGACCAGAAGCCAACATATAATTGGCCACTCTCATATCTGTTCTGATTCCTTCAACTTCTTGAACATACCAAAGTGGGAAGGTGTCGTTATCACCATTTACAAACAGAATAGCATTTGGTTCACAAGACTCTAAATAATTGATAGCAAAATCTCTAGCTGTAGTTTTTCCACTCCTATCGTGATCGTCCCAACCTTCGCTTGCTAATAATCCTGGTACAGCGACCAAAGTAACAGCAAAAACTCCAGCCGTAGCCATCCTCATATTCATTTTTTTACTCAAGACATCAATTAATGCCAATACTCCTAAACCAATCCAAATGGTAAAAGCATAATAGGATCCCACATAAGCATAATCCCTCTCTCTTGGTTGATATGGTGTAACATTGAGGTAAACTATTATGGCAATTCCTGTCATAATAAATAGAAGAAAGATCACCCAGAAATCTTTCATGTTTTTATTGAAATGAAAAACTAAGCCAATCAAACCTAACATAAGTGGAAGGAAATAGAAAGTGTTGCGGGCTGGGTTTTGAGCAGCAAATGGCAACTCACTTTGGTTTCCAAGTCTCATGCTATCTATAAAATTAATTCCACTTATCCAGTTTCCGTTTCTAATATTAGGTTGTGCTTCTATATCATTTTGTCGGCCTGCAAAATTCCACATAAAATAGCGGAAATAGGAATGCCCTAGCTGATATTGAAAAAAGAAGCGCAAATTATCGGCAAAAGAAGGTTTGTATTCTATTCTTTCTTGTCCATCATAGCCCATCACTCTAACAGCCTTACCTCTTGAATTTAGGTAGTTTTTATACATGGTAACATGCTGTGGTTTTGTATTGCTCCACATTCTGGGAAATACTCCAGAAAGTTCTGGGTTATAAATCGGTTCAGCCTGTTTTCTTTGGTCAGTTATAATGTATTTTCCTGATTTATCATCTCTCACATATATTGGTTTCCCATCTTCCCAATCTGTGAAATCGGCATTGAAATATTGACCATATCCTAAAGGCCATCCGCCGTATTGTTCTCTTAATAAATATGAAAGCATTCCGATGGCATCTTTTGGGTCGTTTTCGTTAATTGGAGGATTGGCATTTGCTCTAATAACAATCATGAAAAACGAAGAATATCCAATAAGGATAAAGGTGATTCCAATAACCGCAACATGTGCAATTTCATATCTACGATTATAGGTAAATCTCCAAGCCCAAATTATAGCTCCTATAAGTAGCATGAAGAAAATTAAAGATCCAAAATTAAAAGGGAGACCCAATGAATTGACAAAGAATAACTCAAAACTTCCTGCCAATTTCACCGTCATAGGAATTATCAAATACATGATAAAAGAGAGGATGAGTATTCCTATAAATCCCGCTAAAACAAAACCTTTAATATCTGTTTTTTTGTATTTCTTGAAATAAATAACGTAAGTAATAGCAGGGATAGCTAACAAGTTCAACAAGTGAACGCCAATAGAAAGACCAACCATATAGGCAATTAGAATTAACCATCTGTGGGCATAAGGTGTATCTGAGACTTCTTCCCATTTTAAAATGGCCCAGAATACAATGGCAGTAAACAAACTCGACATGGCATAAACTTCACCCTCAACAGCCGAGAACCAGAATGAATCGGTGAATGTAAATGCAAGAGCGCCAACTATACCAGAAGCGAAAATAGCATAAGCCTTGTTGTCAGTCATTTCACCAGCAACAAGTTTGGATGCCAACTTGGTGATAGTCCAAAACAATAACAAAATGGTGAAGGAACTGGATAATGCGGACATCAAATTGATCATATAGGCCACATATTGTGTATTCCCAAAAGCAAAAAGAGTGAAAAAACGACCTAGCAATTGAAAAAAAGGAGCCCCTGGCGGATGACCAACTTCTAGCTTATAGGCGGTTGAAATATACTCTCCACAATCCCACCAGCTAGTAGTCGGTTCAAGAGTTAGAATGTAAACGAGAGTTGCTATTGCAAAGATGATCCAACCAATAATATTATTGTTTTTTTTGTAATTAAGGGTCATAATTTTTAGTTTTATGTATAGCCAACAAACTTTATTTTTTCTTAAAAGCTCATATTTAGATATATGCCTTGCAATTTTACAAAAAGAAACGATATTGAATTCTTAAAATATTATAAAACTTATCTGTAAACCTTTATCTAATCTTGCAAGTTTTTTGAAACTAAAGATGGAAAATAGTTGTACTATAAAAACAAAAACCTTTTCAACATAATGCAATTGAAAACCAAATCTTTCTGAATATTAAAAAAGGCCATGCTTTAAAAGCACAGCCTGTTTCTTGAATTGTGGAGGAGTCTAGTTATTATGATTATCTCCTAATTTCTCTAGATTTTCCATTCCTTTAATATTCAAAGTCTTGGCCATAGAACCCATTTTGGCAAGGTTGATATCACCAGTGATACTAATGATGGCATTATCGTCTTTTGAACCTCCAATAACCATTAGCAACTCTCTAACTTTGCTATCCTTTTCTTGAATCATGAATTTAATATCCATATCTTTTTCTTTTACCGACATCAATTCTTTGAAGCCTTTCTTGGGTAAAACATCCATTACCTCTGTATAAAGATTTACGCTTTCCATGATGGTGTCCATAGCAAGAATTCTAATACTCTCGATAGAACGGGCCATATCTACCATTTCTTTTCCTTCGTCGGTGGTATCCATTTTAGATATCATCTCGAACATAGCTTGGTTGATGGTCACTACTGTGAAACCTTCTAATCCATTATACTTATCGAAGATTTTGTCGGTGGCCGATTGGGCCATCAAAGTGGAAATACCTAATATTCCCATGGCTAATAATAAAACTAACTTTTTCATTTTTATGGTTTTTTACATTACTAATTTTAATTTACTTTTCTTCATGCTCGAAATATTCTGCAGTTTTTCGAATGATTCATCTATATGATTCACATGATTTATTTTCTCTATATTCTTTTGATAGACTTGCTCCATCTTTCCTATTTCTTGTGTTTTTGCTCCTATTATAGCAGCCTTTTCGCTAAACTTAGAACTGGCCTCTATTCCTTTGTCCATGGATTCTAGTCCGAGGCTCAGGTATTTTTGTGCTATTTGTATTTCTTGTGGACTCAAAGTATTGTTTTGAATGCTCGATTGATTATAAAACCAAGAAACCCCTAGGACTAACAAAATGACTGCCGCTGCCGACCAGCTTGTCCAACTCTTCCAGGCTAGTTTTCTCGCCTTATTGTCTGGAAGCAGTGATTCTTCTTCTAAGTCTGCTATTATATTTTTATCCTCCTCAAAAACAGTAAATAATATCCTATACTGAGCCAATTCTGGAGCAATATCTTCATATAAAAAATAATGACGAAGCTGCTTTTCTTCCAAGAGAGTGGTTTCTCCTTCGAAGTACTTTTGTAATAGCTTTTGTATGTTTTCTTTTTTCATCATTATCCTATTTTTGTCATTTGGAAATCCATTTGCTTCATCAACTGCATTTTAATTTCTTTTCGAGCCCTACTGATGATGACCCTTAAATTATTAGAACTTAATCCGGTAATCTCACTAATTTCATCATAATCTAGACCTTCCATCTCTCTGAGTTGAATCACCTCTCTTTGCTGAGGATTCAAATTAGAAATAATCTGTCTTACCCTTTGTAACTCGTCGTTCACCACCAATTGTTTCTCAGGGTTCTGATGGTCTGAACGAGCTAAAACCTGTTCTTCCTTATTGGTTTCTGGCTTATGTTTTCGAATGCTATCGATACAGCCATTTCTTACCATTGTTAGAGAAAAGCTTTTAATGCTTTTGATATTTCCAAGAACTTTCCTTTTGTTCCAGAGCTTTAAAAAGCTGTCTTGAACAATGTCTTTTGCATCCTCATCGTTTTGCAAAATGCGTAGCGCCAGTCGGTACATTTGATCCTTATGAACAAGTACTTGTTTTTTAAATTGGTCTTTTTGCATTTTTATAATTCTGGTTTTGCCTTTGGACAATAGTATGACGATTGTTTGGGAGATGTATTACAAAGATGGTGAAATATTTTTTTTGTGGCCTATAAAATTACCAAATCAGTTCTGCCCATGCTTCTAAAATTAGGTAATGTAAAGGATGCCCCTAGAGGGGATTGCGGCCTGGTGTAAACATATATATTGAAACTAACAAAAGAGTAAAAACTAAATTGTTTGCTCTATGTATAAACCAAGAACGAAATCCTCTACTTTGAGTAAAAGAATTATGGTGTTTTTCAAAGCAGGGTTGAATCCTCTTTGAGGCTTCAATCCCTTTAATAGGGTGATCTTCTAATTGCTCTATTTTTCTTTTCAAATAAACATAATAACAGAAACTCCAAAAGGACACCTTCTCAGGGCAAACCCATCAAAATATCTAAATCTTTCGAAAAGAGTCAATTTCAGTAAAATAGAAATTCTATAAAAACACAAAATTTGTTCTTTGAGAACCCTGTCTACCGGGAGGCAGGCTTTGAGACTCCCTTGCGAAGCTTCATGTAATACCAATTGTAATTAAAAGTGAGCGTTAAACGAAATTTTAGATTTACAATGGTTTATGCCAATTTAAAAATATTTTAAGCTATAATTTGAGATTAGTTTTAAAGCTCATTTATTTTTAACATCGGTATAATAGCTGTACCACAAAGCATCACAGAGGATTTCACAAAGGGGCACAAAGAAATGAGATTCGTTTATCCCGAATACCCTTCGGCCCACATTAAAAATATTAAGGGGAATACTATCTTTTCAAATTCAATTCAGCAAATTCTTAATCTTGTGCTTTTTTAGAAAAAGTACAATAAAACCTTACTTAACCCAACCCTTCTTTTAGATTTTTGGGACAAAAAAAAACCCACCTCAATAATGAGATGGGCCCAAATTTACTTCTCCGTTAGTAAATCGTTTATTCAAATTTTCTGCCATCACCAGCTTGGTAGACATATTTCATATTGATAAAACCAGAAGTTCCATCTTCGCTATAATATCCCTTTACCCATACTTTGGCATATTTTCCATTTGCAGTTTTAACCACATAAATATGATCATTTGCATTATAAGAAGGCCCCATGCTACCATGTGTCATCTCTATACAACCTTTAAAAACGTCATTACCTGTTGAGGTCATATAATCTACCCCTTGACCAGTAAATGCTTTTACAATTTGAATGGTATCATCTACCACATAACCAGCTTCGTTGGCTTCTAGTACCGAAGAAAAATCTACCAACCCAGCATCATATGCTCCACCTTGTCCACTTCCGGATTCTCCACTATTTGTTCTCACATTATAGCGGTTAAAAGCGATATCCCAAGTTAATGAATTACTATGATCTGTAGAATCCACTTCTTTACCTTCATCAAATGAATAATAAATCCAATCGTTCCCATAGTCTGTTTTTCTACTTAAGATAATATCTCCTGTTTTTAAATCTCCTGTAACTACAACTGGAGCTGGAGCAGGAGTATCCTCTTCATCTTTTGTACATGAAGTACTAACCATAACTAAGCTTACTAAAGCCACTAATACTAATTTGAAATTTTTCATTGTTTTGTTGTTTTATGTTTGATATTAATTGTTTTATCTATTTATTAGAAAGTAGAGAACGAAATTCTCTGTAGAGGTGATCCACCTTTAAATTAAGACTGATATAGGCTCTTCTTCCTGGCGAAAGACTGCTATTATAGCTTACAATTGGAGCTCGATAATCGAAAAGGTTATCTACACCAATCACTACATTAATTCCATTATGAAAGCTTTGAGAAACAGAGAATTTCCACAGAGAAAAGGCATCATAACTTACTTTATAAGTACCTACTTTTTGTTGGCCATTTTCCGTAATATCGTTGAGTTCATAATACTCTTTTGCTCCTGTAATTTTTCCCGAAAGGTTTACTTTTAACTGATACACTTTTTTTGTTAGGGTATATTCTAATCTAACAGTACCACTATGTGGGGCAATAGCTGAAATGCTCTTACTGTTCATTTCCTGAGAGTCTTTAATATAGCTATATCCTCCCGAAAGAAAGAAATGTCTTTTGATATTATATCTAAACAAAACCTCCACACCATACATTTGGGAATTGTCGATATTGGTATAATTATAAACCTGTCCACCATTTTCATCAAAAGACCAATACCCTCCTATCTTGTTTTTAAACCAGTTCTGATAAACATTAACACTAGCATTAAAAACTGAACGGGTATATTCCGCAGATAGAGAAAGATAATTATTGGTTTCAGGCACAAGGCTTTCATCTCCTTTTATGTCGAACATTCCTAGCATAGACCAATCCATGTATAACTCTTTAATGGTGGGCGAGCGAAATCCCATAGCATAATTTGCTCTAAATGTTACAGGTACCAACTTATACATCATAGATAATTTTGGAGTAAAATGGGTTCCAAAAGAACTGTGCATATCCATTCTCACACCCCCAACCATACTCCATTTAGAATTAATTCGATAATCATCTTGAGCATAGGCAATAATGGTATTCGAATTTTTCTCTACTAAAGAATCTACAGCTCCAGAAAACATCATAGTAGACATGGTTTCTGCCAAATCTTCTATACCAGCCGTGAGTTCGTGCTTCTCACCAAACTGATGAATATAAATGGCCTTAGGATTGTAAAAATGATTGGTGTATTGTTTATTTCTCTTATCGGTTTTTTCATTCACTTCAAACTTCTCATAAACATCATCATGATATGAAAGTTCTAATCTAGATTGGTCCGAAATATTATAAAATGATTTTAATCCGAAATTAAAATCTGTATAACCATCATAAATATTATCCTTTCTAAAATCGTAAATATTGTGTTTATAATAAGTGGCATTCGCCCTCAATCTCCACTTATCGTTGACTTGATATTCAAACAATTGAGACAAGCTATAATCCTCGGTGCCGGGTATGTCTTTACTCACGAGTTCAACTTCTTGCAAATCATGATCCACATAGTCTTGGTATAAAGAATCGGTGCTGGTGAGTTGATAAGCATCAGTTGTCCTCATATTAAAACTAGTTTTCGACATGAACTTATTCAGGTTGAATCCAAGTGTTCCATAAAGGTTCATATTGGGGAGGTCCAGTTTGTTTTTATAGAAGTAGAAATCATCATCAGTTTTCAGATCATGAAAGTTGATTTGATTTGTCTCACCATATTTACCACCCATGGTGAATTCTACTTTATTCTGAGGTTTTTTGGTGATGAAATTGATCACTCCTCCCATGGCTGATGAACCATATAATGCAGAAGAAGCTCCTTTTACTATTTCCACTCGTTCCACATCGTTCATATTGATTCTATTATAATCAACATTACCCTCTGTTTCACCTGCCATTCGTTCACCATCCACAAGAAACAATACATAATTGGCATCCAAGCCTTGGATTTTTATATCAGCTCCATATCCCGCAGTGTGAATCTCTACGCCTGGCACTTCATCTTCCAACAATACTCCAACATCAGAAATCCCTCTACTGGCAATTTCATCTGATAATATTAATTGGGTAATCACTGGAACATCCATAAGTTTTTTCGGAGTTCTAGTAGCAGTCACCACCACTTGATCTAGATTCATCAGATCTAACTTCAGCTTAAAAACTTTTGATTCCTCTGGAATTAGTGTGTCTATTAAGGTTTTATATCCAGTGAAAGAAATACTGATGATGCTCTTGTCCTTAATTTTATTCTCTACTTTTCCTTTGAGTGAAGAAATAGAATAGGTTTTTTTCTTGTTGCTTAAGGATTCAAAGCAGAGGTTGGCATAAGGTATAGGTTTTGATGTTTCAGCATCTATGATTTCTAATTCACCTTGTGCTTTTGTTTGCAGCATTGGCATAAACATAGCCAAAACCAACAAAATTATAAAATTCGTTTTCATTTTGTTATTGTATTAACAGTATGTAATTGGGGAATTGGTTTTCTTATTCAAGCAAAGCATCATTGTCTAGATTGTTTTCTAGCACTAATAAAACTCACTTAAGAAATAGGAAAATATCTTGTATCTTGCTCATTATCAGAACAGGTTTAGTGCACAATATATAGCACAGACAAATGATCTATAAAAGAAAAGATAAAGAAATATTATACTGTTGTAGGAGGTCCCCGCAAGCACCTGTTATCAAGGTATATTTGCTTGGTGGGTAAAGATATATTCAGGCTAGCATAAAAAGTATAAGCGGTATGTATATTTTTATCAATGCTAGTTTCGGATGCAATTACATCAGAATGAAAATCCATTTTAAAACACGGTACAGAATCCTTTTTGGAAGTAGTTTTATTCTCTGTCTTTAGAAATTCTAAAGTTTCGAATATCTCATTTCCATGCATCCTTTCCACGTGAAACTGAATAATAGAGGCAAATGAAACCCACAGGATTGCAAAAGCAACCACTAAATTAAATCCATTTTGTTTCCTATTATTATTCATGGCCGCTAAGTAGCGACAAATATTTTATTATTTAGGTATCGAGATTCCAATTTCTTTCTTATTTAATTTTGATTTAAATAATACCAATTAAATAACAAGATGATTGATAAAAGCCTCGTTATATAATTTATTGTGAGTTATTGATTTCACT
>JADGDY010000192.1 GCA_016744655.1 Bacteroidales bacterium | reverse complement strand
GTGTAATATTGGCTGTGTCGTAATTGTAACATTTTGCAGAAACTTCAATTACTTCTCTATCGACTCGAAAGGATTCAATTGAAAGATGTTTTGATTTATGATTGAGTGTATCTATTGGGATTTTTGACAGAGTTCTTAACATAACCTCAGAGAACCTATTATTATCAAGATCTAATAAATCTCCAATTCTTAACATGCACGCAATGAATTTGGGATGTGCATCTTCTATATCTATTCCAACTTCACAAAAAGGAAGTTTTAATACCTCATCAAAATTTTTAGTATGTGAAGCACATATATCTCCTAATATTTTAAATATTCTTTTTGGTATTACTCCACGTGGAGATGACAATGACAATTTCTCAGAAGGATTTTTAATTATTTCTTTGGAACGATCTGCATGTGCACCCCTGAAAAATTCAGCCAGGATAAACTTTATTCCATCATGAAGTTCCAAATTAAGATAATCATTTTTATATTTTATTTTGTTTTCTGATATAATAAATTGCTTCGCAAATTCATGTAAACCACATTTTTCGTTATTTATTAATTCTTCAAAGAATGAAATAAACTCTTTAGAGTTAAGTGCTTGAATTAACTCATCACTAGTTACTACCATTCCGATGTCATGACTATAACTTGCTTCTAAAATAAGCCAAATGTCTATAGCTGAAAGTTTTTTAATGTTTTCAATACCAAGTACTCTTACAATATTATTTATAATTGTAATAGAGTGAGTTTCGTCATGTAGACTATAATGCGGGAATAAATTAGAAACTGCATTTAGCGCAGTAGGTATTACTTTTTTATCATAATTCCATTGTGCAAATAAAATTTCGCTCTGTGTATCTTTTGTTTTTTCGTATAGTATGTTTTCTAGATGCTTAATCATTTTATATTGAGTATAAGTGGTCGTAATAAGATTAAAACTAATAAAATGTCGGATTAAACAGAGTTACCATAAATTGATAATATTGATGGATTGCTATTCATTACAATTGTAATATTAGTCGACGTCAAATATAATGAAATATTGATTTACCAGTAATGAGTGTGGAAAAACATAATCATTCTAAATACTTGGGGGCATGGAAAACCACGTATTTATTCAAAATAGATTTTGTTTTAGTCTAAATTGTTCCAAATAGTGTAATATCCCCAAACAAAGTCTTCATTCTTGTGATAGAATTAATTGGAAGGAATTCTTCTAATACCTAAAACAACTACAATCCTTAATCAAAATACGTTATAACACTGTTTTGTACTAAGAATTTATAATACGAAAATAGATATAATTATACTACATAATTTCTCTATATCTTAAATTTCAAGAAGGTAAAATAAAACTTATTGATTCAACTAAAACTGCTTAGCCAACTCTTCAGCCAAAATATTCACAAAATTCTCCAAAGGTTTTTTTGCCATCATCGCCAACATAGGATTCAAATCAGCATTAAGCTGAAGATATATTTCTGAAGCATTCTCACCTTGACTTGAAATAAAGGTATTTAAATCGTATTGAAATGGATTTTTACCATCAGCAACCATTTGAACTTGCTCATTGGTTTTGTTTTGTCCTTGTTTCATATTGAGTGTAGCCATGCCTTGAATGGTAAAGGTACAAGTAGTCATGGTCGATTTCCAATCAACAACTTTCTCGTGCATAAGTTTCTCCATATTGTTGAAATCGGAGATAAAATCGAAGACACGCGCAGCTGAAGCATTCACTGCTATATTTTTACTTTTAATATGATGCATAGTGTATTATTTATTCCATTTATCAGGAGCTTCACGCCATTTCTTAAGGCTGGCATAATCGCTTTTTTGAATATAATCTGAGGCCATAGCAAATTCAATTAATGCATCATAGTTCGATAAACTCATCATTCTACATTTAGCATCGTCGAAACGTTTTTGTGCCACATCGAAACCATAATTAAAGATAGCGATCATTGCTTTGACATTTACTTCAACTTCTCTAAGTGCTTCCACAGCTTTCATGCTGCTACCACCTGTTGAAATTAAATCTTCAATTACCACAGCTCTTTGTCCTGATTCCACAACACCTTCTATCTGGTTGGTTAAACCATGACCTTTTTGAGAGGAGCGTACATAGGCAAATGGAAGTCCTAAATCTTGTGCCACTAAAGCACCAATAGCAATTCCTCCAGTAGCTACACCAACAATAATATCGATGTGTCCAACTTCTTCACTTATCATTTTAACGAATTCCTGACGGATATAGGTTCTGATTTGTGGATAGGAAAGTGTTAATCTGTTGTCACAGTAAATAGGTGAATTCCAGCCTGATGCCCATGTGAATGGTTGGTTTGGGCTTAACTTAACTGCTTTTACTTGTAAAAGTGATTTAGCAACATTTTCCGCTACGTCGTTTTTTAATTGCATTATTATTCGCTATTTTTGTATGAACTTAAATTTATAACTAAGTATTTCTTCTCAAATTGTATGCAAAACTATAAAGTTTTTATTAATAACAGATTAATTTTTTTTGGTCAAATGCAGGAACTTCCTAACATTGAGCTGGCTGATGCTGATTTTCAATCCTTAAGCCTGTTAGAACTTCCGAAAATAATAGATCAAATAAAAACTGGTCATTTGGAGAAAAACTATTGTTTAAATCATGAAAATACCGAGG
Source organism: Bacteroidales bacterium (assembly GCA_016744655.1). Classification (GTDB taxonomy): domain Bacteria; phylum Bacteroidota; class Bacteroidia; order Bacteroidales; family UBA12170; genus UBA12170. The sequence goes on along the minus strand of JADGDY010000192.1, from coordinate 6,023 downwards.
AGGCCTTTAAGGAATTTACATCTTATTTTGAAGTTTGGTCTGCCGCAGGTGGAATTGTGAAGAATGCAAAGTCAGAGATTCTCATGATTCATAGATTTGGTAGATGGGACTTTCCAAAAGGTCATTTAGAAGAAGATGAGACAATTAGCCAAGGAGCCGTAAGAGAAGTTATGGAAGAAACAGGGATTGATTCAGCTGATATTATATGCCAACTTCCATGTACTTATCACATATACTCTTTTAAGAAAGACTGGATAGTTAAGAAGACTTATTGGTATTTAATGCAAAGTAATTTTCAAGGTAAACTAGTGCCCCAAATGGAGGAGGATATTCTAGCAGCAGTCTGGATTCCTAATTATGCTCTACACGAATATATATGCAAATCTTATCCTGCAATTCAATTATTAATTGCTGATGTGGAGAAAGATGGTTTGTTGGAGTAAGGTATTTGCTGTGTGAAAAAATAAAGGTGATAAAAAAACGCCACAAATACTCTTGAGCATTTGTGGCGTAGTATATTTAAAAACCTTAAAGCTTACCTGATAATTAATGGCAGACTTTCTGATTGGTCATTATCATTTACTCTAATATAATACATTCCAGGAGCAAAGTTAGAAACATCAATATTCGAATTTAAAATATATGATTGTGTCTCAAAAACTAATTGACCAGAACTATGGTATATCATTAGGTTGACATTTTTCTCAAAAGAAGAAATAACTTTAATGACTTGGTTTGCTGGATTAGGATAAACTGTCCAATCGACTTGGTTGATGGTTTGAATTCCATCGTATAAATCAATATAGTAGTTATAGATAGAAGAGTAGGAGATGGCTCCATCATTGTCTTCTGCCATAATTCTATAATATATGGTTTGTCCAGCATCTAAAGCAGGAATTGCTCCAGAGTAATTACTTGAAGAACCTGATAAGTTTGAAACTTGGTCCATTTCTGTTGGAGATAGTCCGTATTGGATTTCTGCGATTTCAATACTCCCATCATCAGTAATTTGAGCTGTAATATCTACTTCGTTAGTTTGGTATGGCTCTTCAGGACTTTGGATGATATTACTAATTACTGGAGGAGTATTTGAGGCACCAAGAGTTACGCTAACGTTATCTATTTGCCATGTTTTACCAGAGCCATCTTCAGAAACATATTGGAACGCTAAATATACTTCAGTTCCATTTATATCACTGATATCGATATCACCTGACTCTACCCACTCGTAGTCTCCAGTAGACCATGATGCCAATGCGCTAAGGTCTGTCCATGTAGCGTTATTTGGATTACTAGTACCGTCGTAGTTATTGGAGTATTTAATATAGATAAATGTACTGTTGTCATCAAAGTTCTTCATTGAACTGTTGAAATTCAAAGTTTCATTGCTATAGTTGTCGAAGTTAATGGATCTTGTTATTAACCAATCCTCATTCTCTATATTTTCAGTTCCATTATAGTTCGACATTTTTGCATAAAAGCTATCTTGATAGTCATCATTATGCCAAGTATTTTCATCGCCAGAAACACTATACTCATTGAAAACACCCAAGTCTTCATTTTCGAAATCCTCTGTGAAAGGAAGTGTAAGTTCGTTGGTGGTGATTTCAATATAATATTGATAAGTACTTGATTCAGTCATGTCACTATCATTGTCGAATGCTTGAACTTTGAAATATATGGTGACACCTTCGTTTTGACCAGGGATTATGGCAGAATAATTATCTCCAGAAGCACTCATATTAACTATATTACTCATACTAGTCTCACTTATTCCCCATAATACTAAGGCAGATTCAATCGCTTCATCATCAGTAATGTTCGCTGTTACTGTAACCTCCTCAGCCTCTACTGGGTTGGAAGGATCGTAGGTTACGGTATTGATAACTGGAGGAATATTTTCAGTTTCATTAACCGTGAAGTTTTGTGTGACACTTAAACTAAATGCATCTTCATCATCAATTGCTTTAACTTGATAATATATGGTGACATTCTCATTTTGACCAGGTATGGTTCCAGTATAATTATCACCAGAGTTTGTCATGGTAATTTGACTTGTCATTGAAGAAGAACTTAAACCATAGAAAATTATGGCTTGAGCTACGGCATTATCGTCAATAATATCACAACTAATAATAACAGCTTCTGCTTCATCAGGAGCATTTGGTGAGTGACTTAAATTATTTATTTGAGGAGGGTTATTTGTAGCACTTTCAACAGTATAATTCATAATGCTACTTTCGCTAGTGGCACTTTCATTATCTGTAGCTTTTACTTTATAATATACAATTTGACCTTCTGTTTGCCCGGGAATTTGACCAGTATAATTATTACCTGTTCCAGACATAGTCACCTGATTACTTAAACTAGTAGAAGTAAATCCCCAAAATACTTCAGCGGAAGCAATGTTTTCGTCATCAGTGATGGTGGCGCTTACAATTACAGCTTCGTTAATCGCTGGAAGATTAGGGTTGTGTTCCACATTAGTAATAACAGGAGGTGTATTTGAAGCAGCCGCAACAGTGTAAGATGTTACAGTACTAGTTCCTACAGCCGCTTCATTATCGGTAGCTTTTATTTTATAATATACGGTGGTGCTTTCTGTCTGACCAGGAATTTGGCCAGAATAAGAAGATCCAGAAGCCGTCATGTTTACAGTATTATTTAAATTTGAAGAACTGTATCCCCAAAGTAATTCTGCAGAAGCAACACTTCCATCATCTGTAATGGTTGCACTTACAACTACTGCTTCATTTGCATCTGGAATATTAGGATTGTGAGATACATTGGTAATTTGAGGAGGAGTATTTGACGTTCCATCAATGGTAATACTCACATCGTCAATTTGCCAAGTTTTTCCTGAACCTGCTTGTGAATCGTATTTAAATGCCAAATAAACTTGATTTCCAGTAATGGATTCCAAAGTAATTTCGCCTGATTCAGTCCAAGTGTAATCGCCACCAGACCAATTTGCAGCACTACTAATATCTGTCCAAGTTGCATTGTTTGGATCACCTGTACCAGAGTAATTTGTAGAATACATCAAATATATGAAACAATTATCATCATCATAATCCTTCATCGAGGACTTGAAGTTCAATTTTTCATTGGTATAGTTATCGAAATTAATAGCAGGTGTAATTAACCAATCTTCATTTTCAGAATTATCTGTTCCATTATAGTTTGACATTTTTGCATAGTAAGCATCTTGGTAATCATCATTATGCCAAGTTAATTCAGGACCTGTAACATTCACATCATGAAAGATACCTAATGTTTCATCATTGAAATCTTCAGTAAATGGAAGAGAAATAAAGCCAGCATTTTCAGCTACTTGATAATTGTAAACACTAGAAAGGGAAGTGTTGTTTTCATCATCAATAGCTTTTATTTTAAAATAAACTTGCTGTCCGGCAGATTGGCCAGGAATTGTGGCAGAGTAATTATTACCGCTAGCAGACAAGTTTATCATATTGTTTAGATTTGTTGAAGAATAACCCCACAATAATTCAGAAGAGCTAATACTTCCATCATCAGTAATATTAGCAGTGACTATAACTGGTTCATTATCATTAGGTATAACAGGGAGGTGTTCAATATCACTAATTTGAGGTGGAGTGCCAGAAGAACCATTAACAGTGTAAGATGCAATAGTACTTGTCCCAACTTCTGCATCATTATCAGTTGCTTTAATCTGATAATAAACAGTAGTGCTTTCAGTTTGACCAGAGATTTGACCAGAATATGAAGAACCAGAAGCTGTCAAGTTTACAGTATTATTCAAGCTTGAGGAACTTAATCCCCAAAGTAATTCTGCAGAAGCAACACTTCCATCATCTGTTATGGTTGCACTTACTATTACTGCTTCGTTTGCATCGGGAGTATTAGGACTGTGAGATACATCGGTAATTTGAGGAGGAGTATTTGACGTTCCGTCAATGGTAATACTCACATCGTCAATTTGCCAAGTTTTTCCTGAACCTGCTTGAGAATCGTATTTAAATGCTAAATAAACCTGGTTTCCAGTAATTGATGCTAGATTAATTTCACCTGATTCAGTCCAAGTGTAATCGCCATTAGACCAATTAGCAGAGCTACTGATATCAGTCCAAGTAGCATTGTTTGGATTTCCTGTTCCAGAGTAATTTGTAGAATACATCAAATATATGAAACAGTTATCATCATCATAATCCTTCATGGAGGATTTGAAGTTCAATTTTTCATTACTATAGCCATCGAAATTAATCCCAGGAGTAATCAACCAATCTTCATTTTCAGAATTGTCAGTACCATTGTAATTTGACATTTTTGCATAGTAGGCATCTTGGTAATCATCATTATGCCATGTTAATTCTGGACCTGTTACACTAACATCAAGAAAGATACCTAGGGTTTCATCATTGAAATCTTCAGTAAATGGAAGAGAAATAAAGCCAGCATTTTCTGCTACTTGATAATTGTTAACACTAGACAGAGAAGTGTTGTTTTCATCATCTATCGCTTTTATTTTAAAATAAACTTGTTGTCCGGCAGATTGGCCAGGGATAGTAGCAGAATAATTATTACCACTAGCAGATAAATTTACAGTGTTATTTAAATTAGAAGATGCTAATCCCCATAATAGCTGAGAAGTAACGATACCACCATCATCAGTAATTTGAGCACTTACAGTTACGGCTTCGTTTTCTTCAGGAAATTGAGGAGTATAACTTACATTTGTTATAGAAGGAGCTTGCACGCCACCCCATACCAAAGCCACCCATTCTGGATGATCTACAAATGGGTTTCTATTGCCTTGAACCTCATAATAGATATCATTATTTCTGTCAATTTCTTTCTGGCTTACAGGATCATTATTATGCCAATCTAATAGCATATTTAAATACCATTCCTCATAACATGGGAAAGAAGAACCATCTAGTGCAGCATCAGAATTCGAAGAATTATTTTCCCAACTAGCAATTCGGTTTTCGTAGCGTGTGGCCATATAGAAATAGATTCGGGCAAAATCGCCTTTGTAAGCATCAATAGGTTCAAAAATGGTTCCATTATAACCTGAAACACTACAGCTACCAACTTTAGAACCATTGTCACTGGTCCAGCTTGGGCTATTGGTTTCACCAAATGGCCAATTACTTCTTTTACCATTTACATAACCATCCGTTGGAACAATATGAAAGATATCGGTTACCATTGGACTAGAATCATCGAACCAGCTTTTAGGAAAGGAGTGTTCTCTATTGTAGCAATCACCTTCGCCACTATAGTTTCCGCATTGGCCAGAGCCAAATGTAAACTCATAAGGAGGGTTGCCACCAGGAACATCAGAATACATATCCCAAACTTTTCCATTTGGTTTGTCATCGGTTGTGTAATAATGATCCCATAATGCCCCATAAGATTGGGAATTATGGTCTTTAATAATGTAGTAAAGCTCAGTTTTTAGGCTTTCTCCCGAGTGGCCTTGAGCATCGTCGTAGTATCCGCTTGGTATCTGCGCAAATAGGCTAAAAGAAACCAAGGTGATAACTAGTGTTAATAGTGTTTTTTTCATTTTTTTTGGTAATATTTATTCTTTATTAAATATGATTTTTTTCAGTAAAGGGCGCCAAATATAATACTTATATGCTTAGGTTTTCTAGTGGTATTACTGATATTGTGGAGAAAATGAAGATTAATAGCTTGAAAAAGAATAATATTATCTTTTTTGCAGAAAAGCAGTTCGCCAGTGATATTAAAAAAATGCCATCCTCTAAACGAGAATGGCATTTAATTAATTTAATGTGAATATGGCTTATTCATTATTATTCATTTAAAATATTAATGAACTAAATTAGCATCCACCACCATTAGTTTTAGAAGTTTTGCTTTTCTCAGCAGGTACTAAAACTTCATCAATGACGTGGATGACGCCATTAGTTGCTATGTAAGCATCCGACGAACACCATCTTTTCTGCACAATTGAGATCATAGACCTTTGTGCTCAAAAAGAAAGATGAAAAAAGAAGAAATGTTTACTGTCG
>JADGDY010000191.1 GCA_016744655.1 Bacteroidales bacterium | reverse complement strand
AATATCTTAATCAGACAAAGAGGTACAGTTCATAACCCAGGACTAAATGTAGGAATGGGTAAAGATCATACTTTATTTGCATTGGTTGATGGTATTGTTGAGTTCAAAAAGACTAGACAAGATAGATCATATGTATCTGTTAGTCCAATTGAGGCTGCTGAATAAGCAAAATACTGTTATAAAAATACAAAACTGTCTTGCTTATTGCTTGACAGTTTTTTTTATGCTCATACTTTTATTTTGAACTTGAATCGTTTACATTTGCAAAAAATAGAAATTCCATGCTACAGACAAACTATATAATTGAAAATCAGGCTGAAGTTATTGAAAAACTAAAAATCAAAAACTTCGATGCCAGCGCTATCATTCCTCAAATTGAGGAGAAAAACAATTTAAGAAAGAAACTTCAAGGAGAACTCGATGCTAACCTTGCAGAAGCTAACCAAATAGCAAAATCTATTGGTTTACTTTTTAAAGAAGGAAAAATTGAGGAGGCCAATGAAAAGAAAGCCAGGAGTGGAGAATTAAAGAGTCTTTCTAAATCTCTTGCTGAGCAAAAAGCCAATACAGAGACTGAACTTCAAGAATTAATCATCTCTTTACCAAATATTCCACATCCAACTGTTAAACCTGGTAAGGGCGAAGAAGAAAATGAGATTTTATCAGAGCATGGAACTATTCCTGATTTAGGCCCCAATAAACTTCCTCATTGGGAATTAACTAAGAAATACGACCTTATTGATTTCGAATTAGGTGTTAAAATTACTGGAGCTGGATTCCCAGTTTACAAAGGAAAAGGGGCCAAATTACAACGTGCATTAATCAGCTTCTTCTTAGACCAAGCTGTGGATAGTGGATATTTAGAAGTACTCCCTCCCCTAATGGTGAATGAGGATTCTGCATACGGAACTGGTCAGTTACCAGATAAAGAAGGTCAGATGTATCACATGCAAGCTGATAACCTTTATATGATTCCTACTGCTGAAGTACCTGTGACAAATATCTATAGAAATGTAATTTTGAAAGCTGCTGATTTCCCAGTGAAAAATGTTGCTTATTCTGCATGTTTCCGTAGAGAAGCTGGTAGTTATGGTAAGGAAGTAAGAGGACTTAATAGATTACATCAATTTGATAAAGTTGAGATTGTACAAGTACAACACCCTGATAAGTCTTATGAGACTTTAGAAGAAATGAAAGCACATGTAATAGGATTACTAGAAAAACTAGGATTACCTTATCGTGAGCTTCGTTTATGTGGTGGAGATGTGAGCTTTACTTCTGCTCTTACATTTGATTATGAAGTTTACAGCACTGGACAAGACAGATGGTTAGAAGTTAGCTCTGTATCGAATTTCGAGAGCTTCCAAGCCAATCGATTAAAGCTTCGTTTTAAAGATGAAAATGGTAAAAGTCAGTTTGCCCATACATTAAATGGTAGTGCTTTAGCTCTTCCTAGAATTATGGCAGCATTGATAGAAAACAACCAAACAGAAAACGGTATTAAAGTTCCCGAAGTATTACAACGCTATACTGGATTCGACATCATTAACTAATGCTGAAACGATATTTTATAAAGCTTTCTTATTTGGGCACTAATTATCATGGTTGGCAAATGCAGCCTAATGCAATCACTGTGCAACAGAAAATAAATGAAGCTTTAGAGATATTACTTAGAAGTCCACAAATGATCACCGGTTGTGGTAGAACCGATACTGGTGTTCATGCAAGTGAATTCTACGCTCATTTAGAAATCGATTTTGATAAAATTAGATTTCCATCAGATCAAATGGTGTATAAATTAAATTCAATTCTACCCTATGATATTGCCATTCAAGATTTCTTTGAAGTAGATAAAGAAGCTCACACCCGTTTTGATGCCAGTAGCAGAACTTATGAATATCATATTGTCAGTCAAAAAAACCCATTCAAGAAAGACCTAAGCTATCAGCTTCCTTTTCGTCATGTGGATTTTAAGATCATGAATAAAGCTGCCAATATTTTGTTTGAATATACCGATTTTGAATGCTTTTCGAAAACAGGAACCGATGTGAATACCTTCAATTGTAAAATTATGAAGGCAGAATGGAAAATGGAGGAGGATAACTTATGGGTTTTCACCATTAAAGCAGATCGATTTCTAAGAAATATGGTAAGAGCTATTGTTGGAACCTTATTAGAAGTTGGACAAGGAAAAATGAGCCTACAAGAATTTAGAGAAGTCATTGAGAGTAAAAACCGTGGGAATGCTGGGTGGTCAGTACCTGGTCAAGCTTTGTTTCTTACAAAAGTAGAATATCCTTTTCTGTAAGCTTGGAAACTCACTCTAAGAAAAAAGCACGAAACCTAATGGATTTCGTGCTTTTTTTATCTCTTTAGTTTCTGCTAGAATAAATAATTCAATCCAATATAAATTCCAGAACCACCATCTTTATCACTAACTACTCTACCATAATCTACACCAAAAATAAAGTTATGATTCATGGCTATTTTTAATCCTAAACCATAGCTTGTATGTAAGCTTTCTGCTCCAACATCAAAATAATCCTCTTTAACATAAGACGGATCTTCTTCGCCATTGATAAACTCTATTTGATCTTCCGTTGGAATTAGCTTCACCACTTGTCCACCATCTAAGAAACCATTTAAACCAATATAAAAGTTCTGATTGAACCAATCGAAATAAACAACTTTCCAACGCAACTCTATATTACCATAAGCAACTCCATCACCTACTACTCTATTCCTTTTGATACCTCTAAGGCTTCTTGCTCCTCCTAAGCCTTCTGAAAAGGCTCCTCTAAGCGCGCTTGTAATTAGCAACTGATCTGTATACCAAGGTCCTTTGTTCACCAAACTTGATTGATAACCAATTCTATAGGCAAAAGTCAAACGATCTTTTACAATATTAAAATATTGACGATGAGTCAAATAAAACTTAAGATATCCTTCGTCCACATCATTAATAAAAGACGGTGCAAAAAACAAACCTGCTTCTGTCCAAATACCTTTAGTTGGGTGAGCACGATTATCTCTAGAATCATAAACTAAACCAGCCTTAAGGCCCATTACCATTCCACCACCTTTGGTATTTTCATCTATCAATCCCCATTCTTGATAGCGTTCATATAATCCTGGCATGTCTTCTGTAGATGGTAATAAATCCTCTCCATCTTTACCTTTATTGAATTTATCTACATTTACACTGGAGATTTCCATATTATAAAACTCGACTCCACCAGTCCAGTTTAAATTCTTAATAGCTAGTTTCCCTTGGAAATCAACACGAGTACGAAACATGTTTCGCTTTTGCTTATAAAACATACGACTTCGGTAGTTCACATTATCTTGATCTATCCAAGGTTGATTATAAACAGCTTCATAACCATTAAACCCAATGAAATCGTAAGCATCATCAGGGATATAACTCATATCGAAGTTGATTCTTACCCCTTTTATTAATCGATCACTTTCATAAGCAAAACGAAAAATTCCACTTCCTTTAGTAAATAAACTTCCTTCAACATAAAACATATGATCATATTCAGGAAATCTAGTTCCATCACCGTAATGATATATGGATCCTAAAGCGCCATATTGAAATCCTAAATCACTGTCATAGGAGACCACCGGAAGTGCGCCAAAACTCCATCCTTTTTTAATTTTGGCAGTTTTAGTGCTGTCGCTTTCTTGCGCAAGTACCGGCCATGCCAAAAAAGCAATGCTCAACATTAATAGTATTCTTCTCTTCATATATTTAGGTTTTGTTATTATCGGTAAGCTTGGGATTGTTCTTATGCCTTTGATGATCTCGTTTGGTTTTCTTCTCAATGTTTCTTTTGAAAGCCTCAGTGAGATCAACACCAGTTTGATTGGCTAAACATATGAGTACAAATAATACATCAGCAAACTCGTCTGCCAAATCAACTTTTTCATCACTTTTTTTGAAAGATTGCTCCCCATATTTACGAGATATTATTCTAGCAACCTCCCCTACTTCTTCCATCAAAACAGCCATATTAGTTAATTCATTGAAGTACCTGACCCCATTATCCTTAATCCACTGATCTACGACTTCTTGTGCTTGTTCTATTGTTAAATTCAAAGGTTTCTGATTTTTGATTGCTCGAATATATAATAATGTTTGGAGATGAACAAATTTGCTCCAATCTAGTGCACAATTAACAGACTTAAATAACTCTTACTAAATTAGGTTGAACACTCACTAATTTAAACCCATTTCTAACTTGCTTTTTAGTACTTTTGCAAAAATTTTATCACTATGAATCCAATAGATATTAAAGTATCGTCCGAAATAGGCGATTTAGAGGCGGTTATTCTTCATACTCCTGGAAGAGAAGTTGAAAACATGACGCCTCAAAACGCTGAAAAAGCCTTATATTCAGACATTTTAAATCTAAATGTTGCCGAAAAAGAATATAAAGAATTTAGTGGAGCTTTAAATAAACTTACTCAAACTTTTGAAGTTAAAGATCTACTTGAAGATATATTAGGTAACGATAAAGTGAAGGAAACTTTAATTAAAAGAATCCTCAAAAACGAAAATATTGAACGTTACGAACGCCATATTACAGATCTTGATGATAAAGAACTGGCTCGCCGCTTGATACAAGGTGGTGAAATGGTAGTTAACAATTTAACCAAATTCTTAGATACAGACAGATATACTTTAAAACCTCTGCATAACTTTTTCTTTATGCGCGATGCATCTGTTTCTGTTAACTCTAGAGTTTTAATCAATAAAATGGCTAACCAGGTTAGAGAAAGAGAAGCCATTATCATGGAAAGTATTTTTGATTTTCATCCTAAATTTAATACCAGGACTGTAAATCCTCAAACAGTAGCTCGTACCATGAAAAACTTAACCATTGAAGGTGGTGATGTTTTAATTGCGCGTGAAGACATTCTATTGATTGGTTTGAGCCCTAGAACCACAAGCCAAGGTATCGATTTTATTATCGAATGCTTAAAGAGCACTAAAGAAAGAAGACATATTATCGTTCAAGAATTACCAGAGAGCCCCGAATCTTTTATTCACTTAGATATGGCTTTCACCTTCTTAGACAAAGATAAATGTATGATTTACGAACCAGTAATCATGCAAGCAAATAGATATAGAACTATTATGATTACTATTGATAATGGTAAAGTAGAGTCTATAAAAGAAACTGCAAACATCTTTAGCGGATTAAAGAAACTAGGGATGGATATGGAACCTATTCAATGTGGAGGAAAAGGCGATCCTTATATTATGGAACGTGAACAATGGCATAGTGGAACTAATTTCTTTGCCTTAGGCCCTGGAAAAGTAATTGGCTATGGCAGAAATGTTTATACCATTGAAGAATTAAACAAAAATGGTTTCGAAGTTATTACTGCAAAAGATGTAGTAGAAGGAAAAAGAGATCCTAATGAATACGATAAATATGTAATTACCATTGAAGGAAGTGAACTTGCTCGTGGTGGTGGTGGTGCTCGTTGTATGACGATGCCTATTCGTAGAGGTGAGGTAAACTGGTAATATGGAAAACAAAGGCAAATTATATCTAATCCCTAATACTTTAGGTGAAAGCAATTTGGAAGATATTCTTCCTAATGGAAATATTCAGAGGATTCTAAAAATAGAACACTTCATTGTTGAAGAGTTGAGAAATGCACGTAGATTTTTAAGTAAAGCTGGGTGGAAAGGTAAGATTGAGCAATTAGAGTTTTTAGAGTTGAACGAGCACAGTAAACCAAGAGATATTATCAGCTATTTAAACAATGCTGAAAAAGGTCAGGATATTGGTTTATTAAGTGATGCTGGAACTCCTTGTGTTGCTGATCCGGGAGCTGACATTGTAAGCATGGCGCATACAAAGGGAATTCAAGTGGTACCTTTAGTAGGCCCCTCTTCTATTTTACTTGCTTTAATGGCTAGTGGTTTTAATGGCCAGAATTTTGCCTTCTTGGGTTACCTTCCTCGAGAAAGAGGTCAAAGAGAAAGAACCATTAAAGAATTGGAAAAGAAAATTTTCAGACAACACCAAACTCAAATCTTTATTGAAGCACCTTATCGCAATAATCAAATGCTAGAAAGCTTGATAAAGACGAGTTCTGCAACTACAAGAATATGTGTAGCAACTGATTTAACTCTAGAAACAGAATTAATTATTAGTGATACTGCAGAAAATTGGAAAAGAAGAAAAGATCCTATTGATATCCATAAACGAAATACTATATTTTTGTTGTACAAATAGTATAAATAATACAGAAAACGAAAAAACCACTCTTAGAAATAAGAGTGGTTCTTTTTTTTATAGCATTCTATTCAGTTTCTAGTGCTGAACACCACCTTCTCCGTGAACGTGTCCGTGAGATAATTCTTCTTCAGAAGCTTCACGTACATCAAGAATTTCACCAGTGAAATAAAGATTTACACCAGCTAATGGATGGTTAAAATCCATAACTACTTTATCCTCTTTAATTTCTTTGATCACACCATTTAATGGTTGTCCTTGGTCGTTTTGCATAGGAATAGAATTTCCAACCTGTAGCATCTCATTATCAATTTCACCTTCAACTTTAAAGATGTCTTTATCTAATTCAACGATAGCATTAGGATTAAAATCACCATATCCTTCTTTGCTTTCAACACTAAAACCGTATGAATCTCCAACTTTAAGACCTTCTAATTCGTTCTCAAATTTTGGTAATAAGGTTCCAGCACCAAATAAAACAACGAAAGGCTTGTCTTTGGTAACTTCTTGGATTAAGTTTCCTTGCACATCATTTTCACTTAGAATATAAGTAAGGGAAACCACTGTGTCTTTTGTAATCTTCATATAAATATTTTCTTTTCGGTTACTTTATCATCTCATATTGATGGTTAAAAGTCACGCATTTCAATTATTAAAAATTGTGGCGAAGATAAGTATATTTCATTAATTGCCTAAGCAATTAACCGCAAGAAAATGAGCAAATTAAAATAATTGTTAAATTCACTTGAACAATGCAACTATTTGGCCTTATTTTTGTTTTTAATATAAAGGAATTATTTATTTGTAAAACCAACGTATCATGAACAAAAAAACTATCTTTTTCACACTTTCATTAATTCTAGTACTATTTTCAGCTCAGGCAGCAGATTTAACCAATAATCCCAATCCGGACAAAAAAATGTGGGCCAAGTCCATTATTGGTCAAAAAGCACCAGCTATTGAAGTTGAAGGCTGGGTAACAGAACCTGGGGATTTAAAAGGGAAATATGTACTTGTAGATATTTGGGCTACATGGTGTGGTCCTTGTAGAAAAGGAATTCCAGAACTAAACGAATGGCAAGAGAAGTTCTCTGATAAATTGGTGATTATTGGTATTAGTAATGAACCAAAAGAAAAAGTAGAATCCTATGCAAAGGAAAATATAAAATACGCCAATGGTTTTGATACTCAAAGTAGAGTTAAGAATGAGCTTAAAGTAACTGGCATACCGCATATCATTTTAATTAATCCTGAGGGGATTGTTATTTGGGAAGGATTCCCTAAACTTCCCGGAGAAGAGCTTACCACTGAGGTCCTTAAAAATTTAATAAAGTAATATGAGTGATCCAAGTAGGTGCTGGTGGGCTGGTGATGATGAATTATACCAAGAATACCATGATAAAGAATGGGGAAAGCCGGTACACAACGATCAAGAATGGTTTGAGTTTCTGGTCTTAGAAACTTTTCAAGCTGGATTAAGCTGGATTACCATCCTCCGAAAAAGAAAGAATTTCTTTGATGCATTTGATCAATTCGACTATAAAAAGATTGCTGTATATGGAGAGGAGAAAGAAGCTGAATTGCTTCAAAATGCAGGCATTATTAGAAATAAGCTAAAAGTAAAATCCGCCATCAACAATGCACAGGCTTTTTTGAAAGTACAAGAAGAGTTTGGTAGTTTCGATAAATATATCTGGGGATTTGTGAATCACGAGCCTATTATCAATCATTTTAAGGATATGAGTGAAGTACCTGCTAACACTCCCCTATCTGATAAAATCTCGAAAGATTTGAAAAAGCGAGGATTCAAATTTGTTGGAACTACAGTGGTATATGCCTTGATGCAGTCTTGTGGTTTGGTGAATGACCACTTGCTTGATTGTGATTTTCGGGGGTAAAGTATATGGTAGCTATTCTCTCCGAGAGCTGAGAGCCCTTAGTTTAAATGACACTCTAATATAAACTCCAAAAAAAATACTGAAATCGTAATTATAGAACGCTACTCTGTAGCTCTAAGAATATGTTACAGTTAATTTTTTATAAAGAGGTTGGTGCTCTGCACCAAAATTAGGGGCACATCAAAAATTATGGGGAGCACGGGGAAACCCTACTTTATTGCTAAAACCCACTTGATAAAAAAATCATCAATACAAATGGAGTATATCGGAACTTCGCTTGCTTTTAATCACTAAAAAGTATGATTAACCATTTCTAACTCGAAAAGAAGTATTTCCTAAGGAAAACTCTATCTTTTTTTTGCTCTTCAGTTGAGGTCTTCAAAGTCTGGAGCTTTAATGTTCTTTCGTTAGTAATCAATGTGCTTCCTTTACAATACTCATATTCAGCTTATAAACAAACGTTTGAAACAACGAAAATGCTGAAAGTTAACAAACAAGTAAAGGACTAATTGACCTTTCTACTACTCATTTTTCACAATGTAGTGAATGGAAGGTGGATCCAAATCAGGCATGAATATGCTTGATTCCGCCTGGAATGGAATGGTATTATTC
>JADGDY010000190.1 GCA_016744655.1 Bacteroidales bacterium | reverse complement strand
AATGGAAAGAATAACTGTAATTGGGGCAGGAAACGTTGGAGCAACAGCTGCCAACGTCATCGCTCATAAAGACATTGTAAAAGAAGTAGTATTAGTTGACATAGTAGAAGGTGTTGCTGAAGGTAAAGCATTAGATATGTGGCAAACTGCCCCTATCAATGGATACAATACTCGTGTAACTGGTGTTACTAATGATTATTCAAAAACTGCTGGTTCTGGTATTATCGTTGTTACTTCTGGTATTCCTCGTAAACCAGGAATGAGCCGCGATGATTTAATTTCTACAAATGCTGGTATTGTTAAAACTGTTGTTGAGCAAGCCTTAAAATATTCACCTGATGCTATTGTTATCATTGTAGCTAATCCTTTAGATGTAATGACTTATGCAGCATACAAAACTGCTGGTGTAGATTCTTCAAAAGTATTCGGTATGGCTGGTATTTTAGATACAGCACGATACAGAGCATTCTTAGCTACTGAGCTTGATTGTTCTCCAAATGATATTCAAGCATTATTAATGGGTGGTCATGGTGATACTATGGTTCCACTTCCAAGATATACTACAGTTGGTGGAATTCCAGTAACTGAGATCATTGATAATGATAAATTAGAAGCTATTGTTCAGCGTACAAAAGTAGGTGGTGGAGAATTAGTAAAACTAATGGGAACTTCTGCTTGGTATGCTCCTGGTGCAGCTGCAGCTCAAATGTGTGAAGCTATTGTAATGGACCAAAACAGAGTTTTCCCTGTTTGTGCCTTATTAAATGGAGAGTACGGACAAGAGGATGTTTATCTTGGAGTACCTGTTAAACTTGGTAAAAACGGTATTGAAGAAATCGTTAAAGTAGAATTAAACGAAGATGAGCAAACTTTGTTAAACGAGTCATCGGTAGCTGTAAAAGGTGTGATGAGCGTTTTAGATGATATGAAATTATTCTAAGAATACAGACTAATTAGAATAGCTGTTTTGAATCAGGCAACTGAGATGAAACAGCTATTTTTGTTTATGGACTGGAAAGCTTAAAGTAAATACTGAACCCTTCCCTTCCTTACTTTCCACAGAAATTTTACCATAGTTCAGCTTTACAAACTCATGAATCATTAACAAACCAAATCCTGTTCCTTTCTCATTTGCTGTTCCTGGCAAACTCTGCGATCTTTCGCTACTAAATAAACCATTTAATATCTCTGTACTCATACCTACTCCACTATCTTTTATGGCTATTTTAATATAACCAGACTCCTCCATGGCTGTTATTTGTATGGTCGAATTGGGATAGGAAAACTTTATGGCATTTGATATCAAATTTCGCAAAATGGTATCTATCATTTTACAATCGGCATATAAGTTTAGTTTATCAGCAATATTCGATTCTATTTTCAAGTCTTTCTTTAACAAAGAAGCCCCAACAAGTTCAATGTTCTCCTGAATAATATAATTTAAATCACAACTTTCTATTTTAGGTTTTATCTCTTGATGTTGCAGTCGAGACCATCCACTTAAATTTGTAATTAAGTCATTTAAATGGTTAAGCGACCTATACATAATACCCAGCAAAGCACCTCTTTCTTCATCTGTATATTCATAGAAATTCTCTTTTAAATCGGCGCTAACAGATTGTGCTGCGCTTAGTGGATTTTTAATATCATGAGAAATAATAGTTAGAAATTTTTCTTTGGTACTGTTAACTTTTCTCAGCTTCACATTAACATCAGATAATTCCTTAGTACGCTCTTCTACAAGGTTTTCAATTCTCTTTTTTTGATTTTTAAGAAGTCTTATACGTATGTTAATAACCAAAAATAAGAAACCCAATCCTATCAAAATCACGACAAATTTAAACCACTTGGTCTCCCAAATCATAGCCTCTACCTGAAAGGTAATTTTCATGGGATATGCACTCCAGCTTCCATGATGATCAGAAGCCAATATTTCAAGGTGATAAACGCCTGGGTCCATTCCATGAAATCCGATTTCATGTTCTTGACCCAAATGAATCCAATCTTTATGTATTTCATCAATTCTATATTTATATCGATTCTGGGGAGCAGAAAGATAATTCAAAGATGCAAACTCCAACTTAAAATATTCTATTGATGGTGGAACACTAAAACTCATATCTGAGTAACCATAATAATCTGATTTAAACTCATCGTTATTAAAATACACCCCTGTAATAACCATTGGAAACTCATCGTTTTGCTGATGCTTTTTAGAAGGATTGAAATAATTAAATCCATTGACTCCTCCAAAGAATATTTGTCCATCTTGTGACTTATAATGTGCTGCAGTATTAAATTCCAAGCCCTGCAAACCATCATTGATGGAGAAAGTTGAAATATGATTGTCTTGAATATGGTAACTACAAATCCCTCCGTTGGTACTTAACCACAGACACCCATGATTATCTGATATTGCTGCGTATACAAAATCATTCAACAAACCATCTTTCTTAGTAATAAACCTAATTTCTTTATCATTCATCATAATCAATCCCTTATCGGATGAAATCCAATAGGTACTATCTGGAGTTTGATTGATATGGTTTACTCTAATCGATTTAAAATCAAAACTTGAATTGATGGGGTGTTGATAATATTGAAAATCATTTATAGTATCATTGTATGTTAAAAGTCCAGATATATCACTTCCAGCGAAAACTTGCCCTGAAAAGCTGCGATAAATATTTAAAATGTTGCCAAAATAAAAGCTAACTTTTTCGTTATTTCCGTAGCGCTCAATTTCACCAGAACCTATGTGATATTTAGCTATAGCATCCTTTGCACCAATCAAATAAAGCGAATCCCCATCATTTAAAATATCAAAAACCCAATTAAATCGGCTATCTGTTTTTTCGGCATTAAACCATTCATTATTTAGGCTAATGAGCTGTTCTGAATTAATATCCAACATCATTAAACCTCCTCCTTCAGTACCCAACAAAAGAGCATCTTTATTATTTGGAAATTCTTCAATACAATAAACAATATCACGAGTAATTATCGGGGAAAATTGTTGAGTGGATTTATTCATCTTTATTAAACCATTATATCCACCTACCCAAAAGAAATCTTCATCTTCATAAAATGCTCTTATACTTTTTAAGTAAAACTCATCTACTAAATCTGTATTTATTAGCTTAAAGAAATCTTTTTTATGCGGTAAAATATAAGCCCCTTGACCATTTGTTCCTAGCCATAAATTTTCATGAGAATCAAAAAACAGTGTTTTCTTATCCACCTCTCTATGATAATAAAAGTCTCTATGTTCAGGGTAAAATGTAAATGTATGGCTATCGAAATCGATTTTGGCAATACTCTGTGCGGTAGTAACCAGCCATAACTCACCTTCTCTACTTTCAAAACCTCTAACACCAGAAAGGAAAGCCTCTCTTTCATTTTCTTTGAGCAAATCTGAATACTCATCAAAGGCATTGAATTTATTTTCACCTTTTTTCTTCACAAAAACATTTGGTAAATCATAATGCACATAACTAGGATTATTATCTGCACACCAAATATCCCCTTCTTTATCTTCATGTATATCTGTAATCCAAAACCCATCATTTCCTTCAGGAAAATCTGGAAGAGAAAAAGATTCAACCTGATCAGTATGGTAATTGTATTTAACAATAGTATTGGTATTTCCTGCTATCCATATATTGTTTTTTCCGTCAATTAACAATCGTGTAATTTCAAAATTAACAGGCTCCAAATCAACTTTTTCAACTTCCTCCGCATAACTCTTTTTTAGGAGTAATCCTTCTGAACTTGCAATCCACAAATTGTTTTCTTGATCAACCTCTATATCATGAAGAGTATTTATTACTGAAAGTTTTTTAGGCAGCTTTAGTTGGTGAGATATCTCTGTATAAGTATTGAATTTATTCACCCCTGTTTTTGTAAGTACCCAGAGAATTCCATTATCCGAGCATACCATTTTATTAATTTGGTTATTATCAAGGCTTAAGGTATCATTAAATTCACGTCTGAAAACTTTTACATGATACCCATCATACCTATTCAGGCCATCCATAGTACCAATCCAAATAAATCCTCTTTCATCTTCTACAATATCGAAAACTCTTCCTTGGCTTAAATTCTCATTTAACGGGATTTTCTCTGAAGCAATGGGTTCTATTACAAAGTGCTTTTGATGTTGAGCAAAAACTACGGGTAGAAAAAGAGTAATCACTACTAAAATAGCTGTTAGCCTCACATGAATATACAAGGTTTCTGGTTCTTTTTTACTTATGAAGTAATACTCTCTCATTTAGCTTGTAAGTTAAGAAAAAAAGCAATATCCCCAATCCAATTTTTGGTTAAATTTGAATGAATATTTTAAAATACTTTAGATGAAAAAAATTGTAGTATTAAGTGGTGCTGGAATGAGTGCAGAAAGTGGAATAAGCACCTTTAGGGATTCCAATGGGCTTTGGAGAAATTATAGAATGGAAGAAGTAGCGAGTCCTATTGCTTGGCAAAATGATATGGATTTAGTTTTGGAATTCTATAATATTAGACGCAAACAATTATTTGAAGTAGAACCCAATGATGGCCATAAAGCTATAGTAGAACTTGAAGAACACTACGATGTAAATATAGTCACCCAAAATGTGGATGACCTTCATGAAAGAGCTGGAAGTAAAAACATTCTTCATCTTCATGGAGAAATGAAAAAGGTAAGATCTACCATTGATGAATCCTTAGTTTACGAACTTGACCACTGGGAGTTAAAGAAAGGAGACTTATGTGAAAAAGGGTCTCAACTTAGACCTCATATTGTTTGGTTTGGAGAAGCGGTCCCTGCTATTAGTGAAGCTGTAAACATTGTTTCTCAGGCTGATATACTCATTATCATTGGCACTAGCCTAGCGGTATATCCAGCAGCAAGTTTGATTGATTATGCGCAAACCAACATTCCGATTTATTATATTGATCTTAATGCCAACGATTTTAGTTTTAAATCTAATGTGAAATGCATTGCAGAAAGAGCAGGTCAAGCTATACCTAAATTGGTAGAAGAACTCATCAAAAGTAAGTAAACCCAGGCTAAGCTTTTTTAAGATCTGAAAGAAGCGAAAATCACTATATTTGCCCCAAATTTTAGAACAATGAAAAGAATATCAAGTTTTCTCGCATTAGTCCTTATGTTAGGATTATTTTCTTGTAATAAGGATGAAACTAAAACTCAGTCGGAACAATTGGCAGAAGATGTTAGTCTTATTGAGCAATACTTAACTAATAACGACCTAGTTGCAGAGAAGAAAACTTCCGGATTATACTATATCATCGAAAAAGCAGGAAGTGGCGTTCACCCTAATATTAACAGTACAGTTACTGTAAAATACACTGGATACTTTCTTGATGGAACAGAATTTGATAGCGGTACCGCTACTTTCCCACTTAGGAATGTTGTATCAGGATGGCAAGAAGGAATCCCTCTTTTTAAGAAAGGTGGACGTGGAAAGCTATTTATCCCAAGTTATATGGGTTATGGTACCAGTGGTTCAGGTAGTGTACCTGCAAATTCAGTATTGGCTTTTGATATCTATTTGATTAGTTTCCAATAATGAAAATTCACATTCCCTCAAATTATCAGCCGCTTGCATGGTTGATATTTATCAGCACTATTATTAGAATAATATTGGCATCTTGGATAGAACTAGGGAATGATGAAGTATACTACTATACCTACGCACAATATCCTGATTGGAGTCATTTTGATCATCCTCCAATGATTGGCTGGATGATTCAATTGTTTTCCTTTGGATCATATTTGAGCTCTGGACTGTTAATGCGAGCCTCCTCCATATTTTTCGCTGCTATAAATACTTGGCTCATTTTTGAGTTGGGAAATAGAGTAAAAAATGAAAGAACAGGTTGGTATGCAGCACTATTATATACTTGCTCTTTATATACCACCCTAATTGCAGGTGTATTTATTATGCCTGATACTCCACAGTTATTTTTCTGGATTTTCTCTCTCTATTTAATGATAGACATTCTTCCAGATAAAGATACGGTGAACTCCAATAAAAGAAGGTTCTTATTATTAGGGCTTAGCATTGGATTGGGGATGATTTCAAAATACACCACTGTGTTTTTATGGCCTGGAATATTTTTATACCTGCTTTTTCATAATCGGAATTGGTTTAAAAGTTTGAGTTTATATGCTGCTGGAATCATTAGTATCGTTGTCTTTTCTCCTGTTTTAATCTGGAATTATATCCATCATTTTATCAGCTTTACCTTCCATAGCGATAGAGTTGAAGTTGGTAGCCAGGGAATTCGTTTCGACTTTATTGGAACTGAGATTTTAGGTGAGTTTCTTTATCAAAATCCTGTGGTATTTATTTTAGTATGGGCAGCTGTGATTTACGGTTGGAGACATAGAGGAAGATTCCTTGAAAAGAAGAAATTTCATTTTCTTTTATTTCAATCCTTACCCATGATTGCCACCTTTTTATTTGTTTCTCTTTTCAGAAAAACACTTCCCCATTGGACCGGGCCAGCTTATGTGAGCCTGATTTTAGTTGCAGCAGCATTTTTGACTAAGAATAGCGATAGTGAGTTAAAGATGTTTCCTTCCTATATCAAAGCTGCAATTATCAGTATCCTGATTATTTTTATAATTGGAGGAGCTCAAATAAATTATGGATTGATTGATCTAAAGAAATATGTCGGCACAGATATCTCTCTCGACATGTATGGCTGGCGACAAATGAAAAAACCCTTTAAAGAAATTAAGGAAAAAGCTGAAATGGATCATAGGATTCAAAAAAATGCTCCTTTAGTTAGTTTTAGATGGTTTCCTGCTGCTCACCTGGATTATTACGTGGCTTTACCCAATAATACTTATGTGCTTGGTTGGGGAAGTCTTGAACGAATTCATAAATATGCCTGGATGAACCAAGACAGAGGAGGCTATGTATTAGGAATGGATGCATGGTTTATAAATATGGATAATGATTTGTTTTCTATGGATTTCTCAAAAACACATTTCAAAGAAGTGATTCCATATGATACCATTTCGATTAATAGGAGTGGTAAAACAGTAAAACAAGCATATGTGTATATTCTAAAAGATCTGAAAAAAATTCCTTATGATGATTTTCAAGTTTTTATGGATAAGAATGCGAAAAGGAATTAGATATATTCTATAATCTTTTCCTGTTAGGTATAATTGTTATTTCACAAAGGAGCTCAAAGAAGTCACAAAAGCCACTAAGGGCAAATACGCATGTATATCTATGTATTTCAGATCATTAATCCACTCAATCATTGCATCATTAACCACAAAACCTTCTACTGAATAATCAGTTTATGCGTACTTCCATTTTCATCTTTCACTAAATACACTCCCCTTACCAATCCATCTAAATCCACTTCTTGTACTTGCTTGGCTTGTATCAGTAATCTTCCATTTATACTATAAATCTCAATATCGCTCTGATGACTTAAATATAACCATCCTCTACTATTGGGGTTAGGATAGATACTAAAAGTTTGAGAAAACTCGTATTCATCAATGGCATCCACAATATTAGAGAATCCTGGAGTCGGAATAGAGAAAAACTTCCATGCTCCCTCCCCATCAACAATTCTTCCCTGAGAAATATCTGTTGTTTGTTCGGCATAAATCAATGTATCTATTGGGAAATATCCTGTATTATCTGCGTCAAAAATACCTATTTCTTCACCGCCTTTACTCAACTTAAAATTGGTATGTTTGCTACCTTTGTCCACATCACCATCGGCCCAGAACAAAATAAATTCACCGGGAATAAGGGTTATATTTGGCATTTTCCATTTACTTTCGTCACTAATATTATCTGTGAGGTATTTATCACCCAAATAAATAGGTGTATTATCGGCATTATAAACTTCAATCCAATCGCTATAATTCCCATATTCATCAGTTATAGTAGTATCATTACTAGCCATAAATTCATTAAGCCTTAGCAATGGCATAGAGGATTCACGATAATGATAGAGGATGGCTTCGCATGGTTGCAATGTTTGATTGGCAGAGCTTTTTTCTGCAAGTACCTGATAACGAATTTCTGTGTCAAGTGGCATTTCATCAATAGTAATTGCATAAACACCATCATTGGCATCTATATCATTATGCAAGCCATCGTCAAACATCTCGAGTTCAAGTTGCTCACCTTCATTGGCAGTAAATACAAGTTTAACACTAGTAACAGATTCTCTAACATAGGCTCTTACTCTTAAATCCTCTCCTCCATCTTTTGCCTTATGCCTCACATGGTTTATAATGGCTTGCTCTTCATAACTTTCTAATTGATCTAATGTGGACTGCTTACGCTCCTCTATGTAAGGGAATATCCCAACTGGTGAATGATTGTCAATTCCATTATAATAAGAATTATGAAAATCAGTCATAGAATAACCGTAATCTAAAGGATAATACGTATCGTTTTCCAAATAAGGAGTAATCATTTCTTTGATGTCTAAAATTCTTTGAGTAAAATCATCATTGACCACATTATTCATTAAATCGGAAGTATACTGCGTATAAATGGCCTTTAATTCTTCATTTGCCATCATTTGAGTATACAAAGGCCTTGCCTCTCCATGACGAGCCCAATCGTATATGTCTCTTGTTTTCCAATCCCTACCCATCCAATCAATTCCAAGTGTATTATCTAAATCGTAAGGGATGTACTCCATCCTTTCTGAAGAAGTATTATAATAGAGGTAAAAATTATTTTTATTATATAGAGGACCATCCCAATTACCAAG
>JADGDY010000189.1 GCA_016744655.1 Bacteroidales bacterium | reverse complement strand
AAAAGTTTAGAGGATGCCAATGGTTATACCATTCACTTTGGCAAAATCGCCACTAAAAAGCAAATTATCGATGAAGTTTTAGTGAGTGTTTTTAAAAATCCTAAATCCTATACCGGAGAAGATTCATTGGAAATCTCGTGCCATGGTTCTGTATATATTCAAGAGCAAATACTAGAATTATTAAGGGCTAATGGCTGTAGATACGCTGATGCTGGAGAATTTACTATGCGTGCATTTATGAATGGAAAGTTTGACCTCTCGCAAGCCGAAGCCGTGGCCGACCTGATTGCTTCAAACTCTGCCTCGTCACATAAAGTGGCTATGAAACAAATGAGAGGAGGCTTTTCTCATCAGATTAAAGAGCTCCGAAAAGAATTAGTAGATTTTGCGTCTTTATTGGAATTGGAGCTTGATTTTAGTGAAGAAGATGTGGAGTTTGCGGATAGAGGTAAGTTTTACGAGTTATTGGCGAGAATAAAAGGAGAAGTTCAAAAGCTTATTGAGTCTTTTAAACTTGGAAATGTGATGAAACATGGAATTCCGGTGGCGATAATTGGAAAACCCAATGCCGGTAAATCCACCCTCCTCAATAGAATTCTTAAAGAAGAGAAGGCTATTGTTTCTGATATACCTGGCACCACTCGTGACGCTATTGAGGATACTATTATTATTGATGGTTATGCTTTTAGATTTATTGATACTGCTGGCTTAAGAAACTCCTCCGACAAAATTGAAAATATAGGAATAGAAAAAACCTATGAAAAAATCAATCAGTCACAGGTGATACTCTATGTTTGCGATATGACTATGTCTTCCCCAGAGGAGCTTAATCATAGTTTAGCCGACTTTAAAGACCATATTGAAGATGAAAACAAGCAATTTATTATCATAGGAAATAAGACAGACGAGTTGGACAAGCTCCCCTCCCACTTCACCGATTATGTGGACTTAGAGACCATTTTCATTTCTGCCAAACGCAACGAAAACATCCACCTCATTGCAGAGAAATTAGTTAAAAGTGTAAAGGCATTAAACCTTCAAGATTCTACCATAGTTACCAATGCCCGCCACGTAGACATCCTCCATCAGGTAGAAGAAAGCATCATGCAAGTGGAGCAAGCACTAGACAACGAAATCCCCACCGATCTCATCGCCATCGACATCCGACAGGCCTTACATTATTTGGGTGAGATTACTGGAGAAGTAACTACTGATGAATTGCTTGGGAATATATTTGGAAAATTTTGCATTGGCAAATAATCTAAAACCTTCTCAAAATAATGAAACCATCAACAATAAATATAAAAGGAAAGTCAGGTCAGAAATACCTCTTCCATACTTATTCATTACCTGCAAAACTCACTACAGTTGGAGGTGTTTATATTTATCTTCGTAAACAAAAAGGTGGTGATTTTAAAGTCTTAAAGATTGGGAATACCCATAATTTCGATGAGGAGATGAAAAACATTGCTCTAGTTAAAAAGCTTGGCGCCACTCACATTACTGCCATTCAGAAAAACAATAAAGCTAAACGCGAACTTATTGTTAAGGATATTTGGTATTTGTTGAGGTAAACAATCCTACAAGCAATGGTACATCACAAAACACATAGTTCATTTGGTAATACTTTATCAGAATTTAAGACTCCTCAAATAAAAAATAGTTTCAATGCTTAGACTAGAATTCTTTAGTATTGACATTACATTTATTCAGAGATTAAATCACTAAGAAAACATCCATAATATACTCTAAAGAATTATTCAATTCAAAATATTAAGTAAAATGACAGAACAAACTACCTCCACAAATGTTAAATAATCCACCCTTTATTGAACATATCTTATTTAACAAACATAAATTCCGAATAAAAAATCCAATAAATGGAATTAGTCCAATCACATCACCTTATCAAGCACCACTAGCATCAGCTCAGATTTACAATAACTTACATTTCAAACATAAGCTCAAAACAACTTATTTTTTTTATTATACTCTTGACTTTTAGGTTTCCACTATATATATTTGGCCTAACCTATTATGAACTTATCATGAATCTATACTCGGACTAATAACGCATCTATTATCCCCAAATAAATTCATTTCTTCATAATTTTTCGATTTAATCAAGCCAAACCTACCGAAGTTTAATATTTGCTTTTAAGCACCTATGTATTTTGTATATTAGGTATGAATTCTATTTTGTAAACTAATTAATGATAAAAATGGATCACTCAGAAAAAATCAGGTATCGATGGTTATTAGGAACCTCTATTATCACACTTATTTTAGTTGTAGTTTATATTTCAACTCATTTAAGATGTGACGGTGGCAAAATTGAAGTAGTCGGAAATGAGATTAATTATCTAAACCTTAATCAGGTTAATTTAATTAACTCAACAATAAACAACCATGATAGTACAGATGATACTCTAATAAAAAAGAGCATAATTGATTATTTGCAGAAGGAAAACAATATAAATAACTCTGCTGATATAATTAAGTATATAAACAATACAGAACTTAGTATACTCCAAATTTATTTACCTTATTATCCCATAAAAACCAAGTCCTTTTTCTGGCTAGATGGTAATCGAATCCTATTAGAAATTGTCTTTTGGTCATTATTTGGTCTTATTGCCAATTTATTGTTTAGCGCACTCAGTGCTCAGGTGTTTGACCAAAAAAAAATACCAGAACAAATAGGGAAATTTATTTACACTCCTTTTTTAGCCATTATTATATACCTTTCTATCGATTTACTATCCTCATCCAAGACTCCTGCCTATGAAAGCTTTGGCAAAGGCGTGATTGTCTTGGCCTTTATACTAGGGTTTTATACTCGAAGAGCCATTGTTTTATTGGGCAGGGTTAAGGATTTGATACTTCCTGCTAAGGAGAGAGAGAAGAAAGAAGGAAACGATGATGATTCTAAGCCAAATGAAAATAATACGAATAACATCAAGAAGGAAGAAGATCTATTTAAAGAACTATCATATGATGAACAAAAGAGAATCATTAATGAGTTTATAAAGACTGAAGCAAGTCAGCTTAAGGACAAATTTGACGAAATCCAAGGGTTTTCAGCAAGAAAAAAAGAAATAAATAATGAAGAACAGCCCTTTTATTGTTTACATATTGAAATAGAAGAAAAGAAAAACAATATGGATGAAGCAGAAGAAATACCTAAACAAATAAGCTTTATCGAATCTAGTGGTCTTAAATATACATTTCAGACGGATATTACCGGAGTGGGTAAAAATGAATTAAGTTCTCCGAAAACCGCCAAATTTATTGGAGAAAATCAAAACCCTAAGCAACTTGGCTTAAGCTGCTCCAGAATAGGATCAAAAGCAATGGGGACCATAGGATTAATGGTATACAAGAATAATGAGGACAAACCCTATCTGCTCAGCTGTTATCATGTGCTTTGCTCAACAGAATTGAAAGCTCAAAAATCAAAATTCACCAACGATCCAGCTATTGATTCAAAAATCATCTCACCAGGTGGTATGGACACCGTAGAGGAGTTACAAATTCCTATTGCAGAGGTGAGTGATGGTACCTTAAGTCATCACATGGATGCAGCATTAGCAAAACTCAATGACAAGGACCTTTTACAAAATGTATTCTACGATTATAATGGCAAAGTAAATGGAATCAGCTATGTCTCTTCAGTAGATATCAGAAATAAAAGGACGGTTTATTTATTTGGCAGAACATCAGGCAGAAGAAAAGGCACCATAATAGACAATAACCAAGGCATTGTATACCTGAATGGTTATCCTAAAGACACCTTGGAAAAAGGTGAATTATGGAACCTTATTATTACTTCAAAAATTTCAAAGCCAGGTGATTCTGGTGCGGCAGTAGTAGATTCAAATAACAAAGTAATTGGTATTCTAGTTGGAAGTAATCAAAAACACTCTTTTGTTATTCCCATAAGTACCATCATTAATAAATTCAACCTTAACAAAAACAAATTAAATAACTAAAGATGAAAAATTTCATTTCCATATTTATTTTCTTCCTCACTTTCCAAATTGGATTGTATGCACAGGAAAAAAACCTATTTAATTGGTTAGAGCTCGAAACAAGAGAAAACAATATTCTTATAAGTGATAAGACAGATATTGGCCTCAATCTCTATTTGTTATCGGTGCCCGATATAGCTGAATTGCAAATAAAAAGTGCCAATGTTTCTATAACTATGGACAGTCTTGAAAATAAACAGCTGATTTTTAATAAAGGGGATACCACTATCATTCTAATTAAAACGCTCATAGATAAACACACAGAGCTGGAAAATATGATGAATCCTGCCAATAGGGACTCCTTTACAGTAAAACTTATAAGGACAAACGCTGACAGCAAAGAATTTAGTTTTTCCTATGGCAAAGAAGAACTTAGTTTAAAAGCCGATCCTACCAAAATACCAATACCCTACTTTCTATATTATGATGATGAATCAGATCAAGCTCAGAATAAAAGAAACCGTGTTTTAATTATTGACGCGAATCCAAACCCAGAAAAAAAGCAACACAATCTGATTAAAAAATTCAATTCATGTAATGAACTCGTCCCAAGCAATCATTTATATGTAAATTCTAACCTATCCGTCTTTATTAAAAACTATAGCTTCAGGTTAATAGATAAAATAGAAATTAATATCAGCGGCTCCGATTATTCATATTCAAAAGACATTGGGGATTTATTTAACTTAGTCAATAACATTCAAGTAGATTCAACTGTGAATAATATAAATGCTACACCAGGTGAAGGAGAAATAGAAAAGGAAGCTGAAGAAGACCTCATTAATGATTACTTTCAGACTGTAGTTGACCATATTTATAAAGAAAAATATGTCAATATCAACGATTATTTAGAATTTAAAAACTATGTAGATACACTAACAAAAGCTTGTATTAATATTCCATTATCAACGGATGCCGCAACCAATCTCTATTTAATCCAATCATGGAAACCAGAATTTATCTCACTCACTCCCGTTTCAAAATTGGTGCCTGACAAAGATGAAGTAGAATTTACTTTAACACTTAAAGAGAATAACAAGGAACAAATCTATCCTATTGGAAACTACAAAACAATTGGAGGAAGTGTGACCACATTGAGCACCTCTATATTTATAACTAATTTAGTGAACAATAAAATATATACTGATAGCTTAAGTGTTGTAGTAAACGACAGCCTTAACAGAAAAGAACTTAGAGCCTTTATGAAAGACAAAAAGACTGCTGTTGGAATGGGCCTGAATATAGAAACATCCTTTAGAACTGGCTGTGCCATCAGACCCATCATAAATGTGGGTATGTTTGTTCCATTTGAGGAAGATATTACCCCCTATTTAGCCATTGGAATTGGTGGCGCTCTTGTGCTAAAGAAAATAAAAATCAGTCTTGCAGGTGGTTTTGCAGGTGGTTTTATTAATGAAGTAAACAGCAAGTATAAAGATAAAGACTTATCAAAATACCCGAATTATGCGGAAGATCTATATGATAAAACCCCCAAGGGAGGATGGCAAATCAACTTCGGCGTCAGTTTTAATATTGACTAATTCATAATCATTCCTAGAACATCCATTCAAACAGCATAATTCATTGTTTTAAATTGTATCTGATACGCTAGGATGACACACGGATGCTACGATTATCAGTATTTTATGCGCTGGCGGGATATTCGGTATTTGATGAGACAAGTTATAACAGGTCAGGAATTGCCAATATAAATGTCTCTAATACCATTATTTATGGGGTCATGAAAAAGCTGAAGAGATTTTATTAAATTCTTCAGCTTTTGATCATTTTCTGTAGAGCTTTTTTTATTTTCTCCGCAGCTTTTTTGGTATTTCTTAGTAGTCTTTTTTCACTTTTCATTACCATTCACAAATTAGTTGAAAAAAATCAGATATTAGAACATTATTTATCTCATATCGCGATACGCAATATTAAATAGAAAGATCTTGTATTGACACCAATATAAACGCTATTATTAGAAGAAAGCATGCACAGAGTAGAAGATATAACGGCCAAATAATTAATTTTTAAACCTAGGTGCCATCACAGAGATAAATGTTACCATTGTTTTTTTATTGATTCTCCTTTAAATACTGAACTACTGATTTCCAATCCAGAAATCTTTTATCTACTCCAAAGTGAATATGCTCCCCTTTAAATTGACCAGCTCCATTTTTGAGTCTATCATCAATAAGAAAATCTCCTTTATTCAAGTTTTTGTGATGACTTATTATTAATCTCTTGTGAGCATACTTCCCTAAGTATTTTTTCACCCAATTTAATTTATCTGTTGGAGCACTGGGGTTTCTCCATGGAGCTGTGGTGAGAATATAAGTATCAAATAGATGACTTAATTCTATAAAGGATTCAACAGCTTCTTCCATTGGAATCATTTTAGCAAATAAGCCAGGTATTTCGTCTTTATTGTCATGATAGTTATCTAGTATCTCCACTGAACACTGATTTAATCCAGATTCAAAGTCAACCAAAACCCCATCCATATCTAAATATAATATTTTCTTTTTCATTTTACCTTTATAGTTTTTAAGATTATCTATTTCATTTTCCAATCATATTCACCTTGTCTGGCTTTAAACTTCCGATAATCAGTTCTTACTTGTTTTATAGCATCCTCAATTCCAATTTCAAGGATTTTTTGACTATAACGATACTCTCCACTCACATTATCAAAAAAGCGACCAGCTGGATCTATCAACACATAAGAACCTTGCATTTCATCATTAGATTCGGAAACCAAATTTGTGTATTGATTGCTTTTATCATGTTGAACAATAAAACTTTCAAATGCAGCTTGGTGTATACTAAGCTCTTCTATACAAGCATCATTTTGTCCTTTAACAGGTAAGGCCTGAAATACTTTCCATCTTTTAGGATGTTCTATTTGAATAAAATCATTCATATCCTCTGATTGATTATAGCTATTCACCACTGTATTTATTTTTAAGCCATAGCGATAGAAATGAATTCTTTCAATTATTGATTGGTACTTCTTTGAGGAAATAGGCTTTTTTCCAGCGATCCCTCTACCAATATTTTGATTTACATCCTCCTCTAAACTATCAATACTGATGGTAATCCAGTCCAGGTAGTTTCTATTGCTTCTCAAGAAGTCCTCTGTTAATAAACTTCCATTGGTCACAATCATGGTCGTTAAACCAAGACTTTTTGCTTCTTTAATAAGCTTAGGAAGCCATGGACATAGTAACGGTTCTCCACCAACAAAAGTGATTTTCTCAAAGCCATCCTCAGCGATGGCTTTTACTATTTTTATGGCATCTTCTTCTGCTAAGTGACCTTTTGGAAGAATACTTGATTTTACATCCTGAAATTGTGCAAAACAGAATTTACATTTCATATTACAATGCGCCCATAAATGGAAATTAATACTAGGGATAAAATTTTTCTTGTTCATAATGATTCATTTTAAAAATTGTCCCAATGGGTTCTGAATCATTAACCAATCTTAAGCAATGCATGACACAGATGTCATACATTGCTCTTTATCCTTTTATATGACTTCACTTAATTTCATGACTACTTCTTTTGGAAGGTTTTTAATTTTTGGATATAACTCTAAATCCACAAACCAAAATTTCTTTTCAAGTTCATTCGCCAATAGAGAGGCCTTCTCTTTATTGCCACTTTCTATCAATGAAATAAAATAGTTCCGTTTTAAAAACACGTCCTCTGAATTCATCGCAATTGCATTTTCAAATAAAGAAATAGCTTTTGAATATTCTTTTTTATCAGCCATTATATTTGCTAGTGCAGATATAGCATCAGAATCCATAGGCTGTTCATCAATACACTCCTGCAACAAGATTGCTGCAGATTCATCATCACCTTCTTTTTCTGAATTTAAAGCATCATTATACTTTTTTAAATATACAGAGCTCTTATCTCCAGTACTCAACCTTGCTTCCTTATAATTAACAGGGTCTACTAAAGAAATTGGCAGATCACAAACATCGTATTTTCGATAAACATTTTCATTTTTCTTAATGAAATGAGTTTCTTTAGAATACTTAACCTCCTTGCAATTAAAGACATCAAATTCTTCAAGATGTAATGTTTTTCGATATTTAATTACATCTCTAATTTCTGTATCAGCTTGAATAATATTAACGAAGTCTTTGACACTAATACCTGAAGAGTATGCCTGTGTTTGGAGCACATTTATCAAGTCAAAATAATTCACTTTCAAACATCCATCAATATCTTCCAGCACATTCTCGTATGAATTGGATACAATCCACTTATATACTTTCTTACTATTAAAACATGACTCCACATTATTAATCTGCCTACTGGCTTTACGGTCAGTATTAATTGATTCAAAGTAGGCATCTTTTAGAGTCAATCTCATTTTTGTCCTTTTCAACTGAATCAGTAGCGTCTCCTCCCCTTTTGTAACTACAACATCTACATCACCTTCTGTATTACTTAACTCATTACCATCTAAAACTCTAGCTTCAAATCCTGCCTTGCTAAAATATTCACGAAGATTCTGTTCCATATTTTTTGCAGTTTCCCTACGATGCTTTCTATTAAAGTCATTATCAAGTTGTTCAAGAGCTACTTGAGCAAATGAATAAAACCAATCATTTTTCGAGAAAAAATGTATCGGAGTAAAAATAAAATCACCAAAAAGTAAAAACGGTTTTTTTAATACATCATACTTTAAATCAAACCTGTTCAAGTTATTTCCATAGCTAACCATAGACGAAAAGGGTTTATACAATGTAGCTGGC
>JADGDY010000188.1 GCA_016744655.1 Bacteroidales bacterium | reverse complement strand
AGGTTATCCAATACCTCATCATCAATCTTCGATTTACCAACAACTGCTTTGGATAATTTCGAAAATACACTTTGACGAGTCTTGTCAAGACCTTTATCGAGGTCATCCTTCTTTTTCTTCTTGGAAAAAACTGAAAACAATCCCATAGTTTATTTTTTTGCTAACAAAAAAAGCTTTTCCCCTTCGATAAAGGAAAAAGCTCTTTAAAGACCTGATGTAGGAATTTATTATTTCTTTGAAAAATAATCTTTTACCTGGTCAGTAGGAATAACTTCTTCTTTAAAGGTATAGGCACCTGTTTTTGGTGATCTGGCCATACGGATGACCTTAGCAAAATCCTTACCTGATGATTGTAGTGATGCAACAACTTTCTTAGCCATGGTTCAAATTATTTAATTTCTCTGTGAATTGTCATTTTCTTAAGGATTGGATTGTATTTTTTCAATTCCAATCTATCAGGAGTGTTTTTTCTATTCTTCGTTGTAATATAACGAGATGTACCTGGCTTACCACTTTCTTTGTGCTCAGTACATTCCAAGATAACTTGTCCTCTTGCTTCTTTACTCTTCTTTGCCATTTTGTCTAATTTTTCAGGGCTGCAAAAATAATACTATTTTCGATACTATCAAATAGAAAGATATATTTTTTCAAAAATATTTCAATTCACCCTATTGCGCGGCAAAAATAGCCAATTATTTTCGATAAGCAAATATTAAGATGTGCTTAAATTCATTGATTATGCATCCGTTAAACACAAAATACTCAGCAACTATGAGTCTGTATTACAACATTATAGCTATAATATATGAAGTAATCACTACAAAAAATTATTAAATCACTGATTTTTAGAGAAAAAGCTTTTCTATTTCAATACTTATTACGATATTTGCACCCATTTTTAAGATTAAGTATATAAATAATTTAAAATTAAGCAATTATGCCAGCAAAAATTAGATTACAAAGAAAAGGTAAAAAAGGTCGTCCTTTTTTCCATATTGTAATTGCAGATGGTCGTGCACCTCGTGATGGAAGATTAATAGAGAAGATTGGCACATACGATCCAATGACAAATCCAGCTACTATCGAATTAGACTTTGATAAAGCATTAAACTGGATTCAAGTTGGGGCTCAACCAACAGACACTGCAAGAGCAATTTTATCTTATAAAGGTGTTTTATATAAAGAACACTTATTAAGAGGAGTTAAAAAAGGTGCTTTAACAGAAGATAAGGTTGAAATCTTATTCAAAGAATGGTTAGCTGATAAAGAAGCTAAAATTGAAGCAAAAGCTAAAGGTTTAACAGACACTAGCAGAGAAGAAGCCAAGAAGCTTTTAGCTGCTGAGGTTGATAAAAACGAAGCTCGTAAAGCTGAGTTTGCTAAACAAAAAGCTGAAGCACAAGCTGCTCTTGAAGCTGAGTTAGCTGCAAAAGCCGCTGAGGCTGCTGCCGCCGCCGCTCCTGCTGAAGAAGCTGCAAGCGAAGAAGCTCCTGCTGAAGAATCAAAAGAAGAAGCTGCTGAATAGCATTTTTTCTCTTAAAAATAAGAACCGCCATGAATATCATGGCGGTTTTTTTTATTTTTGTATGACAATAAAATAAACAACTACACAAGCTTCGAAGCTCTGCAAATTTCAAGCTTCATGCTTCAAGCTTCGTGCAAAATTCCTTTCCATGACAAAAGAAGAGTGTTATTACCTAGGGAAAATTACAAGGACCAACGGACATCAGGGTGGTTTAAGTATTTATTTAGACGTGGACAATCCTCACGAATATGCTGGATTAGATGCCCTATTTGTAGATTACAGAGGAAGTCTGATTCCTTATTTTATCGATAAAATACAGATTCATACCTCTAAAAATACCGCGGTAGTTTATTTTGAGGATGTTGACGGGATTGACATGGCTCAAACTTTAGTCAATAGCTTTTTATACCTGCCCAATGCTAGCCTACCGAAACTTGAAGGAACAAAATTCTATTTCCATGAAGTAATAGGTTTTAATATTCTTGAAAAAGACTTTGGTCTGGTTGGCAAATGCGATAATATATTGGATTACCCACAGCAAGCACTTTTTCAGATTTTCCATGACAAGAAAGAAGTCCTTATTCCTATTAAAGATGAGTTTATTTTAGAAGTCGATAGGCAAAAGAAAGAAATTCTAATGGAATTACCTGAGGGATTATTAGATGTTTATTTGGCGGAGGAAGAATAAATAAGGTGGATGTTAGATGACAGGTATCGGATGTACGATGTATTTCGAGCTTCGGACTTCAAACTTCGAGCTCCAAACTTCAAGCTTCAACCCCCAAACAACCCTTCGATAAAAAACCACTAAACACAGCCATGTCTAAGCCATTCAAATTTAAGCAGTTTTCCGTTTTTCATGATAAAAGCAGCATGAAGGTAGGAACTGATGCAGTTCTTTTAGCTGCTTTGGTAGAGATGGCGGATTGCAAATCTATTCTTGATATAGGTTGTGGTAGTGGAGTCATTTCTTTAATATGCGCTCAAAAATCGGAAGCAAATATCTTCGCAATAGATATTGATCAAAACTCGGTGGAACAAGCCCATGAGAATTTTGAGTTGAGTGAGTGGAAGACTCATCTGAAAGCATACCATAGTTCAGTGCAAACCTATGCATTGAAAAGCCAAGAGAAGTTTGACTTGATTATTAGTAATCCTCCTTTTTTTGAAAATGCTTTAAAATCTCCTTTAGAAACAAGAAATAAAGCTCGACATAATGATACTCTGAGCTCTGAAGATTTACTCAATTCTGCTCGTCAACTATTAAATACCAATGGAAAAATTGCTGTGATACTCCCATTTACCGAAGGAGAAGAATTTATTAAAATAGCCTCCTCTCATCAGTTTTATTTGCAAAGAAGAGTTGAGATACAACCCAAACCTTCTAAAATGGCAAATCGTTTGGTTTTAGAATTCGTGTTATCGCCCTGTGAAACCAGTACAGAAAATATAATTATTCGTGAAGAGGGAAATGAATATACTGAAGATTACCGCTGTGTCACAAAAGATTTTTATCTTGCATTCTAATTAGAGTCTGCCCATTAAAGTCCGACTTCTTCGTTACGCTTGCCTTAAAAATGGTCATTTACACTAGTAAACTCACATTTCAAAGGCTGCGCAAGCCTCGAATTCAAACTTTCTAAACAGACTCTATGAAAAAATATAGTGGAATTCTTGCTATCACAAATTATTACAAAGAAACACAAAGGGGAAATTTAAAAGGGTTAACAGTGAGACTCTAGGACACAGAGAAGAGAAAATGACTTTGAGTTGGAAAGGATTAAAAAGCCTAGGCTTCCTTTAGGTCGGAACGATGCTGTTCGTTACGATGAATGTAACGATAATGATAGAATCGTCATCAACGGAAGCGTCAGCTGTCGGGGCAAAATTGGATTTCAGTTTAAAGAAACTCATTTTGAACTTTTTTTTGTTTGCCTAAAACCCTAAAGGGAGCAAAAAAAAATTAAAAACGACATACATTTACAAGAATCAAAAATGAAATTAAAAAGCAATCTTCTTTTATTGACTTTTATTTCTGGAGCCATGGTGATGGTTTTTGAAATTATTGGTGCGCGAATTTTAGCTCCTTATATTGGTACTTCTTTCTTTGTTTGGACGGCTTTAATTGGATTTGTTTTGGCCAGTTTAAGCTTGGGTTATTATATAGGAGGAAAATGGATAGATAAAAACCCTAATATTAAAATCCCAGCCATTGCATTTTTTGGTGCAGCGGTTTCTTTGCTTCTTGTTTTGTATATTAAAGATGATTTCTTGGAATGGGTTCTAGAACATGTAAGGGGAATTAAAGCTTCGGCTATTATTTCTTCTTTTGTGCTTTTTGTACCAGCAAGCATCTTCTTTGGTATGGTTTCTCCAATGATTAGTAAATTATTACTGGATGATTTACCAAAGGCTGGCAAAACCATTGGAAATGTATTTGCTTTTGGCAGCATTGGTAGTTTATTTGGAACTTTCCTAGCTGGCTTCTACCTCCTACCCAACTTCTCGTTAACTCTTATTCTTGTCACACTATTTTTCATTTCCATAGGTATTGCTCTCATCATATTTCTAATGAAGAAAAGATGGACATGGTTAATTATCTCTAGCCTCCTCATCATTTTAGGTATTATCCAATTAAATCAAAAGAAGACTAATCTATATACCTATCAATACGAATCAGAGTATAATAGCATTAAAGTATTTCCGAGCACCGACTACCAAAGTGGTGATAGTATTTTAATGATGCAATTAGGCAGACAAAGAGCCGGAGGAATGAGCTTAAGCGACAAAGCTCTTCCCTTTAACTACCTTTATTATTTCCGTTTGGCTGAACATTTCAATCCTGATTTTCAAAACACATTGATGCTGGGTGGAGCCGCCTATAGCTTCCCCAAGTACTTTTTAAATCAATACCCAGAAGCCCAAATAGATGTGGTAGAAATTGACGAGGAAGTAACCAGAGTGGCTCAAGAATATTTTGGTTTGAGAGAAAATAAATACCTAGATATCATTCACGAAGATGCCAGAACCTATATCAATACCTGCCAAGAAAAGTATGATGTAATTTATAGCGACACCTTTAGAAATGCCATCAGCCTCCCCTATCAGCTTACCACCATAGAAGCCATACAAAAGCAATACGACTTATTAAATGATAACGGAGTAGTTTTGGTGAATGTGATACAAGCGGTAGAAGGAAAGTCCAGTTTATTCCTACAAGCAGAACTAAAAACCTTTATGCAAGTCTTTCCACAAGTCTATTTATTCGCCGACAGAGGAGGGCAAAAACGAGAAGAAATCCAAAGCACCATTATTCTCGCCATCAAATCAGAAACTCGTCCAGCTTTTTCTTCTAGAGATATGAGTATTGATAGTTTACTAGCAAAACGAGTAACTGAGACCATCCCTTTAAACCAAGCCATCCTTTACGATGACTTTGCCCCAGTTGATTATTTGGCTTTTCGGGGATTATAAAAGACAAATCATCTAATTCTTTTTGGAGGAATTAATGTCTCATCATTCAATCCTAACAAACTTTAATGCACAAGAATTTAGAATGATCAAGAAATTGAGATATTTCCCCCTTTAACAATATTGTAATTCCTCAAGTCATTTATAGATTATAGGCTAGCCTATAATCATTTTTAGGCTAGGGTATAATTGTTTTTAGGGTAGCCTATAACAGAAGATAGGGTAGCCTAAAAACAATTTCTTACTTGTTTTCAAACTTAATGGAGCTTGTGATTCCATTTTTTTAGTCAAGAAGAACTTACAATTACTTCAAGTCATCAAATTGGAAACTCGTCCAGCCTTAAATTCTAATTATCCAAGTATTGATAGTTTACTAGCTAAACGAGTAAATGAGTCCATTCCTTTAAATCAGGCTATCCTCTACGATGATTTTGCTCCTGTTGACTATTTGGCTTTTCGGGGCATGTGATTACAAAACCCTTTAATGTAATCTCAAATAATTCATATCACATCAAAATCCAAAGTCTTATAAACCACTACTCAAGAAACCATTTTCTTTTAATAGCTTTATCCTTTTCTTTATTTGTTTGGCATTATAGGTTACTCCCAAAACATCATTTAATTTATTCATAGAATCTTCTCTTCCAATAAGCTCCTCTTCTAGCATGGTTCCCATCCTCATAGACAAGTTTACCGTGAGCAATTCTCCAATGGCCTTATATTCAGTTATCAGGTTTTCATCGCCATTAGTTTCGTACTTAAAAACCCGTGTTTGATAAGCTGCTTTTATTCCAGCATAGCCACCATCTGCAAAAAAGGTCCTCCCTTCTGATTCGTAAATAACAATTAACTCATCACCAATATCATCATCCAAATTAGCGGAAAATACCGAAATCACTCCTTTCCCAAAAGAGGGGTCGGTATTATGATAACCAAAAGCTTGGAATTTACCCTGGTCATACAAAACAGCATGATTATTATAGCACTCTTTATCGGTATCATAAGAATTTATGAAAAATAATGCTGCTGTATTTAATTGCCCCCAACTCACTTTTAATGGCCCATGATTTAATTCTGTAGTACCTTCCGTGTTTAGGCTTTCAATGTAAGTAGAGATATAAGGAGCGCGTATTTGAGCTTGGCAAAAAGAAAAGGAGAAGATTATTAGGATGATAATTATTGATAGGTTTTTCATATTTTCTATATCTTTTTCACCAGATAAAAATATGGAGATTATTTGATTTAGCAAGGAAGAAAGCAATACTAATTGCCATAAGTTTTTCCTCAGGTTTACAACCTAACTTATTTATTCAATGCTTTACGATGTTTTGTCATAGCATCAAATACTGAGTGGATTAGTTTTTCATTGACGTTCATAAAATAAGTGGATTTTATTACCGGTCAATTATCTGATTGTGTGCTGTAAATTTATGAAAAATACTAAAGTATCAAGCACAAAAAAAACCCCAAACTCGAAAGCAAGGGGTTTTAATATTATTTAAACTTAGTGATTATTGCACCAAGATATCATCTAATCGAATAGAAGTTGATTCTGTATTACTTCCTACATATTTGAAAGCGATAGCAGCATCGCCACTAAAAGCAGATAAAGAAACTGCACCTGAGTCAATCCAAGCGTGATCAGCATCAGAAGAAGAAGCGGTTGTAACATCTATTTCAGTCCAAGTAGCTGTTGCATAATTTTCACCATCATAATCTGTTGATACTAGAATAGTTAATGGATCACCAGAATGTGCCCAATAGGCCATTGCTGTTTTTATACTTAATGACTTAGAACTAATATCAGAAATCATAGGAGTAATTAACCAACATTCCATATAATCAACCCCAGAGTTATATCCTGTAGACTGTGCATACTTGTCCGTTTCATACTCTTTTCCTTGCCACATACGATCACCTTCTACATTTACATTAACCCAACCTTCTAAGCTGATGTCTTCGTAGTTAACTGCAGCGTTAAATTGCTCATCGATCATGTCAACGGTGCTTCCACCGCCACCACCACCACCTCCGCCACCGCCAGAGCCACCTTCGGTGCTCACAACGATATCGTCAAGACGGAAAGAAGTAGATTCTGTACCACTACCTAAATATTTAAAAGCAATAGCAGCATTACCACTAAAAGCTGAAAGGTCAAAATTACCAGACTCAATCCATGCATTATCAGCATCAGACTCACTAGCAAGAACTGGATTAATCTCAGTCCAATTAGCAGTTTCAAAGTTTTCACCATCAAAGTCTTCAGAAACCAAAACAGTTAATGGACTTCCAGAAGTATGTGCCCAATAGGCTTTTGCTGTTTTAAGGCTTAATTTCTTAGTTCCGATATTAGTAACAGGAGGAGTAATCAACCAAGTTTCCATAGCATCTAAACCAGAATTATACCCTGTAGCTTGTGCATATTTATCAGCTCCATCATTATATGTTTTACCTTGCCAGTTTCTATCACCTTGAACATTCAAAGTAGTCCAACCTTCAATAGCAATATCAGAATAATCTACAGCCCCTTCAAAAGTCTCATTGATTTCATCAACAGGCTCAACTCCGCCGCCGCCACCGCCGCCGCCAGGAACGTCAATTTTGATATCATCTAATCGGTAAGATGTAGATTCTGCATCGCTACCTTTATATTTAAAAGCAATTGCAGCATTTCCACTATAATTAGAAAGATCCACTTCACCTGAAGTTATCCATGCATTGTCACTACTGTTTTCGTTAGCCATGGTTACATTCAACTCAGTCCATGTTGCTGTTTCAAAGTTGTCACCAACAAAATCTGTAGAAATCATTACAGTCATGGGAACATTTGTACTGTGAGTCCAAAATGCCATAGCTGATCTAAAACTTAATACTTTACCAGAGATATTTGTAACCGGAGGAGTAATCAACCAAGTTTCCATATCAGCTAAGCCAGAGTTGTATCCAGAAGCCTGTGTATATTTATCAGAGTTAAAAGTCTTACCTTGCCAAGAACGATCTCCAGCAACTAACATATTAGTCCAACCTGCAATTGCAACATCAGTATAATCTACTACGTCATCAAATTTCTCATCAATAGCATCAACAGGATCAACGGGTCCTCCACCTGGGTTATCACCACATCTTTCTCCTGTCATATCAAGTTCATTTACATCTCTAATATAAAGCTGAGAAGTACCACGGTAGCTAGAAGCAATTGCAATCAAAACACCATTACCCTCAGGAAGTAAACGACCAGCAAAATTAGAATACCCACTTGTTCTAACTACCGTTTCGCTTGTACAGTCTTCTAACGCACGATTTTCAGTAGAAAGCGCTTGAGCATCTGCATAAGTTTTTCCCAATTCACTATTCTTAAATTGTACGTCAGTTAGCTTAATTAATTGACCAATATAAGCGCCAGTGTTAATATCACTAATAGTAACTTCTTTGGGAGTTACCACTGTACCTGCAGAAATTTTAATGATATTATAAGTTGTTTCTAATGAATCTATCATTATCTGATCGTTATCATTATAATATCTGGCTCCATTTAAAAAAACTCTAATTGAATCACCTACATTTAAAGAAGTTGATGATAATAAACTTAGTTTGATACCACCTGTTGCATCACGCATATAGGCTTCCTTATATAAGTTTCCGTTTTGCTCACCCATGGTGATTACTCCATATAATGACTTATCTTCAGTAACTTTTTGAGGAGCACTGGTAGCAGATGCTAATAAATCGGCTACGGTTACTTGGTCACCAACAGGAATATCTTGCAATGGTGGCTTATCAAATTCATCTTTTACACAGCTATTCATGCCCACTAATAAGAGTAGAACAATAGCAAAACTTGAAATTTTTAATAATA
>JADGDY010000187.1 GCA_016744655.1 Bacteroidales bacterium | reverse complement strand
ATCTGCAGCAGCATGACTTAGTTTGTTTATTGAAGAACTCATTGTTTCTAGTTTTCTGTGGTTATACAATAAAATATATTGTGAATTCTATATCTAATATACGAATAAAAATAGAGTAAATAAAATATTAACTCTGTTTTTTTGAGAGACTAGCAGCTAAAACAGCGGATAAAAGAATAAGGAAAGCACCTAAAAATACTTTAATACTTATAGATTCACCAAGTAGTAGTACGGCAAATAAAATTCCCCAAACCGGTTCCATATTGGAAATTAGAGAAGCGGTTCTGGCTTCAATTTTCTTTAAGCCATTTACATAAAGAAGGTGCGCTATGGCAGTAAAAACCACACCCAATAAAACCAATTGCGACCATGATTTTAAACTGATTTCCTCAGGAAAGAAAAACAATAAAGGAAACAAACAAAGCATGGCAAAGAAATCTTGAAAAAAAGTCAGCTTTAAAGAAGAAGCACTATTTATAAATTTCTGGTTCAGCAGCAAATAACGATTTACAATGGTGATGATCGAAAAACTCAATCCACTCATTAATCCCCAAAAAGCTCCTTGTGTATAGCTCGAGTTCCAATTCCATTCAGGAAGAATCAAATAAATACCTACAGAACTGAGGAGGGCCAGAATAAACCAAGAGTAGTTCCAAGGTTTTTTGAATACGAGAGGCTCGAGTAAAGCTGTAAAAATAGGAAAACTAGAAAAGCTAATCAAACCAATGGTTACAGTGCTCATTTGTATGGCAGCAAAAAAGCTCCACCAATGAAAAGCCAATAAGGCACCCAGTGGGAAATAAAACAGATAAGATTTTACAGGTGTTTTGAATGGATTTTCTTTTTTGGCGATAAACCAGATTCCAAAGACAAAAGATGCAAATAGCACCCTCCCCCATACAATGGTGATGGCGTTTAAATCGATCCATTTTCCAAATAAGCCAGCAAAACCAAAAAGGAACACCGAAACATGAACCTGATATAATGGCGCTATACCAAAACCTCTACTGGTCTTCATTTGGGCTAGTCTTTGTTAATTTAAGAGTCTCATCTTTCTGATCACCCTCCACTACTTTTTCATTTTCTTTATCTTGCCCCTCTTTTACATGTAAATCTAATTGAGGGAATGGGATTTCAACTTCGTTTTTAGCAAAAGCATCAGCGATTAAAACAGAAATATCACTTCTGGCCTGAAGCCCATTTTCAAACAAAACCCAAAATAACAAACGGAAATTTAGTGAACTATCTCCAAATTCTTGAAATAACACTCTCGGCTCTGGTTGATTCACCACCATGGAGCTTTCTTTCGCTACTTCAGTTAAAATCTTAATCACCTTATTAGGATCAGTTCCATATGCCACCCCCACTGTAATTTCTATCCTTTTATAATCATCCGATAAGGTCCAGTTGATCAGCTGATCAGAAACCAGGTTAGAATTAGGAACCACCACTTCCGAACCATCATAAGTTCTAATATTGCTACTTCTGATCCCAATGCTTTTAATTTCGCCAATCAATGGTCCAATTTCAATAATATCGCCCACTTGAACGGGTCGTTCATAGATTAATATTAATCCAGATATAAAATTGTTCACGATATTTTGCAAACCAAATCCAATACCTACACCTAATGCTCCCATGATAATACTGAGCTTTGTCATATCAAAACCAGCAGCTGTTAAGGCAATCATCACACCACTTATTCCAATGATAATTTTTAGGGTCATTCCAATGGCGGCAGGAACTCCTCT
This sequence comes from Bacteroidales bacterium, assembly GCA_016744655.1. GTDB lineage: Bacteria > Bacteroidota > Bacteroidia > Bacteroidales > UBA12170 > UBA12170. The sequence continues at coordinate 7,161 of JADGDY010000187.1, read as the reverse complement.
TAAGGATTGTGATTTTTTAAAATTCTTATTATTAAAAATGATTCCGACTAAGGCATACAAACCATAGGTAATAGCTATGCTTAGAATAAATTGAATGATACTCAGATAGGTAAAAGCAAAACCTCCAATATGTCTTTCTAGTTCAAAAAACTCCTCCATGAATTCATCAAATGGCGCCTCCAATTCCAAAATGGCTAACATTACATATAAGAGTAAATACATAAATAATAGTCCAAAAAACTGTGTTAATCGCTTCTTGAGAAGTGGAATATAATGGAGCATTTTTAGCTTTTCATGTTTCCTAATGAGGTCGATAGTAATTTGTATCAAACTCAAAACCATATGCCAAAGCGCAATCACGATAATAACCGCTACAGTGCTTTGAATTCCTATTTTAAGAAAAAGAACAGAGAGGTTTAGAAAACCAAAAATATTACCAAAAAAACTGACCAAGAATAGAATAAAAATTGGATATCTTAAAATGCTAATGACTTTTCTAAAGCGTAAATTTGGTAAGGTAATATGAGTAAATTTAGTTGTTAAATAGCTTGCCGAAAACAATACCGCAACCACAGTTTCAATCAAAATAAACAAACGAGAATAATCTCCATAATACCAAAATAATACTTCTAGGTTATTAAGAAACATCAATATGATAAATCGCCATAAAATGCCTTTCCCTTGTTTCTTTGTATATGAAAAAGAGGTGAAATAAATCACCAATAATAAAAGCAAGGCCATTATTCCGGTTAAGGCCAATGGTATATTTCGGAATGTAATAAAGAAGAAAAGAATAAAGAAGCTTATGGCGCTCCCATTTGGCTTAGCGATTAAAATATAGTTTAAATCGAATTTTAGTGATTTATGATCTGAGCCAAATATTTTAATATATCGGAACCTCAGAAAGAAAATTAGAAACAAACAAAGCAAACAAATAAATATGTAATTACTTAAATGCTCTAAATAAATTTCTTTATTGTTATTAAACGACTTTGTATTTTCATACCAAGCTCTTTTTAGTCTCTCTACAACTGTGCCCGAATAAGAATCTTTTAAGTTGAGATTCCAAATTGGTTCCTCTGAAACCTGAAACAATTTGGTTCGGTAATTACTCTGAAGCTCCTCCAGTTCTACTATCACAGACTCCACAAATACCAATTGATCAGTTACCTCATTTTCTAAGTTGATTAAACGAATACTGTATTTATAATTGGCTTTTTGTAATGTTTTTATCTCTTTTAAAACCTTTTGTATTCTTTCTTTTATAGAAATGGGAACATTCTGTTCACCAAGTCTTCTTATGGTACTATTCCACTTTTTTTCTTTTTCATTCAGCGTTAAAGTTTGTTTTTCAAGCGCACTTAAGGTCTCATAAATATAGGTTTGCCATCCTTTTAACTGACTTTGATAACCAGCCCAAATTCTATTGGAATTGATAAGAAAAAACTTTGAAAGGTTCTTATGATTATACTCATCAAATTCATCTTCTTCAAGAATTATTCTTTTGGTGAGCTTTCTAAAACTACTATCCACTAGTGCAGATTGTGACTTATCAGAGAGGTTTTTTTGGGTATTCTTCAGGTATTTATTCAGTTTTTCTATCTCAAAATCAATATCTGGAAAACCGTAATAATTCTCAGTGGAGTCTGACTTGGCAGTGATTTGAGCATGAACAAACCGATTACTACTTATAATAATAATCAGAAGAAAAAGTAAAGCTTTTAAATAGGTAGAAGGTTTATTTTGCGACATATAGTTCAAGTTAATAGTCAAAAATAAACATTTTTGAGTGAATGACTTACAAATGATTTTGCTTTAACTTCTAAATCTATCAGTTGAATATACGGTGAGAAAATATTAATGAACATATGCTCATATTATAAAATAAAATGGATCATATTAATTTTTATGGGGACAAGCAATAAATAGAATCTGAGTTCAATTTATATACTTATTCTTTTCTTTGCTTGCCCAAAGAAAAGAACCAAAAGAAAGGGCACATTTTTCAAGGTATTATCATTCTCCCTATGGTCGAATAATACCATTCCATTCCAGGCGGAATCAAGCATATTCATGCCTGATTTCATACCATATGTATTTCTAGATAATGGGTAAACAAATTGAGTTGTTTTTTTCTTTAGCGATGAAGAAAATATTTGCATAGCCATAGCTACGGAAATATATTTATTCTGAAGCTAAAGGGGACAAACAAGCTTATTGTATCTGTTATCTAGGGATATATATGGTATACATCCACCTTCCATTCACTGCACTGTGAAAAATGAGCAGTAGAAAGATCGATTAGTCCTCTGCTTGTTTGTTACCTTTCAGCATTTTCGTTGTTTCAAACGTTTGTTTATAAGCTGAATATGAGAATTATAAAGAAAACACGTTGACTACTAACGAAAGAACATTAAAGCTTCTGACTTTGATGGCCTCAACTGAAGAGCCAAATAAAAGATAGAGTTTTCCTTAGGAAATACTTCTTTTTGAGTTTGAAATGGTTAATCATACTTTTTAGTATTTAAAAACCTGAGTTCGACATTAAATATCCCCACAGTTTCAGATAATTAGCTCATCTTTGAATCAAATTTATAAAGAGCTATCGGGATAACTCAATGAAATTTGATGAAGAAGATGAGTTAATTATAGAAATCCACTTGTGGAAAAGTCAATAACACATCATTTTTTTACTAAAATCCAACTGATATAGCCCGCTATATCTTCTTGAATTTTAGATCAAATCTGATGCACTATTGACTTTCTGTGGAGGTTATTTAATAATCGAATTCAGGTTAAAAGCAAGCGAAGTTACGATATACTCCATTTGTATTGATGATTTTTTATCATGTGGGTTTTAGCAATAAAGTAAGGTTTCCCAGTGCTCCCCATAATTATTAATGTGCCCCGAATAATGTTAAAGAACCGCCAGATGGCCCTTGGGGAGGAAACAGAAAAATAAGCGGGTGCTGGTGCTCGTTGCTGGATGCCCGATGCTCGATGTAGGTAAAAATGGAGATTTGTCTTTCAGAGGCCAGGGCCTCAATCCTTTCATGGCATCTCAACTCCGCTCGATGAGCTGTTCAAGGCTTTGATCCCTTTGATTAGGGCTTAACTAAAAACCTTTTTACCACATTTTTAGCATTCTGCAAAACCAACTCCTTAGCCCAAGGCCCAAAACTGCTATGCCAACGCTGGGGATGGAAGGTGAACATTACTCTGTTTGGGAGTATTGGACTCCGGTGGTTCGAAATGCGAAGTACGGAGTTCGAAGCTTGCTCTATCTCACAGCTTTCCTCGTCCTTTTCGCCAATTCGCAAACTCGCCAGCTCTCCAAGTCTCCCTTTCCCCACGTCACCTTCTCCAACTCGTTCTTGCTCTTCGCTCTCCACCCTCTGCCCTATCGCAGCAATGATATCCTGAGTAGAATGAAATACTAAGCCCTCCTCATTCCATTTTTCTTGTTGTGCTACTTTATCTCTTACACTGGTTTTCCAACCATCCCATCTCCTACCTGTATCGGTTATATAGAAAAAATCATTGAAATCCATATCGTAATAGGGCTCCCCTATGATGCCAAAATCTGAATAATGATAGCTTGAATGTTCAATGAGTGCATTTTCTCCAGCTTGGCTTGTCCCCAATTCTCCCTTTCTCCTCTTCGCCAGCTCTCCAACTCTCACTTTCTCCAAGTCTCCAAGTCTCCCTGCCTCATCTATCCCTTTCTCAAAGTCTCCAAGTCCCTCAATCTCCACATCTCCCCGTCTCCACAAGTCTTTATTATCAAACTTAGACAATGGCGATCCATCCATACAAATGGTTTTTACTGGGGCGATTTCACGTAGATTCATTAGATTTTCTTTAAAACGCAAAATGGCTTTTTCTGGGTCTCCTCCGCATTCTGCCAAATCATCGTAATGGTAGCCTATTTCATGGCCTAGAGCGGCTATTTCTTTAATAATTTCTGGTTGATAATGATGAGGAAGTATCCTAAAATAATAGCTTCCTACAATACCTAGATTATTCTGAATTCTAGCTAAAACTAAAGCATTTTGATAATACTTCTCCACATCATGTCTTAGGATAACACATCGGGTACTCAAGTTTTCTTTAAGTGTATTTAAATACTCATAGAAAGTAATAAACTTATAGCCTTGGTTTAATAAGCTTTCTAATAGTTCTTGGTGTTTTAAGGGCGTAAAGTCTTTGGCCATTTTTATTTGATGGGGTTATGGATTACAAATTTAGACTTTTGTTTGGAAGGCTCAAAGGTTTAGTTGTTGAGAGTTTAGTATTTCTTTGTTTATTGTTCATTATTCCAGATTTCAGGTTCAATGCTCCGACAACGTTCAGCACAAGTGTAGAGTTTTCTTGATAAAATCTCCTTTGTTTTAGAGGTTTTGCAGGTGAGATGTATGCGTGGTTACGTGGGTATGAGTTTGATTTTTTTTTTGAGAACCGCCTGATGGGTAGTTTGGGATGAAACAGAAAGATTTGCGGTGAGGAGGATAGGTTTACAAACGACGGAATACAATTCCGTCTGAGCTGATTAAATAGAGATTGGCTATTATTGGGTGAGCTTGCTTCGTCGTTATACTTCTCGCAATGACTTTCCTTCGAAGGGGATTTCTACTGCTGGATTTAATATAAATGACTGACATGGCGAGCGCAGAGAAGCCATTTCGATCAAATTACTCCTAATTTCATAAGCAGTCTTTCCATTTAAAACTCAATTTAAAGCGCTGAAGGCGCGATACATCAATAGCCCAGTATGAAAGAGCAAAGCGACTGAAATGCTGGGTTATTGATCATACCATATTTTTTTTTTGGCCGGATAGAGGTTTCTACTTAGAAATTAATTTTGCTGCCGGCCTTTTGGATGGATTTTGGTTGATGCTTGATGATCGATGAACAATGTTTGGTGTGTGGTATTCAATGCTTCAACTCCGTTTATCGATTGGAGATGAAACAGAAAGGCAAGCGGTGATTTGAAATATTGTAAACGCCGGAACTGATGTTATAATCAGCAGAACTTTCCGGCTGAGCGGGTGAAGAAGATCATCGCAGAAAAAAAGAGCGCCTTCTCACTAGGCGCTCCCATTATTAATGCAAAATACAATTCTCAATTAAGAGATCTTAGTCACATGAAATCCTTCTACTTTTTGTTTTAAGTCGGCATCGGGTCTAAAATTGAGTTTCAACTTCTTTACTTGATGTGACGACACTTCTTCTTCGGTATCCACAGCACTGGAGCTGACCCCAACACTAAAACTTCCTAGGGTGCCAAGTCTAATGATTTTACCATCGGAGAGTTCTCTAGGGATCACCTCTGTTAGCCCCATCAATACGGCAAACACATCGGTTTTACTTACTGTCGACATCTGAGCAATGATTTCAGATAATTGGGTGAGACTCACATCACCTTGATTTACTTTTTGAGCGTAATACTTGGGTGCCGCTTCAAGATCTCTTGGATTTTTTCGAGCAATGGCTCTAATTTTAATGGACATAATAAAAGTTTTTAAATGAATAATTGGTTATTAGAAAATTAGTCAAACAATTATATTGGCCGTAAAGAATGTGTTTAATGTATAATTGGTTAGAGCAAATATATGAAGAATTGATTAATATATTATATTTCTGTTATGTTATTTATTTTGGCGTTTGATTAATTTATGCTTTTATTCATATTTTGAAATCTGTGCTTTTATTTTCGTATCGTATTGTTATTTAGTGTGCTACAAAGATTAATGATTGTATAGAATAATATCGCAATGATAACAGATATTCTCACTTGGCTAATGACTCAGTAAATCTTGAAGATATTTGAATAACAACTTGATAAAGACAATTAATACCCTAGCCTTTATTGTCATATAGGCTAGGGTATAAATTCGAAAACCCTAGGCTATTCAAACATATACCCTAGGCTATATAATTATTTTTTCTAAATTATTTTTAAAAACTGTCTTGAAACTAGTATTTTGCCCCATAAATCATTGAAGTAAATAGTCAACTTGTATATTATAGAATGGTTTTATAATTTTACATTTCATTATTTATCAAAAATTCATGATTATGACACCCATTAGCTACAGAACAAGTTATACAATAGATAGTATCTCGAAAAAGGATCCTTCAAAAAAATATTATCCTCAAGTTTGCGAAAGAGAAAGCATAGACATTAGAAAACTAGCCTCAACAATAGCATTAAAAAGCACCATGAGTACTCCCGATGTGATTGGGGTAATTGAGGCTTTATTACAAGAAATACCGGATTTATTATTGGAGAATAATATAGTAAACCTTGAAGGTTTTGGTAGATTTACTTTGTATGTCAAGTCAGAAAGCTGTTCAAATAAGGATGAGGTTTCTGCAAAAATGATAAAAGAGGTGAAGATGGGTTTTCGACCTAGTCCAATAATAAAGAAAAGATTGAAAGAGGCTCGCTTTGTGAAGGCATAGAGGTGATTGATGTTCTTTGTTTTTTGCTCGTTGTTGTGCTTCGTCAAGCTCGCAACGACCTTCCTCCGGAGGGGATTATTGTGTGGTTACGTGGTTGCGATAGTGGCGTGGTTGCATGATTGAAACTCTAAGCAAAAGCCCTGAAGGTCGGAACGATGCTGTTCGCTACGATGAATGTAGCGATAATGATAGTATCGTCATTAACCGATGCGTCAGCAGGCGTAACATCAATAGTCCCGTATGAAGGAGCATTGGGACTGAACAGCAGAACATTCCGTGATAGCGGTATTAATCTACTTTCATTTTGTCTTGATACAAAACGAAACAAAAAATCAAGACTGCACCTGCTTCGCTCAAAAAAACTACGCTGGATTTTCTAAAATGCTTAAACCTCGATTTTTATTTAATAATAAAAAACTCAAGCAGAAAGCATTTTTAAACGAAAACTCCAGCTTGTTTTTTGGCTCTCCAGCTGAGGCCTGTCCTCCGTTATTAGATTTAGAGTAGTTTGTATTATCCAAGAACCGTGAACTTCTTCTCTTATTTGGGGAGCTTGCTTCGTTGTTATACTTCGACAAGCTCAGTGCAACGGCTTGCAATGTAAGCATCCGACGAACACCATCTTTTCTGCACAATTGAGATCATAGACCTTTGTGCTCAAAAAGAAAGATGAAAAAAGAAGAAATGTTTACTGTC
>JADGDY010000186.1 GCA_016744655.1 Bacteroidales bacterium | reverse complement strand
GTTTTTAACCTTTCTGGTCAAAGTGTGCTTCAGATGAATACCTCTGAAAAAGAAAATGAGATTCCATTTATAGGCATATCTTCCATTTATATTGTACAGCTTACGACCAAAGAAAATACATATTCCACTAAAGTTTTAAACCCTTAAAATTTATTCCGATGAAAAAACTCATATTAATAATAAGTCTTATTTCTTTTTTGATGATAGGTTCAAGTATAAATGCGCAAACCCCTCCTCCTCCAAATAATAATAATACTAGTAGTGGAGGTTCAACGCCTGTGGGTGGTGGAGCTCCAGTAGGAAGTGGCTTAGCCATCATGCTGGCGCTGGGATTAGGTTATAGCTTAAAAAAATACCGAAGCGAACAAGAAGTCATAAACCTATAATGAATAAGAAACCTTTATTTAAGAAAATAATTATGAAAAATATAAAAATACTATTCGCCCTATTATTAGGAATCAGCAGTTTAAGTCTTAATGCCCAAGTAGCAGTAAGTACAGATGGAAGCAGTGCTGATGCTTCAGCCATGTTAGATGTAAAAAGCACTACAAAAGGAGTTCTAATTACCAGGATGTCGCAAACGCAGAGAAACGCCATATCCTCCCCAGCAACAGGTTTAATGATTTATCAAACCGATAATACACCGGGTTTCTACTATTATAATGGCTCTGGATGGACTCAATTAGGAGCAGGGGCCGATTTAAGTGCTTATGCCTTGCAAAATAATGTTTTGGAATTGGATAATGTTTCTTCATATACTCCTACAGCAAATTACCATCCAGCTACCAAGTTATATGTGGATAATAGCGTGCCAAGCTTAACCAATTATGCATTAAAAACTGAAGTACTTACTAAAAGCAATACCACCACATTTACTCCAACAAGTAGTTATCATCCTGCAACAAAAACTTATGTTGATGGCAAGGCGAGTCAATGGACAACTTATGGAGAAGGAATCTACTATTCTACTGGTAATGTTGGAATAGGTACTATAGCTGCTGCGGATGCTGAGTTGCTTATAAAAAGAGGAGGTAAGATTGGCTGGAATTATGGAACAAGTGGCAATACCTGTCATACTTGGATTAGTAAAGAGTTTACTGGCCCAATGATTTTTGATAACTCTTATGGAGGACAAACTTCAGATTATGATCATTATGATTTTAGGATTGGTGGTGGATCTGTATTGACTATACAAGGTGATAAATATGTAGGGATCGGAACAGATTCTCCCTCAGCAGAATTAGAGATAGCTGGAAATAATACTGATCCTCCTACAATTGAATTGCAAGGTAATGGATCTCAACGCAGCGTTTTGGGTGAAATAAACTTTCGTAATGAATATTGGGGAGTTAATAACGATAAATTACGGGCTTCCATAAAGGGTGTTGTTCATAAGTCTAGTGGATATACAGGTGAGTTGGCTTTTTTTACTTCATCCTCTAATGTAGAACCAACAGAACGAATGAGAATAGACAGATACGGCAAGGTAGGGATCGGTGTAGACTTATATAATACAGATTTAAGTCATCAATTGCAAGTAAATGGCACTGTTGCTGGAATTGGTGCATATTACAACTGGTCTGATAAAAGATTTAAAAAAGATATAATGCCTTTAGATGGTGCACTAAAAACAGTTCTCTCCCTACAAGGTGTTACCTTCAATTGGAATAAAGCAGTAGATAAAGAAATTAACTTCGATGATAGAAATCATATTGGATTCTTAGCTCAAGATCTAGAAGAGGTTTTACCACAAGTTGTTTTTACTGCTGATGATGAAATGAAAACTAAATCGGTGGCTTATGGAGATGTGGTGCCTGTTTTGGTGGAAGCGATAAAAGAGCAGCAAGACATTATAGAAAAGCAGCAAAAGCAGATAGATATGCTTCAGCAGAACTTAGAGGATTTAATAAATAGTTTGAGCAAATAATTTAAACCTAAGGATTATGAAAAATATAAAAATACTATTTATCCTATTTTTAGGAATGATTAGCTTAAATATATGGGCTCAAGTAGCAGTAAGTACTGATGGAAGCAGCGCAGATGCTTCAGCCATGTTGGATGTGAAAAGCACTTCAAAAGGAGTTCTGATTACCAGAATGACTCAGGCGCAGCGAAATGCGATTTCCTCCCCTGCAACTGGTTTAATGATTTTTCAAACCGATAATACACCTGGTTTCTATTATTATAGTGGCTCTGGATGGACCGAATTGGGAGCCGATGCTGATTTAAGCGACTATGCTTTGCAAAATAATGTATTGGAATTGGATAATGCTTCTTCATATACTCCTACAGCGAATTACCATCCAGCTACCAAATTGTATGTGGATAATAGCGTGCCAAGCTTAACCAATTATGCTTTGAAGACTGATGTGCTTACAAAAACTAATACAACAGGATTCACTCCTTCTGCCAATTATCACCCAGCTACTAAATTATATGTTGATGGAAAAGCATCTCAGTGGACAACCTCAGGAAGTAATATTTATTATAATACTGGTAATGTTGGAATAGGGACAAGTTCTCCATCGGCTGAACTAGAAGTGAATGGTAGTGGATTGGGTAATACATCATATCCTGATGACCCTGATTATGACCCTGCTACTTTGGAGTTACAAGGTAATTGCTACCAGAAATTTACTATTGGAGAAATAAATTTCCGTAACCTGGGTTGGGGTAACGCAAATAATAATGTAAGAGCATCTATTAAAGGTATTGTGAATCATGGCTCAGGATTAACCGGTGAAATAGCATTTTATACATCAGCGTCGAATGTAGAGCCTACACAACGTATGAGAATAGACAAGGACGGGAAAGTAGGTATTGGTGTAGCATACAATTACAATATAGCTTATCAATTGCAAGTGAATGGGATTGTAGCAGGAGTTGGTGCATATTATAACTGGTCAGACAAAAGATTTAAGAAAGATATTGAACCTATTTCAGGTGGACTTGATAAAGTAATGAAGCTACAAGGTGTTACTTTCAATTGGAATAAAGCTATTGATAAGAATATGAATTTTGATGATAGAAATCATATTGGATTCTTAGCTCAAGATCTAGAAGAGGTTTTACCACAAGTTGTTTTTACTGCTGAGGATGAAATGCAAACTAAATCGGTGGCTTATGGTGATGTGGTTCCTGTTTTGGTGGAAGCCATTAAAGAACAACAAATGCAAATAGAAGCCCTTAGACTAGAATTGGAGAGCTTGAAAAGTAGTCTTGAAAAATAATACCGATTATACTTTAGAATGAGCCTTTAGAACCCAAACTCTTAAAAACTCTTTATAGTAGTATCGGGATTTACCATTGTAATATGCAAAGTGGCTTTCAGTACATTTTGATTTATAATTGAATATAATAGGGGAGAAGTAGAAGAATAGTTAATTAAAAAGAATCCTCGGGAGTATTTATTCTTGAGGATTTTTTCTAGAACTCTTAGTTAGAACTGAGCCTTCTTCGAGCTTCTGACTTCGATCTATATATGGTATCAATAGTGTCCTAAATAAATTTCATCTCTGAACCAGATTCTTCCTATTCCATCACCTAAACAATTGTCACTCCGAAGCGTAGCGAGGAGTCTTTAATGATTATTAGGACGCTATTGATATGGTATAACTAATATTATTTTGAATGAAAGTCATTACAAACCTAACTATACCTCAAACTGATTTAGTATCTCAGTTTTCTTATCGCTAGGTATTCTCTTAAACTCAGAGGGAGTTAATCCTGTAATTTTCTTAAACACCCTATAGAAAGTTCTCTCTGAAGTAAAACCACTAGAAGAGGATAAGGACTGCATGCTTATTTGAGGATCTTCTTTGAGGATTTTAATGGTTTGACAAATTCTTCTTCTATTAAGAATCTCTGTAAGTCCTAAATTGGTTTTCTCTTTTAGGGCGGTACTTAAATATTTCTCGTTGGTTCCAATAGCTGTGGCCAATTTAGCTCTGGAAACTTGTGGATCTAAATATGGAGCTTTAGTCATTAAAAAATGCACAAATTTATCGTACACCTCATCGTATTGGTGTTTTGAGCTATTGCTGCTAATTTGAGGGCTTCTTTCAGGAGTGATTCTCAAATTGTTTTTAAGTTGTAATAATAAGACTTCGTTTTTACTTCTAATGATTTTAAACTTCCTAAAAAGTTTAATAATCAAAAATAAAATAACCACAAAAGCAGCAGAAATGAGGATGATTAGGGTGTTTTTTTGTTGAATGGTGTTTCGCTGATGAATGATTTCACGATTTTTAATATCAACTTCATAGTATTTTATCAAGCTTGAAATCAGCTTCGCTTGGCTATCATTTGCGCGCTCGTCTTCTAAATTTCGCTTTTTATTTCTAGCCTCTAAAGCTTTTTTATATTGGTGTGATGCTTCATAAGCTTCAGCTTTAAGTCCATGCATTTGAGAAGGAAAAGAGGAGTAGCCATTTTCTTTGGAAATCTTTAGGGCTTTAGTCCATAAATTCTCAGCCTCGTCTTCCTTTCCTTGTGTTACCAGAATTCTTGCTTTGTGACTTGATATTAGCATCACCCCATAATCCAAATGAATCTCTTTACAGATTTTTAATGAGCTATCGTAATCGTTTAAAGCTTTTTGATATTTCCTTTGTGTATAAAAAACATTGGCTTTATTATAGAAATTAATGGCGCGATCTTTCCTTAGCCCATTTACAATACTAATGGAATCTACTTGATGGAAGAGAAGAAGAGCGCTATCGTAGGCTGAAATATTTTTGTAAAAAAGTGCCAGATTATTCAGGTTACCCACCAAATGATAGTTGTTATGATGTTTTCTGTTTATTTTTTCGGCTTCTTTATACAAGTTTTTAGCTTTTTTAGGAAAACCAACCGATTCGTAAAGTTGTCCTAGGTTGTCTAGTGCCACAGCCAAATCTTCCTGATTATTAATAGAGCGATAATAATCTAAAGCTTGTTGGTAATAATATACTGCAGAATCCTCTTGATTAATTCCATGAAAACAATTTCCAATATTGGTGTAGACTTCTCCTAAGCGGTTGGTCTCTATTCGTTTTGCCTTGATCTGATTCAAGGATAATCTCAAATATCTCAAGGATTGCTCATGCAATTGAAAATCCATGCTGATGACGCCCATAAAAGAATAGGCCTTAATTAATTGACTTTCTAAGTTTTCTGTCTTGGCAATATCAATGGCTTTTAGATAAGCTGAAATGGATTCTACTTTATCTCCAGTTAATTTGTATGCCAGACCTAAATTTAATAATACTTCAGTATGTAGAGGAGGGTAATTACTTAATTCTTGATTTTGGAGAAGTGTTGTTAGTATCGATTTTGATTCCAAAGTATTGGAATAAGTATGTTCTTTGGCGAGTTGAAGATTTAAGTCTAATTCTTGTTTTTGTGACAGTTGGTCATTGAGTAATGCTGTTTGAATAGAGTCAGATATACGCTGTCCAGAACTTTCTATAGCTGATAGAAGTATGGTAAATAATAGGAGTAATGATAAAAGATTTGTAATTGATGATTTCATCTAAAAAATGAATTTTAATAATACCAATCAAAGGTAGAGTATTCTATTCAATTATTAAATGCAAAAATCCTCTTTTAAATCAGGTGCGTATCTGATTCAATTTACGTGCGCTCCTTATTGCTTTTATGTACGTATCTTATTTGATTTACGTGCGTATGTAAATCGGTTTATATGCGTATCTAATTTTAAGCACATGTAACTATCATTAAATAAGCAGAATGTAGTTGTTGTGGGGGGAGTAATTCTAATAGGAAGACCTTTAACACTCTATTTCCTGTCAATTAAACCCCTTCATTCTATTTATTGCTATATTTGAACAGTAAAATACATCAACTATCTCAATGAAAAATCTAATTCTATATTCAATTCTAATTTCCCTATTAATTCCTTACCATTTGTTTTCTCAGAATTTAGAAGATGAGAAAGCCACTGTTTATTTTGTGAGACTATCAAAATATGCAGCACATGCCAGGTACTATATTTTAGATCAAGATAGCCTAATAAATATAAATGAAGGAATAAACTGGTTCTCTTATAAATGCAATGAGGGAGAGCATTTATTTTGGGTTACAAATAGGAAGCATACAGATTTTTTAACTGCTGATCTCATTGCTGGGAAGAGCTATATGGCTATTATTTATCTTTATCCAGGTCATGGAAAAACATCGATGCAATTATTACCTTTAACTAAGGACAAGAAGAATTTTGATAAAGCTAAAGATTTTATTCTAAGTGAGGACGAAACTTTATGTTATGAGGAGGATGTTTTTTATAAAATGAAGGCTTTAAACAAGCGGGGTGTAATTAAAGAATCATTAGACTTATATGAAAATACATGGAAAAATGAAAGGAATTATGATACCCTGAATGATTCATGTATTATAACTGATGAAGCCATCATGAATAAGAGTAAAATCAATAAATCTACTTCTGTAGTAAATTAGATTTCTTAAGGATGATTCTAAAAGTAGTTCCCTTACCAACAGATGATTTCTTTACAAAGATTTTCCCTTTATGATAGTTGGTAATGATTCTATCGGCTAAAGAAAGTCCCAGTCCCCAACCTCTTTTTTTGGTGGTAAAGCCAGGTTTGAAAATACTTTTTTGTTTATTGGTTGGAACTCCTTTTCCTGTGTCGCTTATATCGATATATACCGATTGTTCGTCCTCAAATAAAACAATATCTATGTTTCCTTTACCCTCCATGGCATCAACCGCATTTTTGCATAGGTTTTCTATTACCCAACCAAAAAGAGGTATATTGAGCGGAGCTACAATATTATGACCATTTACCGCATCAATATCTACGGTATATTTTACTTTTTTAGAAGTTCTCTTTTTAAAGTAATCTACAAATTCTAAAACTACCGCTCCTACATCACCGAGAAGAAGTTTAGGAATAGAACCAATTTTACTAAATCTATCAGTAATTACTTCCAATCGATGCACATCCTTCTCTAACTCACTTAAAGAATCCTCGTCTACTTCTTGCATCCGGAGGAGGTCTATCCAGGCAATCATAGAAGAGAGTGGAGTTCCCAATTGGTGGGCAGTTTCTTTTGCTAAACCAGCCCAAACCTGATTTTGTTCCGATTTTCTAGAGGTACTGAAGATAATATATCCCAAGAATATAAATAAAGCCATGGCAGCTAAAATAGCCAATGGGAAATACCTTAAACGAGTTTGTAAGAGGCTATCCTTATAAAAGATGTATCGCTTGCCAGAATAGGGTAGGTCTATGATGATTGGAGGATTCTGAGTTTGCATTTCATGAATCAAATCCTGCACAAAGGTAGAATCTGAAATCATAGCATCCTCAATATTTCCATAATCCATTATTATACTCCGATTACTATCGGTCACAATAACCGGAACCGAGGCCGAATTTAATACAATTTCTTCGATAAATGACTTATTAAGGTCTTCCACAATTTGTTGAATTCTGGAATATATGATAGAGTTTTTGTAATAGAGATAGAATTTATCGCTTTCAATATATTCTAATACTATGGGTTGGTATTCAGTAAATTCTTTTAACAAATCTCCTTTTAAATGACTATGAGAACTAGTGTCGATCTCTATGTTAACGGTACTTAATATCTCCCGTTTTTTATTGGTTTGAATCACTGGGATTGTAGTGTTCTCTCTCAATAAATCAAGGTAAAAAGTAAGATCTTCATTGGGGTCATTGGTAGAAATTTTCTGATACGCTTTAGCCAAAAGAGCTACTCTTTTACGTTCTTCAATTTTTAGTTTTTGAAAAAGGGAATCGGTGGAGGCCACCAAATGAGATTTGCTCACTATGGTATTGGCCCAGAGCTCCATATTTTGTCTTTCGTTTTTTCTAATTTGGTTGACCAAGGAGTTGGTATACCATAATGAAACGCTGATGATGATGATACCAACAACAGAAAGAAGTAATTTGAGTTTATTTTGGTGATTGTAGAATATATTCATAAAAGCTAGCTTAACACAAAGGTATTAAAAGATCAATATTTTATAACGTTAAATAGGCTTATATATTGAGTTAAAAGTAAAAGTAGCAAATAATTATTGTGAATCTGACAATGAAAAATGGATTAGGTCTTGGTTTTGCCAAAATCTAATCCATTATATTTTACTTCAGATTAAAATCATTGTTATTTAGACAATGAACAAATTGAAGGATGTTTTTAATATTGAACTTGGTTAGAACAATATTGGAAAATAAATTTCTTAAGCTCTAATGCTTGTCACCTGACTTGGTGTTGCAATGGCCATAAAAAGTTAGAGAGTGACTCGTTACGGTCACATTTAAAAGCTTTTCTATGCTGTCTTTAATCTCTTGTAATCTTGGATCACAGAATTCTAGTACGCTACCATCGTCTAAACAAATAAAATGATCGTGTTGTCTGAACTTAAATGATCTTTCAAACTGAGCACAATTATTACTAAACTGATGCTTGGTGACCAAGCCGCATTCTAATAATAATTCCATTGTATTATAAAGAGTAGCACGGCTCACTCTATATTTATTATTTTTCATTTTGATATAAAGAGTTTCTATATCAAAATGACCATCGGTATTGTAAATTTCTTGCAGGATAGTGTAGCGTTCTGGTGTTTTTCTCTGTCCGTTTTTCTGTAAAAATTCAGTGAAAATCTTTTTTACCGCCTCGAAAGTTTCTTTGTTGCTGTCGTTCTTCATCAATTCCCTATTGTGAACTGGTTAATGGTTATTAAAAAACCAATTCTATGTATAATCTGTATCTAAAATCTCATTAGAATACAAAAGTAATAAATTTCTTTTATTTAGAATTAATAAAAATAAAAAACAGGGAATTACTTAACATAGATTTGTGTAATTCTGTGAAAATAGATTAGTTATCTCTTAGAAAAAAAATATATATATTTTTAGGATTGAAGCTTGAAACACAACGAAGTAATATTTTAATTATC
>JADGDY010000185.1 GCA_016744655.1 Bacteroidales bacterium | reverse complement strand
GGAAAGATACAGCTAATTCGACCAACGGAATACGGCCCTATTGTAAAAGAATTTTCTCTTTAGAAGTTCAATTGACCCAATCCTTGTTTGAAAATAATATCAATAGGAATACCAGCTGCATCAATTTTATCCAGATCCTTTTGTAAATCTACATTGATGGTTCCTTTTTCTTTTACTAAGTTCTTGGCAGCATCATAATCGCCATCTCCTTGTATTTTAAGGATCAACTGAGTTAGCTCTATTGATGCTTCTTTCATTTTATCCATATCAATATGATATGTTCCATTTTCTAATTTTGTAAATGCGCCACGCTCTAAGAAATAATTAAATCGAATCATATTGGCTTTACCATGGCTACTGGCAGCACCAAAGCGAACAGAACGGAAGATACCAGCCATAAATGTTACGTAGTTATCCATTAAGTCGGCTTCTCCAAGCTCACCCATCTCGTGCAACTTAGTTACCATATATAGTCCTAAGATATCAGCCTTACCCTCCTCTAAAGCAGAGTATTGCTCTTTTATTGCAGATCGAACATCCCCTTTACCATTAATAGTATTCTTAATACCTAAGCCATGAGCAACCTCATGAAACATTGTATTAGCAAAGAATGCATCAAATGTTACGTGTTGACGTTGATCTTCAGCAATTAAAACTTCACTTATTGGAATTAATATCTTGTCGAACTTTGCTTGCATTGAGTTCTTCAATTGTAAACGACGAGAACCTTTTGCCAATTGTACACGCTCATCATTTGGAAGATTAATAGCGATGGTTTTAGAACCGGCATTACAATCACCAGCATAAAAAACAGCATCATAAGCTCCAAGATCTGCATTGCTTCCAGGAATTTCAGCTTTGTATTTAGCTTCTACAGGCATCTGCTTTTGAAGTTCAGGAAGAAATTGGGCAAAATGAGCTAACTTTTTTGTCCAGTCTAAATCTTTAATTAAAATAAAAGCTTCATGGGCAGCTTTTGTTCCAAAGAGTGCATCTTCATAGTTTTCTATAGGTCCAATTACAAGATCAACATTATTATTTCTCATGTCCATCCAAGCCATATCACTGGCCAAGTAATCATCAGTAAGCAAAGCTTCAGCTCTTAAATTTAAATAGGTACGGAATCCTTCGTCTCCAGCTAACTTAGCAGCTTTTTTTAGTAAAGCAGATACCTTATCAATTTCTTCTTTAAAGTAATCATGATACCATACAGATTTTAGCTTCATATTTTCATCCCTAACAATCATAGTATACTGTGATGTTTTATTTGGATCTTCAAAAGCCTCAAATTCCTCTTTTGTCATATCTATAGGATAAAACTGGACTCCGGCAGGCTTTTTTCCAATGCCCTCTACAAAAGAAGCGTTATCATCTAAACGATTCCATGGTCCATAATTAATCTCGGCAAATCTTTTTTGATAGGGGTCGTTAAGATTACTCATCAACTCAGCTTTGTTTCCAAAGCTTTCTTGCCAGTATATGGAATTCATAACTTCAGCTGCTTCAAACAATAGTTTAAGCATTTGCTTTTCATCAGCAGACAAGTGAGATATATCTGACGTTAAAGTAAAATCAGTATATGTTTCAACCAAGCTTTTCATCTTTGAGTCTTCTTTTTGAATAGGCTCTTCTTTTTTGGCTGGAGCATCGCCACAGGAACTAAAGCTTAATACTATTGCACCAAGCATCATAGCCATTACTGTTTTCTTTATCATTATTTCTTGTTTTAAATTCTTGAGGACGAATTTACTTAATTTATTAAAACCCCAAATAGATAAACGACCCTAAAAACTTCATGCAAATGAAAAATAAATAAAAATATTTTTCATTTTTTTTGCGAAACCCTAATACCCCTCACATAGACCTGATATTTTGACAGTTACAAACTGTAAACAATAAACTTATTAGTATATGGTACAGTAATATATTTCACATATATCTGTTAACCTTCAATGACAATATTTGCCAACATCAAGTTTTTTTGTAATTTTATCGCGTTACTAAAGAGGAGATAAGTATGGATTTAAAATTAAAAGGCCAATATTTTTTGGTCACAGGGGCAGGTAGTGGCTTTGGAAGAGCTATTGCCGAAGCGCTAATTAAAGAAGGGGCATTTGTTTTTGCCAATTCAAAGACTGAGGACAAATTAGTGGAGCTTAAAAATATGGCTCCCGATCAAGTTGAGTATCTCGCAGTAGATATCACTATTCCATTAGAACAAGATAAAGTTTTAAATATGATAGGTAATAAAAGACTATCAGGAGCAGTGATAAATGCAGGTGGGCCACCAGCTAAAAGTGCTATGGAATCGAGATTGAATGACTGGGATACAGCCTATAAGTCATTAGTACGTTGGAAGGTAAGAATTACCAAAAAGCTAGTCCAAAGATTTATTGGATGGGGTGGTGGAAATATGGTTTTTGTAGAAAGTATTTCTACTAAACAACCTATTGACAATTTGGTATTAAGCAATGCATTTAGATTGGCAATTGTTGGATATGTAAAGACTTTCTCTAAGGAAGTGGGTGGCAAAGGTGTAAATATGAACATCTTGGCTCCAGGTTATCACGACACTAATGCCATGGAAAGAATTATTGCAAAGAAAGCTTTAACAATGGATGTATCTGTTGAAGAAGCTCGCGATCACCTTGAAGGTGAAACTTTGATGGGAAAAATGGGGAAACCTGAAGATTTTGCCAGCTTGGCATTATGGCTTCTTTCTCCTAATTCAGCATATGTTACAGGTCAAACTATCAGTGTAGATGGTGGACTTACAAATGGTGTTTTTGGATAAACATATCCCAAAAAAAATTGAAAGCCAGATATTAATTATTATCTGGCTTTTCTTTTTAATCAATGTCTGATATAAAATACTTGACCTGATTTTTTACATTGGATGCTTCATCAATGCTTTACCTTTACCAATTATTATTACTGGTTTATTTTGCTTTGTAATATCTATAATATAATCGGTGTTACCCTTTATTTTCTGCGAAAGAAGACCATCAGAATTAAACAAATACAGGGTTTCAGTTTTTTTATCATGAACTGCTAAAACCTTCCTTCCAGAAACGCTATAAAGTTTGGGCTTAACCTGAATTGGGTTTTCAAAAATATAATTCACATATGACTTCTTCATTCTGTCATAAATATTTAATTCTTGCCCATCAACATAAATAAAATCATAGTTTCCACTCCCATTAAAATCGGTATAAATAAAGAAATGTTCACTGGAGAAATCTCCAAAGTCAGTGGTTTTTACTTTTCCCTTCTCTGGAATATAAACAAGCTTACCATTTTTATCGGTGGTAATCATCATCCCCTTACTATTGGTACGATTGGCATATAAATCAGAACCCAGAGCATTGGTAAATGATTTTCTGATTTCGAGCCTTACCTTACCCTTTCTACCAAACATCATAATGTTTCCATTCTCCGCTTCTGCTATCAAATAATCTTTGCTATTGGCTACCACATGAGACATAGGTTTCACTATTTGCTTTCTTGTATTTTTAGATTTCCAATCCTTTAAAAGGCTTCCGTTCTTTTTATAATTATAGATTTCGCCATTCACACAAGGAATTAAAATCCTATAATCTTTATTGTTCTGGTAATCTATCACACTTAAGCCTGCACTGGCTTCACTATTTAAACTGACAGGATAATTTGTCACCATTTTACCAGTTAAATCTATTAAATACAGGTAGTTTTCACTATTAAATAGGTATTGAATTTTTCCATTGCCATAATAATCCATCTCAAACACATCGCTAATTGGATTCTCCTCTAACTGCTTTTTCCAAACTACATCGCCTTGTTCATTGATTAAATACATTTGCCTAAAATCATCAAAGACAATGTAATTGTGGCTACCATCAGTATGATTTTTAACTTTAAAAGGCCCACTTATTATGTCACTATCTGTTAATACTTGCCATTGTGAGCTTTTCTGGGGACTTTCTCCTGAAAGACCTGCAAAAACACCAGTATACACCATTCTGTTTTTCCAATTGAGCTGAAGAGAATAACCACTCATATCTTTTTCAAAAATAGAAAGCTCATTTATATTTTTTTCATCTTCTTTAGAGAAAAGATGAAGAAGGTCTGAGATTGTATTAGGACGATTTACATAAAAAGTAAAGTTGGTATTCTTAGAAAGATTATCAGAAAATTCATGATACGACTCTTTCTTTTGTAGGATAGAACCAGATTCCAGAAGATCAATATATTCTTTCAAATCTTTGATGGATTCCGAAAATACCACCAACTCATCAACAACCGCAAAATAGGTTTTCTTAGACTTAGCAAACCAAGGACCAAATTGACTTATCAAAAAATTATGATAGTTAATCTCTTTTAATTTCAAACTTTTATAATCAACACTTATCATAGATGGCTGCGACAAGTGAGCAATATCAGATAACACTCGATAACTCTCTCTGCCATGTTGGGCTAAAAACAATCCATACTCTTTGCCATCCTCTGTTTCAACATGTGCCATTTCTCCTGCCCACCAATTATTGTGAATTTCCTCCGGCTTCTGTTTCAATCCTTTTTCGATTCTGAGTATTGCTTTAGCGTATTTTTCCCATTGCCCTGACGATTTCAAATAGTCTTTCCAAGCTTGATAATAACTTGAATAATGATCTAAACTTAAATGGTAGTAGGATTTAGTTTGATATGGAAAATGATCACAAATAGTCATCCCAACTGTTTCTTGATCCTTAAAAATACTCAACAAAGAGCTTCCACTATCGCTTGGAATACTATATCCATTTAACAACAACTCTTTTGATTTTATGCTTAAATCGAGCCCTGTCCAAGAAGCAATATTGCTAGGGTTTTGCCAAATATTAGATGACTCTTTACTCCTTTTGTCTGGATAGACATCACCAAGATTATCAAAATTGATAAAAACGTGTGCATCAGATCTCTTACCACTCACTTTTTCTAAAGACAAAAACTCCTCTGACTCACGAAACTCATTTGAGCTATTTACTAAAGATACTGATTTTGCTAATAATTCGGGGGAGTCTGAGATAAAATACCATCCTCTTTTTTCACTTATGCAGAGTAGATTATTTTCTTGGCTTATTTCTATATAGTATTCGTTCTCGATGGTTTTTTCTTGAGTGATTGGTGAGTTTTTTAGTTGAGGGACAATATCTCTTTCAAAACTCTGCAAGCTATTTCCTAAGGATGGGAATAGGATCAAAAAACCTTCTTTATGTTTCGATAACAAAACTTGCTGTTGGATTTCAGCAAGACCATTGTTATAATTTTCAGTCGCCTCTATTATTTGAGGCAAAAAATGCTGAAAACTTTTCATATTGGGCAGCTCTTGCAAAATCTTTCCGTAAGAGTTTTTGCTTTCCCATTTTTCATAGACTTTTTCAAATTGAGGTATTTCTATAATGACAGCTGCATTCTCGGGAACGAGTTTTATAGGATCCTTAATTCCTTGAAACAATTGTTGATAGAAATATATTCCCCCACCAATAAAGCCAATAAAAATGATGGCGATTAAGATATAGGATGTTTTCAGGTTGATTTGCATGGTTCTATATTATATTCAATAAAAATACAAAGCATGTCAATCGATAATATTGATATCATCAAATATCATCAACAGCTGTTTGTGAATTAATTGAACGCTAAAAATAGAGCAGCTAGTATGAGATTAATCAAATTTCTTTGCAAAAAAGGCAATTGAATTAAAGTATGAGAAGCTTTTTAGTACGACCATCGGAAGTCCTTAGATAATACAAACCACTCTCCCAATTAGAAGCATCTATACTTTGTAATGGAGATACCTGGAGCTGTTTGAAATGCTTGCCAGACTGTGAGTACACATTTAATTCTAATGGAGTTTCCACATCTATCATAAAATAACTTGAAGCTGGATTTGGAGAAACTTTCAACTTAGAATCCACAGCAATATTATTTATACCAACTGGGTTAGTCCACATAGGTTCATAAGAAACCAAACCCAAACTTGCATCATCAGGTTGATGATAGATAGCATCTTCTGCTTCACCTAAATCTACAGTTCCCCAGTAATTATAAATGGCATTTATCGGGTTAGGAGTATTATTATAAAGTGCATAAGTTACTCCCCCATTTCCATTGTCGTACAATCTATTTTTTCCAGGACTATTCTCAGTTCCATCTCCTAAATCAGGAGCAGCATTTAACTGAATAGTTACGCCCCAAAGATTACCGAAAATCGCATTTTCAGTTACTGTCGCTGTATTAGTTTCACCACCATAAAAATTCAGTCCACTCCCACCTAACATAGGATCGTTTTGAATATTATTATCAGCAATAATATTTCCCGCAATAATTGAGCTGATATTACTTCCAATTTGAGCAATTCCATATCTATTATTAGCTATATAATTATTTGTAATTACTGCATTAGCAGATCCTCCTACAAGAGTTGAAACCGCAATTCCTCCAGCATTATCATGAATTCCTGTGATATAATTACTATCGATAATAATAGGATTAATACCATCAGATATTCCCAAGTTAATCTGAGGAGTATTTGAGTTGGTAGTTACATTATTAACGATAGAATTACTTATAATTTGCGGACTAGAAGAAGAATTTGCGCCAGAAGAAATTGCAGCACCTGCATTGTTTTGAAAATCGCATTCTCTAATGATTGGATTAGAATCAAACAGATTTACCGCACCTGTGGAATATTCCTGACCAAAACCCATAAACTGACAATTCTGTATCAGCATATCTGAATCAACTAACTTCACTCCTCCACATCCTTCTATCATTGTATTTTTAAGAATAGAAGCCGACGAATTATCGAATCTGATTCCTTCAAAATTGCCAATACCCGCAGTACTCATGATAACAAAATCATTTGCAGTTGCTAGAAGAACTCCTTCAATGGTCCACAACTTATCAACAGCAATAGTCAGCTGAGTGTCCTCCTCAATTTTGAGTGTATCACTTGAGGAAATGATTATACTTTCATTAAAAGTAAACCACCCAGCATCAGTAGTAACAGCACCTGCAGAAATAGCCACAAGGTCGTTTAATGTATAGGATCCATTATTTCCGGGGGTGGAATATTGGGCCATAGCCTGAATAGTAAAAAGACTTATAAAGAGTAGTAATATTTTTTTCATAATCTTGGTTTTTAATGATATTTTTGCAGCACCGACACCATAGCAAAAATAACAAAATGAGCGATCAAATCAAACATGAATGCGGAATTGCCCTTCTCAGACTTCGCAAACCTCTAGAACATTACCTTTCTAAGTATGGAACAGCATTTTACGCCCTAAACAAAATGCATCTATTAATGCAAAAACAGCATAATAGAGGTCAAGACGGAGCAGGTATAGCCAGTATTAAGCTAAATATGCCTCCTGGTGTGAAATATATCGATCGTCAGCGATCAAATTCAACCACTCCATTAAAGGATATATTTAATGCTGCTTATGAGCCATTTCAACAATTGGAACAAGAAAATCCAAAAATGCTTAACGATGTACAATGGTTAAAAAACAATGGTCGTTTTACTGGTGAAGTTTTCATGGGACACTTACGTTATGGTACTTTTGGAATCAACAATATCCAAAGCATACATCCTGTTTTAAGAGTCAACAATTGGAAAACCAGAAATTTGGTATTAGCTGGTAATTTCAACCTCACTAATGTGAATGAGCTATTTGAGCGATTGGTTGCATTCGGTCAGTTTCCTGTGGAAACTAGCGACACCATAACCATGTTGGAAAAAATCGGTCACTTCCTCGATGAAGAAAACGAAGAACTTTACCGCAGATATAAATACGAAGGTCATAATAAACAAGAATCAACTGAAAAGATTGCAGATGCATTAAACATCAGTAATATCCTTGCTAGAGCATCCAGTGATTGGGATGGTGGGTATGTGATTACAGGTTTACTCGGTCATGGTGATTCATTTGTGATGCGCGATCCGAATGGTATTCGCCCTGCCTATTATTATGTAGATGATGAGATTGTTGTTGCAGCATCTGAGCGCCCAGTTATTCAAACTACTTTCAATGTAAAAGCGGAGGATGTTAAAGAAATCAAGCCAGGACATGCTTTAATCATCAAGCATCAAAATACAGTTGAAGAAGTTGAGGTATTGACTCCACGAGAAAAGAAATCTTGTTCATTCGAAAGGATCTATTTTAGCCGAGGTACCGATATCGATATTTATAAAGAAAGAAAGAAATTAGGTGCTATTATTACTCCCGAAATCTTAAAAGAAATAAACTTTGATCTTCACAATACGGTCTTTTCATATATTCCAAATACTGCTGCGGTGGCATACCAAGGAATGGTTGAAGAAGTGAATCATTTCTGTAATAAAATCAAATCAGAAAAGATTCTTGAGCTTGGCGACGATTTGAGCAAAGAAAAAGTTGAAGAAATAATGATGTTTACTCCACGCACAGAAACTGTTGCTGTAAAAGACATGAAACTCCGAACTTTTATTACTCAAGATAATCAAAGAGACGATCTCGTTGGCCATGTGTACGACGTAACCTATGGCGCCATTAGAGAAGGAAAAGACAAACTAGTAATTATTGATGACAGTATAGTAAGAGGTACGACTTTAAAGCAAAGTATCATCAGCATTATTGATCGATTAGGGCCAACTGATATTATCGTTGTTTCTTCTGCTCCTCAAATTAGATATCCTGATTGTTATGGAATTGATATGGCTCGTCTTGGTGATTTTATCGCTTTTAGAGCTGCAATCGAATTATTGAAAGATACCAAACAAGAATCCATTATTAATTCGGTTTATAACAAATGTAAAGCTCAACAAGAACTTCCTAAAGAAGAAGTAGTAAATTATGTAAAAGAGATTTACGAGCCATTTACAGCACAACAAATTTCCGATAAAATTGCAGTTTTGGTAAGCCCTAAGAAAGTAAACGCTAAAGTTAAGGTTCTCTTTCAAAGTATAGAAAACTTACATGCCGCTGTTCCTAATGATTCAGGAGATTGGTATTTCACAGGAAATTACCCAACAGCTGGTGGTAACAAAGTAGTGAATACTAGCTTTATCAATTATGTAGAAG
>JADGDY010000184.1 GCA_016744655.1 Bacteroidales bacterium | reverse complement strand
GACAGTAAACATTTCTTCTTTTTTCATCTTTCTTTTTGAGCACAAAGGTCTATGATCTCAATTGTGCAGAAAAGATGGTGTTCGTCGGATGCTTACATTTTAAAATCCTATCTAAATCGCAAAATATACTCAGGGCAATAAGTCGTAATGAAAATTATCTTTCGAAAACAATACCTCTGGCCAACTATAATGACTATCGGACAATTCATAACCACTAGGTAAAACTCGTAGTTGTTGTTTTTCAACTCCCATTTTCCAAGTTCTTCCTTCAGCCTCATTCATCAAGTTCTTAAACCTAAAATCTACCAAAACATATCTGGGCCGAATCCTCTATGAGACTTCAATCCCTTAGAATGATGTGAAGGATGCATGCCCCGCAGGTGATTGCGGCCTTGGATCAGGAAGGAATAGAACATTGATTTATCTCCATATAAGCCATCCAAATACAAAAAGCCAGTGACAAATATCACTGGCTTCCTTAACTAAATCAAATTAATCAATTACTATATATTGGATATTTTCAATCCTATGAAATATGTTCTTGGTAATCCAGGACCATAAACATATCCTGCATCTCTATAAATTCCTTTATCAAAATCGTTCTGATAACTGTTGAATATATTCTTAACCCCACCACTTAACTCCAAATTTGTTTGTCCAGACAATTTGAAAGTATAAGCCAATTTTACTCCTATATCTAAGAAATCTTGTGTTTCTACTAACTCTTCAGGTGCTTCTAATGTCTCTAGGTGAGGCACATACATAGATCCGGTGTAATTCATATTCACATTGGCCATGAATTTTTTAGTTGGATAATAACTATAAACTAAGTAACCATAGTTACTTGGAGTTCTGGTAAGATGGGTAGAGACACTCTCTTCTAACTCACCCCACTGTTGTGCTGATTCGAACTCAGATGACTGCACTGTAAAACCTGTTTGTACATCCATTTTATTATTGAAAGCATAATTAACTTCTAAATTTACACCACTTACAATAGCACCATCCTCAGCATTTACCCTTACATCAGTTAATATTTTTTCATCTTCATCCCAAAGGTATTCGCTTGTAAATGGATTATCTAATTTGGTATAAAAACCTTCTAAAATAACTTCAAGTGCAGAAGATTTTAAGTCTAAGTCATAATCAAATCCTCCGGTAACACTCCATGAATGTTCTGCTTCTAAGTCTGGATCATTAATATGAATCACCTTTCTAGCTGCTGAAGCTTCAATGTGTAGATCTTCGCTATATATTTGAGGAGCTCTAAAACCAGTAGAGAAATTACCTCTAATACTCAAGCTCTCACTTGGTTTGTATACCAAATTAACTCTGGGGCTCCAGTTCGGATAAATCTCTTTTTCGGCTTCTGGATGCGCTCTATCTTCTACAGAAATCTGATCGTATCTCACACCAACTAAGAATTTGAAAGCCTCAAAATCCCACTCATTTTGAATATATCCTGCCAATGTGTTTGTAAACTGATCGGCAATATTCATATTATTCTCAAATCTAGAGGAGTCTTGATTATAAAATCCAAGTTTATTATCTTCCAATGAGCTATAAAGGTATTCGGCACCAGCTGTAAGAGTAGAGGGAGCAAACAAGAAACGATCGAAATAATAAGTCTCCTGAACACCAACAACTGCTGACAAATCGTAGGTTTTTCCATATCCTGCAGGATCCATTTCAGCTCCATAATAACTATCTCTGTCAATATATTGACCACTGGCATAAACTGAGAATTTATTCTTAGCATCTTTACTGTATTGGTCAAATGTAAGACCTCCACTAATGATATCGTGATTTAATTCTTCTGCAATCTCAGCCATATCAGCCTTTCTCTCAAACATATTCCCACCCCTACGATATTCTTTAGTAGCACCAAAATCTAAATTGATCTTGCTATAATTGCCAGGACGATAGAATGCTCTTAAACCAATATGATTGGCATTAATCTCAGTAATTTCTGAAAAGCCATCATCATTGGCATCCCAGTGGTCTCTTCTTTTTATTCCTCCATAAAGAAACATTCCAGATTTATAATCTTCGCTAACAATACTAGAAGAAGCATTTATATTAAATTCTGGAGCCTCCCCATTAATCAATGCATAATTACTTTCGATCGAATAAGAATTCACTAATGGGTCTTTTGTAATGATATTAATTGTACCACCAATGGCGTTAGATCCAAATAACGCGGAACCACCTCCTCTTACCACCTCTATCTTATCAATCATATTTACAGGAATTTGCTCTAAACCATAAACCCCTGCCATTGTAGATAAAATTGGACGAGAATTTATTAGAACCTGACTATAAGAACCTTCCAAACCATTTAATCTAACTTGGGTAAAACCACAGTTCTGACAATCATTTTCTACACGCAATCCAGGTGTGAAATTTAAACCATCGGCTAGTGTTGTAGCCTGAACACTTTCCAGCATTTTTGTTCCAATGGTGTTCACTAATACTGGTGCATCTTTTCTTTTAACAGCATTTCTCGAAGCACTAACCACAACCTCATCAGTGGTAATCATGGATTCTTGTAATTCAATTTTTATTTTATCATTTAACTCTTCTCCATCTTCAATCGCATGTAAAGTGCTTTTAAAACCTACTGCACTAATAGTTAAAGTTAACTCTCCTGCTGGGATGTTATGTAAATGAAAATGTCCGTTTGCATCGGTAGCAGCTCCTATGGTAGTTCCATTTATCAATATGGTAGCATAAGCAATAGGTTCATCTAAAGACACTACATAACCATGTATTTCTCTTACTTTTTCTACTTCTTCAGCAAATAAAAGTCCTTGTATTAACATTGATACTATCAATGCAAAAATCTTAATTGATCTCATTCTTAAAAATATTTCTTGAAATAATACCCGAAACGGGCTAAAACTAATGGTTTGTTAATCTGTGTGTGAGATTAACATACAGGAGGACCTCTAAGAAGATTTAGAGGGAATTCCATTAGTTGAATAGGCTCCTCAATTTCAGTACAAGACTCTACAAAAATTTCATTTGCTTTAATATTTAAATTAGGAAAATCCTGAAACAAATCTGAATTAGGATTTAGTAAACTTAAAAATGAAATTTCGCTTTTATTATGCTTATGCTGATTCCCATTATTATCAGAAAAAGGGTGTGCATGTTCCACTGTAGTTCCATCGGATAAATAGTGAGCATGCTTAAAGGAAAGATTAGATTGAAAAAACATCATCAACACCAAACCCACCATTAAACTGGTAGCTCCTTTTACAATATGTGTCAATTGTTTTTTCACTTCTATCTCAATTTTGATGAGGCAAAAGTAAATCCATTAGTCAAAGTTGGCAATACCTATATATTGGTATTTGAAATACTTGAACCCATTCATCTTTTCAAAAGCCTAAACAATCTGATTCACAAAAAAAACCATGTGACCTCCTGAAATTTAACAAATTACAAGCAACTGTTTTTCCCAAACATCTGTCTTTTATAAATAGACTACTATAATGTTTAATCTTGCAAAAAATCAATCTATGAGAAATATTTTCCCATTTGTATTATCTTTGCTGATGTCCATATACTCTTTTGGACAAGATTTTAATGCCTCAGATATGATTTGGAAGGTTGCAAAACAAGAAGTTAATGCCACTCCAAATTATCCCAGTAATGTAGATACACTTACCAATGTTTACGGATTAATTGGAGATACTATTATAGAAAACCAAATATGGAAAAAGATGTATTTCAGCAATAATGAAAACTTAGATCTTAATCCTGTATTATTGGGCTACACCATCCAAAATGAACACATTGTTACATTCAAAGACACAAATAACAACAACCATCAACTCTATAATTTTGATTTAAACATTGGTGATTCGGTACAATATTTTGAAGATGAAGGAGTCGACTATGATTATATTTTTGTTGAGAATATAGATAGCATTTTAATAAACGGCAATTTCAAAAAGCAATTTCATTTTAGCACATCACTTTTCCCACCTTTTTTTCTAAATGAAATATGGATAGAAGATATTGGCAGCATACATGGCCCCTTATTTCCTATTAATCCCCAGCATTTCTCCAATGAATTACCAAATCATAAGAAATTAACTTGCTGTTATTTTGAAAGCGATATTATTTGGGACAACCCTAATTATGATTATTGCTATTATCATATTGTATTACCCTCCCCTAATTTTATTCAGGATGGCAAACAATGGAATGTAAGGTTAAGCAATTTTAGTAACTACGGTACAGAAATTCTTTTTTTTGAAGGTGATTCCATTATTGATAATATTACTTACAAAAAACTATATGCATCCTATGATTCTCTAACTACACGAAATTATAAAGCATTAATAAGGGAAGAAAACAATAAAGTATATTTGCGACATTATAATGAACCCGAAGCCTTAATCTATGATTTCAATTTATCAATTGGAGAAAGCACTACCATCTATTCTCCTGAAGGATATGGATTTATTGAAATCACGATAAATGATATTTCATGGCTTGAGTATGAAGGATTTTTCAGAAAAAAATATACGCTCAATGGAATCTATCCTGAATTTTGGATAGAAGGCATTGGTAGTTCTTTTGGGCCAATTTACAGCAAGATATATGACTTTATTATTTGTCCTGACTGGACACTTACATGTGCATATGCCGATGAGCAACAAATATACCAGCTTGAAGGAGCTCCTTGTTATTCTACTAGTGTTGGTGTTAACTCACTCAAAAACTCACCGACTCTCGTCTATCCAAATCCTGTTCATTTAGGAAATAGTATTCTAATATCAAATGACATTGGCATTAAAAAAATTCAACTTTTTGACTATTCTGGAAATCAATTAAAAAGTATTAAACTTGACCATCAAGACAAATACTATATTGAAACAAAAAGCCTTAAAAAAGGGGTTTATCTTCTAAAAATAGTAGATATAAAAGGTGCAAGCTCCTCTAATAAACTATTAATAGTTTAGTTTGATTAAGCTTATTCCAACAAAATGTAACATTTAAGGAATATTTCATTTAAAAATATTGAATTAAAACTAACTAATTGTGTAATTTTGAAGCTCATCTAATTAAATATAGACACCATCTGTTTCATTACAGAACTTAATATATAAACAATGTATAATCCACTTCCCTACCTTCCTCAGAATTTCCAACGATGGATAAAGAAGTTAAAATCCTTAAAAATACATCCAAAAATCATATTTATCGTTTTAGGTGTTCTTTCAACTTTATGGTTTTTAATTCGAGTCATTCCGAAACCAAGTAGAGCGGCTTATCCATGCATGCAAGCTACAGCACCATATATGTCCGCATTTGTTTTGTGGTTAACAGGGATTGGAGGCACTGCTTTTTCATTGCATCATTTTAGAAAAAACATGGCAAGTTCAAAATACCTCATTGCTTTGTTTTTCATCCTTCCAATGGCTACCTTCTATCTGATTTCACAATATGCTGCACCAAAGAAAGCCAATGCTGAAATCATTATGGATAAAACCAACTACTTCACTCCTAATGAACCGATTGGTGATGCTAAAGGTATATTTCCTGGAAGAGTAGTGTGGATGTGGAATCCTAATGCCACAAATGAGAACTGTGATAATACCTCAAATGCGAATGGGATCTGGGACGAAGGAGATAATGCTTGGTTTATGGAAATCAATAATGATCAATTGGTTATTGATACTATGCTCTCTAAATCCTTGCTTACTTTAACAGAGTCATTCACTGAGGAAGAATCTTGGGATGCAATTTTCCATCACTTTAATAATACAAACGGAAATGGAGATATTGGATATTCAGCAGGAGAAAAGGTGTTTATTAAACTAAATGCCACCACTGCCTATGGAGCTGTTGGTGTGAGATATGACGAAAACTTAAGTAGAAATGATGATGTAGAGATCAATAGATTCTCTGCAGAAACCAATCCCTTTTTAGTACTTTCAATGTTAAAGCAATTGGTTAACCATGCTGGAGTTTCCGAATTTGATATATATATTGGTGACCCTGCAAGAAATATTTATGAGGAGTTTTATAATCTTTGGCACGATGAGTTTCCTGACATTCATTATTTAGGAAATAATCTCATACAAACGGATTTGGATATTTCAAGTATAGGAAGAACTCCTGTGGCACACACCGAAGAAGACAAAGTTTTCTATTCTGATAATGGAACAGCCATGGAGGATGCCATTACTGATAAACTCTTTACCATATTTGAAGAAATGGATTATCTAATAAATATTCCAACCCTAAAAGCGCATTGTGCTGCTGGAATTACCTTAGCAGCAAAAAACCACTTCGGTTCCCTCCCCAGAACCTGGGCTATGCATGTTCATGCGGGATTAATGGCAGATGATGATGACCCATACAGAGTTGGATACGGTCTATATAGAGTACAAACTGATATTATGATGCACAATTTACTCAGCGGTAAAAATCTATTTATGATCGTCGATGGATTATATCCAAGTGAAGATGCATTAGGAGTACCTGAGAAATGGGAAATGCAGCCTTTTAATAGTAATTGGGCCTCTTCTTTATTTCTTTCATTCGACCCAGTAGCCATTGAATCTGTTTGTCATGATTTTTTAAGAACAGAGTATAATGGACCAACAATTGAAGAACGAAGACCAAACTGGCACGGAGTAGATGATTATTTACATCAAGCAGCTGATTCATCATTATGGCCAGAAGATATTATTTATGATCCTGATAATGATGGTGTACTCATAGCCTCTTTAGGAGTTCATGAACATTGGAACGATTCAATAAATAAACAATATACTCGTAACTTGGAGACCGGAAATGGTATAGAATTGATTAAGGCACACGAATTTTCTGTTGGACTAAATCCAGAACCTATTGAATTAATGGCTCGTATTTATCCAAATCCGGTAAGAAATTATCTTATGTTAGAAAATAAAGAGCTTAACACACTGAAATATTTAGTTTATTCTAGTAATGGACAGATTATTATTGAGGGAGAGATAGCTGCAAAATCTGAAAAGAGAATCGACTTATCTAATTTACCCATTGGCTCTTATTTACTCAAAATACCCACTCATCATTCAACAAAAGAATTTAAATTTATAAAGCAATAATTATGAAAGCTGTCACACAAAATATCAATAACAACCTCCTCTGGAAAAGTATAGCAGTCGATTTTAGTGCTTTGGCATTTATCTATTTGGTTCCAACTTTTTCTCATTTAATTAGCCTTCCTATCTATTTTATAGAACCTATGCGATTGATGATAGTTCTTTCATTGGTGCATACCTCAAAGAAAAATGCCTATTTGTTGGCTTTAACTTTGCCTCTATTTTCATTCCTCATTTCGAGCCATCCTGTTTTTGCAAAAATGATTCTGATTAGCTTCGAATTGTCATTTAATGTGTTTCTATTCTTCTTATTGAAGGATGTATTGAGGAAAGTATTTCCTGCAATTTTCCTGAGTATCATTATAAGTAAAATAGTCTATTATGGTATAAAATATATAATGATTTCTTTTGCCATATTAAATACTGGGCTTATATCAACACCTATCTTTATCCAAGTGGCCACTAGTATTATATTCAGTACTTACTTATATTTGGTGTTTAGAAATACTAAAGACAAAAATAATGACCTTTAAACGACTATCCATACTTGTAATACTCTCCACTTTTTTGTTTTCATGTTGCACTAAAGAAGAAGAAAACGAAACAAAGACCCCAACACCAGAACCAAGCCCCATTACCTTTGTTAGCGGTGCTGACTTATCATTTTTACCATTTCTAGAAGAAAACAGCACCAAATTCTATAATAAAGATGGAGTAGAACAAAGTGTTCTGGATATTTTTAAAGAAAGAGGAATGAATACTGTAAGGTTAAAACTTTGGTATCAACCTGAAACTAGCGCTGCTTCTTTTGACGAAGTAAAAGCATTCAGTGAAAGAATTAAAGCTAAGGGTTTAAAAGTTTGGCTCACGGTTCACTATTCTGATACTTGGGCTGACCCAGGAAACCAAGACACTCCTGAAGCTTGGACAAACCTCAGCTTTTCTGCTTTAAAAGATAGTGTTGGTGATTATACCAAAAGAATAGTCGAACAAATACAGCCTGATATCATACAAATAGGAAATGAAATAAACGGAGGATTCCTCTGGCCAAGCGGTAGACTAGAAGATAATGAATCTCAGTTTTTAGCATTGATGGAAAGTGGTATTAGAGCTGTACGAGACCATTCGAGTACAAGTCAAATTATGATTCACTTTGCTGGACATGAAGCTAGCAATTGGTTTTTTAATAAGATGACCAGTTTAGATTATGATTTTATTGGATTATCATACTATCCATGGTGGCATGGGAAAGATATGGATGCACTTCAAAGTAATATGAGTTCCTTAAAATCCAAATACCAAAAAGAGGTGATTATTGCCGAAACCTCCTACCCTTTTACTTTGGGCTGGAACGACTGGACCAATAATATTGTTGGAGCAGATGAGCATTTGATACTACCTGATTTCCCGGCTACGCAAGAAGGACAAAAAGATTTTCTATTGGAGTTAAAAGAAAAAATAAAGCTAGCCAATGCCTTTGGATTCTGCTATTGGGCTCCCGATTGGGTGGCTTGGGATGGTCCAGAATCTCAAAGAGGCAGTTCCTGGGAAAACCAAGCATTATTTGATTTTGAAAATAAGGAAACCGAAGCTACTGAAGTATTTTCATCTCCAGAATAATCGATCTGAACATAGTGAGCATTAAAAAAGAAAAGGCAGCCAAAAATTGACTGCCCTATGATTATAATTCTTTCTAGCTCAATTATTGATTCCGATACAGATTTATTGCATCAGCATATGAAACTGTAGTTTCACAGCCTTTATTAGTATTAAATACTAAAGTTTGGTCTACAACTTCTAAATCATCAGAATTTATTTCTTCTGACGTTTCACTAATATTTTTTTCTGCTTCTATCACATATTCTACTTTCACAGGTGCTTGACCGGTTTGAGTTTGATCAACTTCCATTGCAATACTTGGCGCGATTACCAAAGCCACAATCGACATCAATTTTAATAGAATATTTAAAGAAGGACCAGAGGTATCTTTAAATGGATCACCAACAGTATCACCTACCACAGTAGCTT
>JADGDY010000183.1 GCA_016744655.1 Bacteroidales bacterium | reverse complement strand
GTTTGATATTTTGAATTTTGAAAATGATTCAAGTTTAGAAATTCGATCTGGCATAAGGTGTGGCCTTCTGATCAGTAAATTCACCTTGTTGGTATTTGAATAAACCTGAAATAGCTATCATAGCAGCATTATCAGTAGTAAATTCAAAAGCTGGAATGAATGTTTTCCATCCGTATTTTTCTTCACCTGATTTAATAGCAGCTCGTAATCCACTATTGGCGCTTACCCCTCCAGCCACAGCAATTTGTTTAATACCTGTTTGTTTAGAAGCCATTACCAGTTTCTTCATTAAAATTTCAATAATGGTGTATTGTACACTGGCCGCAATGTCTGCTTGATTTTTTTCAATAAAATCATCATCTTTTTTCAACTCGTCTCTCAAAAAGTACAAAACAGAAGTCTTGAGTCCACTAAAGCTATAATCTAGTTCTGGAATTCGTGGAAAGGGAAATGAAAACTTCTTAGCATCCCCAATTTTTGCCAATTTATCTATCACTGGACCGCCAGGATAACCCAAACTCATAATTTTAGCAGTCTTATCAAAAGCTTCACCAGCTGCATCATCTATAGTTTGCCCTAGGATGGTCATTTTAAAATAATCATCTACTCTTACAATTTGAGTGTGCCCTCCAGAAACTGTCAGACACAAGAAAGGGAATTGGGGAACATCAATTCTCTTCTCTGGTTTCTGTGCAAAATGCGCTAGAATATGAGCTTGTAGGTGATCAATTTCAATTAAAGGAATGTCTAATCCTAATGCAAAAGACTTGGCAAAAGAGGTTCCTACTAATAAACTTCCTAAAAGGCCTGGACCTCTTGTAAAAGCGATAGCACTGAGCTGATTTTTATCTATATTTGCTTCTTTTAGCGCATGGTCTATCACAGGTATGATATTCTGCTGATGTGAACGTGAAGCTAACTCAGGAACTACACCACCATATTTGTGGTGAACTTCTTGATTAGCAATGATATTCGATAATATTACGTCGTCTTTAATCACGCTCGCTGAAGTATCGTCGCAAGATGATTCAATACCTAAAATGTATGTACTCATGTTATAAAATTTTGGCAAAATTAATACATTCTTTCATTGGTTAAGAAAATTTTAAATGTACTACTTAGGATTATCCTAATATTTATTCTCAGTATGGGGCTATTATTGGCTGTTTTACAGAATACTAGGGTACAATCCTATTTAGCCAATGCTGGTTCTTCTTTCTTGAGTGAAAAGCTGGGCGTGTCCGTTTGGATAGATAAAATTCAAATCACATCCTATTTAAAAATCAGATTATTTGATGTATACATCAGTGATCATAGGAATAATCCCATGATTACTGCTAGACAAATTTTTATTGATTATCCTATTTTTAAACCTTTTCTTTCGGAATACCCAATAAATGACATTTTTATTGATAGTGCATTTGTTAATATTGTTCAATATAAGGAAGATGATGGTTTAAATATCAATATGTTATTTAAAAATGATGATCAGGAAGTCGATTCTATTGGTTCTTTTGAATTGTCAGATACAAATGCAAGAAAACCGATTCAAATAGGATTGGATCATATTCGGGTTGAAAATACCAGGTTTGTTTATATGATCGAAAAGGATAATGTGGAATCTTCCCCCCATATGGACTATCAATATTTGGATATTTCAAAAATAAATATTGAGGTTGAGGATGTTCGTATAGTTGATGATAGTATTGTAGGAAACGTATTAGAGCTTAGCGCAACCGACCGTTGTGGAGTTGTATTAACGAATCTTGATGGTTATGCAGTAGTAAGTCCAACACATTTAATTATAAAGGATGCTCACTTGCTTACTCCACGATCGAATGCTCATTTAGATTTGAAGTTTACTTATCCTCGATGGGGAGCATATTTAGATTTTATAAATATGGTTGTTTTGGAAGCGGATGTACAGCCTTCTCAAATAAACATGTTAGATATTGCTTATTTTGCTCCAGAAACTAGTGGGATGGATAATTTGTTTCGAGTTCGAGGTCATGTAAAAGGTCCTATTAGAAACATGAAAGGAAAAAACTTACAATTATCTTTTGGTGAAGCAACTACTTTCAGAGGTAATTTACAAATGACTGGTCTTCCAAATATATATGAAACCTTCATAAAACTTAAAATCAATGATTTTTCAACGGATTTTGCTGACCTAAAGAGATTTAATTTACCAAATGGGGAGAAACTAAATAGTATACCACCGGAAATAGAGAGATTGGGAGACCTTCGTGTTAAAGGTCGTTTTACAGGTTTTTATAACGATTTTGTTTCAAATATAGATCTCTACTCAGGTATGGGTTTCCTTGCTACCGATCTCCAATTTACAAATAATAAAGAAGAAGATATCGTTTATTATACTGGAGATTTTTCGGCAAGAAATTTTCAGCTAGGTAGTTTTATTGAACTGGAATCCGATTTTGGAAAGATTAACTTCGACCTAGCTCTTAAAGGCAAAGGATTGAACTTGGCCACTGTAGAATCACAAGTAACAGGTAGAGTAGATAGTTTAAACTTCAGAGGCAACGAACTTCAAACCATTTTTGTTGATGCCTTTGTACAAGAAAATCAGTTTGAAGGCGCTTTTCATATTTCCGATGAATTAATAAAAACAGATTTCCGAGGTTTAATAAATTTTGATAGTGTAAACCCAACCTTCGATTTTGAAGCCAAACTAAGAAATGTAAAACTAGCTAAACTTGGTTTATTATCCATTGATAGTTCTGCAAGTCTCTCAACAAATATCCACATGAACTTTACAGGAAATGAGGTGGATTCATTTTTGGGAAAAATAGAAGTAGACTCAACAGTGTTTGATTATACTGGTAAAAACTATACAATGGATAGTTTGCATATTCAATCGCAACTCGATGAAGAGTTAGAGGAGGCAAAATCTATTAGTGTTCGCTCCGATTTTTTAAATGGTAGTATTAAAGGAGTTTATAATCTGGCGAAATTTCCACAGGTGTTTGAGAAGTTTGCACGTAATTATATGTCAGAATTTGAGTTGATAGAAGATGACGAGCACGAATTAGTTAAAGAAGATTTTGAGTTCGATTTTACCATAAATCATACTAAAACTCTAACCGATTTATTTGTCCCTCAACTACATGTGAAAGATAGCATTAATTTAAAAGGAACCTTTTCTTCTGAAGATCAAATTGTAAATGTTCAAACTTATGCCAATGAGTTAAAAATAAATGATTTAAGATTTAAAAGTCCACGATTCAATCTTTATTCAAATATTGAGGAAATCTATGCTATGGCCTATGTAAATGAGTTTATTATGAAGGAACCTTCAAAATCTGATACTCTTAAATTGGGCTTAGATCAGCTACTTTTTAATGTGAAGCTGAATAAAGACAGTGCAAATTTTAATATTAATTGGTATAATTTTAACCAAAGCAAACTAAATAAAGGGAAAATAGATGGTATTGCGGCATTAAAAAATACTGATGAAATAGATATTTACTTCCAAGAGGCAGAAGTGGTTATTAACGATTCTGTTTGGAACACCACTAATAATGGATACTTATCATTGCTTCATAACGATTTAGTTTTCGATAGTTTAGAGTTTTATTCTGCCAATCAGAATATTTTAATTAATGGTGCCATATCTGATACTTTGGACGAGAGTTTTTTAATGCGATTTAAGAATTTTAATATTTCATCATTTAATATTCTTACTGCTCAATCTGGTTTGGCTTTCAAGGGATTTTTAACTGGAAATTTTGAGTTAATAGATGTGTACAGCAATATTAATTTCTTGGCCAATCTTAATTTAGCAGATTTTACTCTTAATGAAGAACATCTAGGGGATGCCAGTATTAAATCAACATGGAATACTGATAAATCAGTTTTCTTAAATATAAACCTTGAAAAGCAGGGGACAAAAGGAAGCTTTAAACCTCTTTACCTAGAAGGTTTTTATTTCCCTGATCAAAAAGACGATCAAATCGATATGGATTTATCTGTCCATAACCTGAGTATCAATTTTTTAAATCCATTTTTAAAAGAGTTTGTATCTGATTTGGAAGGAAGAGCAACAGGTGAAATCAGGCTACAAGGAAATATTGCAAAGCCAGAGCTTTCGGGGCGATTAGACCTTGCTCGAACACAGTTTAGAATTATTTATCTAAACACCTTGTATTCCTTATCAGGAACTTTAAACTTGGATAATGAGATACTTGGTTTTGATGAGGTTGTGGTGTTTGATACGGTTGGGAATAAAGCTGTGCTTAATGGCGGATTGAGTCACGATCGACTAAGGAATTTTGGAGTAGATTTAAATGTAAAGCCAAGTAATTTTGTAGCATTAAATACTTCTAAAGGCATGAATGATTTGTTTTATGGCAAAGCCATTGTGGATGGTGAAATAAATATAAATGGTCCTTTCGATAATGTGTTTTTAGATATTGATGCCAGCTCTAAGAGTGGGACTAATATTCATATCCCAATTAATACTACTTTAGGGGTTTCCGAAAACAGTTTCATCGTTTTTGCCAATAATGCTGATACTACTCATGATAAAAAGGAAACTCAGTTTAAACCCCAACTGTCTAACTTTTCTTTAAACATGGATTTATCCATTACTCCAGATGCTAATGTGGAAATCTCTTTGCCTGCCCAATTAGGACTAATACAAGCTAATGGTGCCGGAGATTTAAATATGAATCTTTCAAGAACTGGGAATTTTAGAATGTCGGGAGATTACAGAGTTTCAAGTGGTGTATTCTTCTTTAAGATTAGAAATCTTTTAAATCGCAGGTTTGTTTTAAATGAAGGAGGAACAATTAGTTGGACAGGAGATCCTTACAATGGAACACTTGGAATGGCAGCAAAATACACAGTGAAAACCAGTTTAAATAGTTTAGGTTTAGATCAGGATTCGTCATATAGAAATAGAGTTCCAGTTGATTGTATGATAGGACTTTCAGGTCCAATTATGAATCCTAATGTGAAATTCCGCTTTGACTTACCAAATTCTACAGAGGAGGTTAAACAATATGTGTTTACTAAAATTGACACTACTAATCCCTCCGAAATGTCGCAACAAATGTTGTCTCTATTGGTACTAAATACTTTTAGCTTTACAACGGGTACTGGAAATAATGATTTGGCAAATACAGTTGGAGGTACTTCGCTTCAAATTGTTGCCAATCAGGTTAGTAATTGGTTGTCGCAAATTAGTAAAGATGTGGATATTGGTATCAATTATCGACCTGGTGGTGATTTAACTAATGAAGAAGTTGAAGTGGCTCTTAGTACTCAATTATTTGATGAACGGGTTACTATTGATGGGAATTTTGGTTATCAGAACATTCAAAACAATCCCACTACAGCTAACACTTCGAGTATTGTAGGAGATATAAATGTTGAAGTAAAAATTACTAAAGATGGTAGATTACGCTTAAAAGCTTTTAATAGAACAAATACAGTAGACCTTTTAGATAATACTTCCCCTTATACTCAGGGTGTTGGTATTTTCTATCGAAAAGAATTTAATAATCTTCACGAGCTGTTTCAAAACCAGCGGAGGAGAGAAAGAAAAAAGCAAGAAGAAGAAAAGGACAAAACAGAATTGAATGCCCTAAAGAATGAAGAAGTTCAGGAAGTGGAAAATCCGGAATAATTAAGATTCTGTTATAGAATCTATAGGGCTTCAATCCCTAATGTTTCTTACTTTTGCAAATTATTTTAATACAGACATCAAGTGGTTCATCAACAACTCGAACATAGCATATTTAAAACCATTGCAAAATCAGCTTCTAAGTTAAATGTAGAAGCGTTTGTGATAGGAGGTTTTGTGCGCGATTTATACTTAAATCGTCCTTCAGAAGATGTAGACATTACTGTTATTGGCAGCGGTATAGAATTGGCTGAAGCTACAGCAAAAGAAATAGGGGAGGACATCAAAGTCAAAGTTTTTAAAAACTTTGGAACAGCCATGTTTAAATACCAAGACGATTCTAAAAAGTTAGTGGTAGAGTTCGTAGGAGCTCGACGAGAAAGCTATCGTAGAGACAGTCGTAAACCTATTGTTGAAGATGGTACTTTAATGGATGATCAAAACAGAAGAGATTTCACTATCAATGCCATGGCTTTTCGTTTGAGTGAAGAGAATTATGGAGAACTTGTGGATCCATTTAATGGGATTTCTGATTTGGAAAACCAAATTCTGAGAACGCCTTTAGAACCTGATGTTACCTATTCCGACGATCCTTTAAGAATGATGCGTGCCATTAGATTTGCCACTCAATTAGGTTTTAGAATTGAGGAAGAATCGTTTAATTCAATAGTCCGAAATGCTGAGAGAATAAAAATTGTGTCTCAAGAAAGGGTGATGGATGAGATGAACAAGATTATCATGGCTGCTAAACCATCTATTGGGTTTAAACTATTGGAAAAGAGTGGCTTATTAAAGTATATATTCCCCCAGTTATTATTACTCAAAGGTGTTGAAGTAAGGAATAATATTGGCCATAAAGATAATTTTTATCATACTCTTCAAGTATTGGATAATATTGTACCCAACACTAGTGATTTATGGTTGCGTTGGGCTGCCTTATTGCATGATATTGCCAAACCCGCCACTAAGCGATTCGAAAAAGGAAATGGCTGGACTTTTCATGGACATGAGTTTTTAGGTGCTAAAATGGTTCCTAAGATTTTTGCCAAATTAAAACTTCCTCTTAATGAAAAAATGAAGTACGTACAGAAATTGGTAAGACTTCATTTACGTCCTATTGTACTTGCTCAGGATATTGTAACAGATTCGGCTGTTCGTAGATTATTATTTGATGCTGGTGACGATATTGATGATCTAATGACACTTTGTGACGCCGATATTACTTCTAAAAATAGTGAGAAAGTAAAGAAATATTTGAATAATTTTCAGATAGTTAGACAAAAGTTGGTGGAGATTGAGGAGAAGGATAGAGTGAGGAATTGGCAGCCACCGGTGGATGGGGATTTAATTATGGAGACTTTTGATATGCAACCCTGTAGAGAAGTTGGAGTGATCAAAAATGCCATCAGAGAAGCTATTCTTGATGGAGATATTCCCAATGAATATGATGCTGCTTTTGATTTTATGATTAAGAAGGCTGAGGAATTGGGCTTGAAAAGAAAATAAGCTATGAGCAAATCTCAGAAACAATTAATTATTGTTGCAGGTCCTACTGCTGTTGGAAAAACTCGTTTTGCTATTGAACTCGCGCAACTTTTTTCCACTGAAATTATCTCAGCAGATTCTCGACAATTTTATAAAGAAATGTGTATTGGCACTGCCGTGCCCTCCTCAGAGGAATTAGCAGGAGCTCCACATCATTTTATTCAGAATATTAGCATCGATGAATATTATAATGTGCATAAATACGAAATGCAGGCCATTGAAAAAATTCTTCATCTTTTCGAAAAGTACGATACTGTAATTGCTGTTGGCGGTTCTGGATTATATTTAAATGCTTTGGCCTATGGGATTGATGAATTGCCAGACCCATCCGAAGAAACTAGAAACTACTTAGAAGATGTTCAAAATAATGATGGAATTGAAGGTTTAAGGAGCCTACTTCAGAAATACGACCCTGAGTTTTATGGGCAAGTAGATTTGCAAAATCCTAATAGAATGAAACGAGCTTTGGAAGTTTGTTTAACAACTGGTGATAAATACTCTAAACTAAGATTAGGAAACAAAAAGAAACGTGATTTTGAAATCAAGTGGATTGGTTTAAAGATGGATAGAGCTAAGCTCTATGACAGAATCAATAAGCGAGTTGATATGATGATTTCTGAGGGCTTAATAGAAGAGGTTAAACAGCTATATCCTCGTAGAGATTTAAATGCCCTCAATACTGTTGGGTATAGAGAATTCTTTCAATGGATCAATGGTGAAGAGACTTACCAGTGGGCTGTAGAAAAAGTGAAAACCAATAGTAGAAGGTATGCCAAGCGTCAGATGACCTGGTTTACAAAAAATGAAGATATAGAATGGTTAGATATGGACGATTTAGCCGCAAAAGAAAACTTATTCACTCACCTTAAAAAATAATTCCCATGCTTCAACACATTGTAATGATGAAATTAAAATCAACAGAAGCTCCACAAAGAAATGAGAGATTGAAG
This sequence comes from Bacteroidales bacterium, assembly GCA_016744655.1. Lineage (GTDB taxonomy): Bacteria > Bacteroidota > Bacteroidia > Bacteroidales > UBA12170 > UBA12170. The sequence continues at coordinate 1,012 of JADGDY010000183.1, read as the reverse complement.
CAATTAGAATCTATACTTAAGGATCTGAAAAACCATATTTCATCTTTGGAAAAAATGGAAGTAGGTTTAAACTTCTCTACTCGTCCAACAGCTATGGATATAGTATTGATTGCAAGTTTTAAAGATGAAGCTGGTTTAGAGGAATATAGAGTTCACCCTAAGCATGTAGAGGCTTTAGCATTTATTAAAGAGGTGGTGGAGGAGGCTCGAGTGGTTGATTATTGGGTTTAAAGACTCAAGGCTAATGCAAATTATTTTTTCACTTATTGTTTTGTCAGGGTTTAATCAATTCACAAAAAAACAATTAGCATTGTAAATCTCAAAATGCTAGTTATGGAAAGAAAAGATATCAGGTGGATTCAAAGATTTGATACCTATAATCGTGCTTTATCACAATTAACAAGTGCAGTAATACTTTCACAAGAACGCAAACTTAGTGATCTTGAGGAACAAGGATTAATTCAGGCATTCGAGTATACTCATGAATTAGCTTGGAAAACCTTAAAAGATTTCTTAAACCATAGAGGTAATGCTGAAATATTTGGTTCCAAGGATGCTACAAGGTCAGCTTTTCAATATGGATTATTAGAAGATGGTGAAGTTTGGATGGATATGATTATCAGTAGAAATAATACTTCTCATACCTATAATGAAAGTATAGCGAATGGGATTGTTCAGGCTATCCTAAACAAGTATTATAGTGCTTTTCAAACTTTAGAAATAGTCTTGAAACTTCAAAAAGATAAAGAACTTTCGTAATATGGATTTTGGGTTAAAAAAAGATATTATTGATAGAATTAATGTTGTATTTATATCGGTAAATGAAGTAGAACAAGTTATTTTTTATGGTTCTAGAGCTATGGGAACCCATAGGAATGGATCTGATATTGATTTAACTATGGTTGGCAATGGTTTGAACCTTAGTGTTATACCAACTAAAAACCATATTGAGTGATATAAATCGTTTCTATTTCTCTTACTTTTCTAAAGAAAATATTTCCGTAGCTATGGC
>JADGDY010000016.1 GCA_016744655.1 Bacteroidales bacterium | reverse complement strand
CCGTAGCTATGGCTATGCAAAGAATTTATTTCTCAATTAAGAAAAATATAATTCAATTTGTTTATCCATCATACGGATATTTAAATGGTATAAAAAGAGAATTCTACTTAGATAAATTTTCACGAATGAGATATTCGAAATCGTATAGTTCTAGCGGAAATATTTTCTGCTATCCTATAAAAGTAAATACTTATAAAAACAGCTAGCGCGGATTTCAAAATGCGTGCTTATCACCAAGCCCTTCAAAAAGAATAAAACACTTATAAGTGGCACCGGATTGCAAATTCGTTAAAGCTATCCAATTCTATTGCTTCCAATTCAAATCACTCTAGCGAAATTGTTTTTCGCTTTACTTTAACAGCCTAATTTCATATTAATTTAGCAACAACACACAAAAAAACCTCGACTAAAAGTCGAGGTTATAAAAATATCATAGAGGAGTTATTATTTTCTAACAACTACTTTTTCTACTTTACTTTCTGTTTCAGTTTCTACTTTTACAAAGTATACACCTTCAGCTTGACTTGATAAATCAATAGTTTCTTTACCAATTAATTGGCTAGAATAAACAGTATGTCCAACTGCACTAATAATTTCAACTTTAGCTGACTGGTTCAATTTAATAGTAAATTGACCATTATTAGGATTAGGATAAACTTCCATATTGAAAGCTTGAACGTCACCTAAACCAGTACAGTTATGAGTTGTAATATAAGCTTCTTTAGTCATAGTGTTTTCGTTAGTTCCATCACCAATTGTAAGGCTTACATTATAAGTTCCAGCAGTAGCATAAACTACAGTTGGGTTTTCTTCAGTTGAAGTTGCAGGTTCTCCACCTTCAAAAGTCCAGTTATAAGTAGTTACAGTTCCAACAGAATTAGATGTAAACTCAACCATCTCACCATCACAGATATCTTGTTGGTCAGCAGCAAAATCAGCAAATAAAGGAGCTGAAGAGCTAGCACCAGGAAGAACGATATAATCAACCCAAGCACAATCACTACCACTACTTACCATATTATCTTTATAATATTCCCATTTCAAGGTATGTTCTCCTGCAGGACATGTGTATTCATGCATTGCCCACGCCTCTGTACCAGACCATTTTTCAATTTCATCACCATCGATAAAGAATTTCAAGTAATCATATCCACCTTCAGAACTCACTTTACTATAGAAACTAACCAAACTTTCACTAGCAGCAGTAACATCTATCTGCATAATAGAGCTCTGACTATGAGTAATTACACCTGATTTAGCAGAATAAGTTCCTTCATAAACATCTGAACCTTCAATAATTGTCCAGTCAGCATTCCCACTGAAAGCCCAATCATACTGAGCGAAATCACCAGACTCCCAATCCTCGATAACCAAACCAAGTGGAAGCATTACAGAATTACTTGTTGAGTAATTTCCAGCAGCCATATCAGTAGAGAAGTTAGCTAATTCTCCAAGTGGAGCATCATCAGCAACAGTAATTTCAAATTCAGCCATTGCAGTACCTTCAGCATCTAATAAACCAATATTAGCAGTTGTAGCATTTAATGTGATATAAGGGCTTGAAGTAGCAATAGTCATATTAGCTTCTGGAGAAGCAGCATGACCATCATTATTAGCATTAAATTTTAAGATTGCAGTTTCACCAGCATCTAAGCGACCGTTTCCGTCACCAGTAGCATCATCAATTTCAGCAAAAACAATATTTAATGCAGGAGCATTAATTTTGAAACTTACATTGTCTTCCCACATTTCGTCAGCACCATTGATTTCAAAAGTTAAAGTCTCAAGAAATTGGTCAGGAGTATTATCAGCAATAGCAAAGCTAAATGCATCTTCCATGGTAATCATTTCATCAGCATCAACATCACCAATAGTGATTGTAGTACCACTTAGTAATGTACAATAATCGCTATTATCAGAAGTAATAGTCACTGTAACACCAGTTGCAGGATCAGCACCTAAGTTTTTAAATGCAACATCCATAGAGATTTCAGAATCATATATCACCAAACCATCAGCAGTATTCACTTCAAAATCATCAATAACCAAATAAGGACCTTCTGGAGAAATAATTTGAACAGTTTCGTAAATAGTCTGAGTATTCATAGCTGTAACAACGAATTTCGCATCACCAGGAGTTAATTCATGTTCAATAGTAACTTCTCCATTCTCATCAGCAATAGCACTGTAATAAAGATCATTACCTGCTTGAGAAAGCGCAACCATAGCACCAGGCATTGTATTACCATCAACCGTAACTGTTGTTGTAAAATCAATTCCACTAATAATGGTCTCATTACTTAAACTAATTTCCATAGGAGCAATAGTTCTTGGTTGTAATGAACAGTCACCAAAAGTAGTCCAAGTTTGAATTGTTTCTAAATCATCTCCACCAGAAGATTCTGCATACATTAAGTTTAATCCATTAACTACAATACTTCCTAAGAAAGTTCTACCTTCTTCAGTACTTGTTCCATTACCAGTATTAGTTGTGTAATCATAACCTCCTGTTAAAATATCATTGAAATAATCTTGACCACGCATTGGTGGTTGCCAAGGTTGATTAATTGTTGCCATTAATGCCATTACAGCACCACCATTTTCTTTTTTCAACCAAGCTTCACCAAAGCATTCCCCAGAATGGAAAGCACCATTAACACAAGCTACAGAAAAAATAAAAGGAAGTTTATTTTCGTTAGTAAGATTCGCAATGTTAGAATTTGAGAAACCCGTTGTTACCCAAGTAGTTTCTGAACCATGACCAGTATAGTTAGCAATACTTACACCACTATTAATAGCGTCAATAACTTGTCCAACATTTGCACTTGGTGCATAAACACCATAATGTTCATCATAGGTAAATGGTTCTAGTCTATAATCGAAAATATTTTGAACATGAACTTTATCTTGCTCACCATCATCACCACTTCCAGCACCTTCATCAGAAGCTAAACCAAAAGATTTGCTATACCAAGTACCATCTACTTCAGGGTTCTTTTCGTAATTAATAGCTTTATCAACTTGAACAGTGATATGAGCTGGAGAAGATCCAGAGAAACGACCAATAGCAATTTCAGGATAAACATCAGTACCTTCAACACAACCCAACATAGGATCCATTGGTGCATTTGCTCCACCACCTAGGTCACATTTAATATCAGCCCAGTCACCTGAAAGCTGAACATACATGATATTAGGATTATTATCATAAGCTTCTTGAATAAGAGTCTTAACGTTTGTTCCAGTAGCAACAACTTCTTTAAAAACATTAAATCCTTTTTCCATTTTCCAATCGATAAATGGTTGTAAAGCAACCTCATCTCTTTCAGTGGTAACCACTAAAATATCACCAAAGTCTCCAATAGGAAGTGCTTCGCGTGTATGACTAGCATAGTTAACAAAAATACTATTATACATAGCATCCATTTCTTGTAAAACTTTAACTGAAGTACGAGTTTTTGGATTAATAGCAGGGCTGTTGTTATCATTAACATTTACAGTAACCTGAGTATAAACTCTTAATGTATTACTAGCGGCATTATATTGAAAAGGATAAACCTTCACATTTGCACCACGAACGTCTCTTAAGATAAATGGCTCTTCAGAGCTAGTAATTGATTTAGGATACCAAGTATCATTAACAGAAGCAGGATCAATAACATAAGGAAGTGTGCTAGGATCTTGGTTTCTGTATATAGTACCTCTAGAAGGTACTAAAGGATAATCTAAAGTGATATCGATAAAATCACTATTCGCAACATCAACAGTTACATTCTTTTGATTCGAGATTTGAACGGAACTATTTAAAAAAGGTAATTCAGCCCATCCTTTTTGGTTAGTAACTACACTATGGTCAAAAACAATTTTAGAAAAGTTTTGGCCATTAATTACAGTGTTTTCAATACTGTAGTTACCAAGTGTAAATGACAGTTGTCTCTCACTATCAGAGCTCTGTGAATAATTCACAGAAAAGCTACCATCTGCAAAGGAGGCAAAGCCTATCATTACAGCCATAGCAATTAGTAAAATTTTCTTCATGATTGAGTTTTATTTGAGTTTGTAAAAATTTTTCAAAAGGTAGCGCAAGTATACTAATAAATTATGAATGAACACGTTAATTATTGATATTACCGTTTCTTCTTTAGATTTTGTTTAAATACTTGTATTACTTTTCTTATAACTGACATGATGGATTTTGCTAAAGTTGCTTTTAACAAAAAAATTTAGTGCTTTTCTATAAGCTACATTGCATTAATTGCTGAGGCATCTTCTATTGTGGTAAATATTGATAATTTGTAATCATAATTCTTGATTCCTTATTATTAGTAGGTTTTAAACCATTCATTAGCCAGAAGTTAAAATGCAAATGCATATTATCTGTTTCTTTCGGAATAAAATTTGAATCATAATTTTCATAATTAGAACTAAATTTCCATTCTCCTTGCAACTCCCAATTACCCATACCTGCATCTCCAACGATCGTTCGAAATACTTTATAAGTAATTTGATTTGCAGTCCATAATATTTGGGCACGAAGTTTTCTATAAATAAGCTCCTCATTTGTATCATTAACAGATCCAGTATGAAATAAGGAACTATACGAACCTAATGGAGAATGGATAGAACATTCAGTATTTCTTATTTCATTAGGATAACCCCATTTGGCAAATTCTATATCGAATTCTTTTTCATTAATACCTTCATAAAAAAATACTCCAATTATAATATTAGCATCAAGCACATCGAGGTGAATGGAATCTAATAAAACCATATCCAAAATATATGTTCCATATTTAGCACATTCTTTGGTTCTAACCTCAGAAGAATACCATTGCCCTTTGTGATTTGATATTTTTAGTAACAGCTCCCCATTTTCATTTACAATAACATTGCTTTTATCCCACTGATTTGGAATTTTGGGTCCAGGGCCATGAGTACCATTTTTAGATTGCCATATGCCATGCTCACCAAACTCAAAATCGATCCATTCAAGAGGATTGTTAATAGTGGTTTCTTGAGCATGAATAGTAGTGTACCAAGCCATGCCAACAATTAGAATAATAGAACTAAAAAGTCTCATACTTCTTCACAAAAAAATGGTTCGCGTTGGAGCACCGAATAATAACTATGGGACAATTATTAGGTATAGAAAACGCTTTACTGGGCGCTGTATTATTTAATTCGAAAATTTGAGACAAAACTTGTCCGTTGATGTCAAACAATTGCACCTTGACATTTTCATTAAATAAAGTGGAAGTCCTTTCTATTTGTATTCGGCGATTAGATTTCTTATAGACATGAATGGGAAAGGAATGATCATACTTGTCCGACTCTTCAAGCGCTTCACACACGTCAACATAGGCTTCTTGTCCTAATGTATCTGAACATAAAGTTTCGGAATCTTGATAAGTAAAATAAACATAATGGCTACCTATACCAGCGGCTTCAGGATGAAAGTATCCAGTGTCAACAAATAGTCCAAAATACTGCCCCTCCTCTGGTTCTCCTTCAGTTAAAGAATATGCAACATGAATATCACAAAATTCAGGAAGAACTGAAAATGATAATTCAGGTAATTCTTGCACATGAATATATTCATTTATCGAAGATGTATCTGAACTTATGGCATTACTGACTATAAGTTTTACATTATATTCACCTGATTCATGATACCTTACATTTGGATGTTCCTCAAAAGACTCTTCTGGGTCTCCACCTTCCAAATACCAGTGTATTTGATCCGCATCTCCTGTACTATGATTCTGGAAAATTACTATTTCTTTGCGACAGACTAAGGTATCTTCCACTTGAAAAAAAGCATGAACAGGTAATGGAGCAAAAGTATTGATATTTTCAGAGTGACATTGTAGAACTTCTTTGGTAGTATCATTTTGTATAAAGCTGACCAGTTCCATATTCTCAGGGTTCCATTCGCCTTCGAAAAGAAACTTGGCTTCAATCTCCAGATAATTCGATTCTGAAAAATCTAATGGAATACCTGATGCACTAGGAGACATACTTCTCTCAACACTATTTAAGCTTGTCATTCCTTGCCAATCGAATTCTATACTTGATTCTGTAAGTGTTAGAAATAGACTAATGGAATCACTCTCATAATCAGCTACTTTATAAATTTCTAATTCTAAAGAGAGAGTATCTTTCAAAAATTCTCCTGTAGCAGTAATGGTAAATGAGGAGGGTGTATTATTTGATTGTTGGTAAGCAGCTACATACTCGTCATAATCTCCTGCATCTATGGTTTGCCCTCCTACTATGGGGTATGGAATATTCTGTATTTGATAATATCCTGCTCTTTGGTTTGCAAAGATATTTGAAAATGGATCGTTTAAATGATAATTAATCACACTAATTTCATATCCATCAGCTTCCATTTGCTCAATTAATTGGGCTTCGTTGGAACAGGCAGAACTCCATGTTGCCGTCCCCATTTCTATTAGTACAGATTCCATAGTTACCTGACTAAACGAAGACAATACAATAATAAACAATAGAAATGACAGGCTTTTTCTCATAAATAATAAGCTATTTCTGCAAAAATAGGGATTTTGAAGATGGGGATGAAACTGGATTTAGAATTATTTCCTTTATGATAGAGTCACTCGTTGATCCAGATGATTCCACCGATCTCCAGAAAGATAATCATTACCTTTAGTTTCTTTTAACAAGCAAACGGCATGAAAATTGCATACTTTTGTCTTACACAATATCATCACAAATTATGAAGAAATCAATCTACATTGTTATTATAAGTTTAATTTTCAACATTGGTCTAACAGCACAAACTCCCCTTACTGAAGCCATAGATTTTACTGCTAAAGACGTACATGGCAATATGCAACATCTATATACTATCCTAGATGATTACGAACAATATGTATTGATTGACTTTTTTAGTGTTACATGTGGACCATGTCAAACAATAGCGCCAATGATGGATTCAGTTTATCGTTATTTTGGTCAAAATGAACATGGCTTATATGTTTTGGCAATAGACAAAACATTTAATAATGATATGGTTATCGAATTTGAAGAAGAATATGGTACACATTACCCAACAATTTCGGGACTTGATGGAGGTGGAAGTTTTGTGTATGAAACCTTCAAAATCCCATATTATCCTAGTATCATTTTAATTGCTCCTGACCATTCGATTGTTGAACAAGCTATTCCTGTTCCTCAGTCAGCCATGGAAATTATTTCTTTATTAGAAACAAAATATGGATTGGTGTCCAGTAATACTAGTGAAATGGATCATCAAGAAGAATTTGCAGTTTACCCAAATCCAAGTACCGATTACATAAACATTAAAACTTCGAACAATTCAAATATTAAGAACGTAAAAATCTATTCTATCACAGGTCATGAAATATGGTCAGAAAGCAAAAAATCATCCACATTAGATATTTCTATCGATGTGAATGATTTTCAAAACGGTGTTTATCTTATTTCTGTTGAATTTAAATCTGGAGACAGATTCTCAAGAACATTCATCAAAAAATAGTGCCTGTTTAATATCCTGACAAAATAGTTTGTAAAGTTTCAAACTTATTTTGATAATCTTTCATAGATCTTTTGATTACTTCTTGAGCCTCTTCTGCATTATAGGTATGAGTAATCTCAACATTAAGCTCATTTTCACCTGGCATATCTTTATAAGTTAAGAAGTAATGCTTTAGTCTTTCAATAATGAGTGCAGGTGCATCATGAATATCCCTCATATCTCCATAAACCACATCACCATCAAGAACTGCAATAATCTTATCATCAGCCTCGTCACCATCTATCATTCTAAATCCACCTATCGGTCTTGCTCTAACTAGAATATCTCCGTGAGTGATTTCTTTCTCTGTTAAAACACAAATATCAATTGGATCACCATCCCCAACAATTCCCTTTCTATCCGTCATTTTTTTACAATATTCAGCTACATTTTCTGCTGAATAGGTTTGAGGGATGAATCCATATAAAGCAGGTACAGTATTGGAATATTTTGCAGGACGATCAAGCTTTAAATATCCTGATTCCTTGTCTACCTCATACTTTACGGTATCAGTTGGAACCATTTCAATATAACATGTTAAGACTTCTGGAGCTGATTTTCCAACATCTACCCCATGCCAAGGGTGTGATTTATATCTTAGTCCCATTAGTTTCCCAATAGGATCCATTAATGAATTAGCCATTTATTATATTTTTTTATATGTTACGTATATTTAGGTATTGAGTTGCAAAAATAGGTAATTATCTACACCATTCGTTTAAGTGAGATTATAATCGGAACATAATAATGTGGTTTTACTTAAAAACTTGCATTTACAAAGACAAGACAACAGAAAATACGAAGCTTTTTTCATAAATCAATACTAATGTTATGATAAATCCCGCATTATTAATAATTTTGAAGTCCAAAATAGAATAATGGATATTTATTCCCGCATCAAAGAAAAATCGAAAGAAGGTAAAAAGCAATTAGCTGTTCTAGTGGATCCTGATAAACATGAAATATCAGATTTTCTTCCACTAGCAAAGAAGCTTTCAGCTTTTCCTATTGATTATTTTTTAATCGGAGGAAGTCTATTAAGCAAAGATTTGCTGGACGAGTGTCTTCAAGCCTTTAAAGAGGTTTCTGATATTCCGTTAATCATATTCCCAGGCGGGGTCATGCAAATCAATTCAAAAGCAGATGCTTTGTTATTCCTCTCACTCATCTCTGGCAGAAATGCAGAACTTCTCATTGGCAAACAAGTGGAATCGGTACCTTATATATTACAAGCTAAAATAGAACCTATTTCTACTGGATATATCCTTGTAGATGGTGGAAGTATGACCACTGCTCAATATATTTCTAACACCTTACCCATTCCAGCTAACAAACCTAGCATTGCAGCACTAACTGCCAAAGCAGGTGAAATGATTGGCATGAAGATGATATATTTGGACGCAGGAAGTGGAGCCACAAATAGCGTTTCAAAAGAAATGGTTGCAAAAGTTAGAGCCATCACTAAACTACCTTTAATGGTGGGTGGAGGCATAAGAAGCGCTAAAGTAGCCAAAGAAAAATTTGATGCTGGAGCCGATTTAATCGTCATTGGAACCGCTATCGAAAATGACCCCTCTTTTTTAAATGAAATAGCTGATATATTTCAATAAGCTTTTTTAAGAATTCCACACTAATTTATTATAGGCTCATTTCACACATTCTATTATCTTTACCGCCTGAAAAAACAATATCATGAAGAAAAGTTTACTTTTAGCCTTTTTTGCTACTATTTATATGATGTCTATTGGGCAATCTAATGTTCAATACTCTCCAGATTTCACTGCTATTACCATGGAGAATGACACTTTTAACCTAGTAGAATTCTGGAACGAAAACCCAGATAAATATGTTGCTCTAGAATTTTTCTTCACTGAAAGTCAATTTTGCCAGGAAATTTCGCCTATGGTTGATTCAGCTTATCAACATTTTGGAAGTAATGAGAACGATATCCATTTTCTTTCTATCAACATTGGAGATTCCAGCTCAGTTTGCCAATCATTTATTGACAGTTTAAATATTACCACTCCAGTGGTTTCAGGCGAAGAAGGTAATGGAAACTCAATTACCGAAGCGTATGAAATACAATCTTTCCCAACAGTTATATTAATGGGCTTAGATACTCTTACTACCTATATTACGGCAGATTCTCTTGATGGTACAGATACGATCACTTATAATACTGACACCATTATATCTAATATTATTATTTCAGACATCTGGCCTATTATTTCGGCAATGGATATTATTGACACCATTCTTATTGCCGATAGTACAATATACCCAAATAACACACAATCTAACACTGGAATCTTTAATCCAGAAAACCCTTTTACATCATTGTTTATTTATCCTAATCCAGCAGATAAAATGATAATGGTAGAGGTTTCAGATTTTGACACTGAGCTTAATTACCAAATCTTTGATTTATCGGGTAGGATGATTATTAATAGAAGAATTGAAACATTTAATTCTGAGGAAATAGAGATTAATATTTCCCAACTAAATGAAGGGGTATATATCCTGAAACTTAGCGATGGGAAGAAGTCTGCTAGCCAGAAAATAAATATCCAATAAAGTCGTAACTTTTACTTCCATTTCGAGTATAACGAACTATCTAAAGCTGAAACCTTTAGATGAAATTCAATTTAAGGTAGACTTTGAATTTCAAATGTTGTGTTGTAAACGTTGTATACATGAGACAAAAGTCTTTAAATTTTAGTGTGATTCTTATTGCCATGCTTTGGCTACTCACAATTCCACATGAGTCTATTGCTCAAGGAAATAGAGGAGTCATGTCACCAGAATTAAACTATGCTACACATCTTGTTGATGATGATGTGAATGGTGAAAGTGATGGAGATGGAGATGGATTAGTAGAAGGAGGAGAAACAGTAGAGTTTCCTTTATCTATTATAAATACTGGAGATTTTACCGCTCATAATGTCAGTGCAATATTATCATGCAATGACCCCATGATTGATATCATAGATAATCAAGAAACATTTGGAACCGTTTCTGCTGGCGAAACAGATTGGAGCAATAATGATTACGATTTTGAAGTATCTTCTAGCTGCCCAGAGAAAGACATAGAGTTTATTCTAACTATACAGGCCAACGAAGGAACCTGGACCAGCACTTTTACTGTTCATGTTAGTGAAGCCGGAAGCCCCACACTTACTTATTTCAATCACCAAATTGATGATGATGACAACAATGGCAGTGATGGAGATGGAGATGGAATTGCAGAATCAGGTGAATCTATAGAACTGCCAGTAAGTATTAAAAATACAGGTGAAGCAGCAGCTAACAATGTAACAGCACTATTAACTTGTAACGATTCTGATATTGAAATTACTGATGATTCAGAATCTTTTGGAGATATCTTGGTAAATGAAGAGTCCTGGAGTAATTATAATTACAACTTTGATATTTCATCTACTTGTCCCGATAAAGATGTAGAATTCACCTTACAAATCACCTCTGATGAAGGAACATGGACCAGTATTTTTACTGTTGCAATTATTCATCCGGGTTCTCCAGTTCTAGAATATGCCAATCACAACATCGATGATGACAATTCTGGGTCGAGTGATGGTGATGGAGATGGTATAGCGGAAGCAGGAGAAACCATTGAAATTCCTATTCAAGTACATAATACTGGAGTACTAACAGCCACAAGTATTTCTGTTTCAATTAGCACAGATGATTCAGATATTGTTATTACTGACCATTTTGAATATTACCCAGATATTGCTGCCGGTGCAGTAGCTTGGTGCGACAATGACTTTGATATAGAAGTGAATACCAATTGTCCTGATAAGGATGTAGTGTTTAATATAGAAATTGAATCAAATCAGGGTATTTGGTTTGATAGTTTTGTGGTTCATATTTCTGAACAAGGAATGCCACAATTGGCTTTTGAAGAATTTACAATTGATGATGACAACTCAAACAATAGTAGTGGAAATAACAATGGATTAGCCGAACCAGGAGAACATATAGAACTGCCAGTGCTCATCCAGAATATTGGAGAAGGAAATGCACATAATGTAAGTGCGGTTCTAAGCACTAACGATCCATTTATCAATATTACAGATGCCAATGAAAACTATGGTAGTATCGTTGCTGGCACATCCGATTGGTCAAATAATGAGTTTGATTTTAATGTGCTTTCTGCTTGTCCTGAAAAGGATGTGATTTTCACTTTAACCATTACCTCTGATGAAGGTATATGGACCTCTAATTTCACAATTCATATAAGCGTTACTGGTGCACCTGTATTGGAATTTGCTAGTTTCATTATTGACGATGATGATAATGGTTCAAGTTCTGGGGATGCCGACCATAAAGCTGAACCTGGAGAAAACATAGAAATGCCTCTTTCCATTTTCAATTCTGGTTCCGCAATCGCACATAGTGTTATAGCTACCATCTCCTGCTCCGACTCAGATATTAGTATTACCGATAACTCCGAGAATTTTGGCACAATAATGATCAATGATTTGGGATGGAGCGATTTAGATTTCGACTTTTCTGTAGGCTATGGAACTCCTGAAAAAGATGTCACTTTTAACCTTTATATTCAATCAGACGAAGGAGTATGGGATGATACATTTACCATCCATATTTATGCTACTGAAGGCGCTCCTCTTTTAGCATACAACGATCATATAATTGATGATGATGATAATGGATCTTCTAATGGCAATAGTGATGGTATTCCCTCGGCTGGAGAATCCATTGAAATGAAAGTTGAAATTGAAAACCTAGGGGATGCTACAGCTCATAGTATTTCTGCTGTACTAAGCTGTGAAGACTCAGATATAGATATCACAGACGCAAACGAATCTTTTCAAAATTTAAATGCTCAAGAATATGGCTGGACCAACTATTCTTATGATTTTGATATTGCAGCGGATTGTGAAGATAAAACAATCATGTTTACTCTAAATATTACAGCTGATGAAGGGACCTGGACGAGTACATTTTTTGTTCCTGTAGTTGGAGCTGGCAGTCCTCAACTAGTTTTTGATTCCTACGAAATAGATGATGATGATATTGGGGAAAGCGATGGTGATGGTGATGGTTTTGCAGAACCTGATGAAACTATTGAACTACCAATACTTATTTCAAATACTGGAAATGCACCAGTCCATTCTGTATATGGTCAATTAAGCACTAACGATCCTCATATTACAGTAACCGATTATTACGAACAATTTGGTGATATTTCTGAGGGCTCACAAGCTTGGTCTTATAATGATTTTGACTTTGAGGTATCTGCAGATTGTCCAGAAAAGGATGTGATCTTTAATCTACAACTGGAAGGGGACGAAGGAGTATGGAATGTAAGCTTCATTGTTCATATTACACCATATTTATATTATCAAGTGGAGACAGTTTCCTCACCAAGTAGCGCAGGAATTACTGAAGGAGATGGAAATTTCATGCAAGGTGAATCATGCAGTGTTCATGCAGAAGCCAATGAAGGATATCAGTTTCTTAATTGGACGAATAATGGCTCAGAAGTAAGCAGCAACGAAACCTATACTTTTATTGTAGAAGAAGATATCAACCTGCAAGCAAATTTTGGCATGGAGGAATTTACAGTTACTGTAGAAGCCTCCCCTAGTAGTGGAGGAAGTGTAGAAGGCGGAGGAATATATCAATATGGAGAATCTGTAACAGTTACAGCCAATCCCAATCCAGATTATAATTTCATGGAGTGGAGAATAAATGGTGAACAAGTATCCATTAATAGTAATTACACATTCACTGTCACTCAAAACACCGATTTAGTTGCACATTTCCAAGGTGATGCCTTTATAGTAACAGCTTTAGCAAACCCTGCAGATGGAGGTAACATCACAGGTGAAGGAGAATATGCCTATGGCGATTTAGTCACCATGACAGCTACTGCGCTAAATGATTATGAATTTATTAATTGGACGGAAAACGGATCTGTGGTATCCTCTGACGATATTTATGAATTTGAAATCACCGAAAATAGAAATTTAGTCGCCAACTTCTCCGAAGAATATTATGTAGTAAATGCCATTGCAGTTCCTTCAGGTTCAGCTATTATAGAAGGTAATGGAAATTATGGCCCAGGTCAAAACTGTTCTATGGATGCCATTCCTAATGAAGGATTCTATTTCATCAATTGGCGAGAAAACGGAAATGTTATCTCTACTAACCCCCATATATACTTCTCTGTTAACGAAGACAGAGATTTAGAAGCTCATTTTGGAGCCTATGATTTTGAAATCACTGTAACTGTGGATCCTCAAAATGCAGGAACTGCAAGTGGTGGTGGCAATTACAACTATGGTGATGAAACCACAGTAATTGCAGAACCATTTACTGGTTGGGAATTCTTAAGCTGGACTCATAATGGAAGTGTGGTGAGTAACCAAGCGGTCTATACTTTTAGTGTTAGTAGTAGCATGATTTTACAAGCCAATTTCATCATTGCTGAATACAATATTACGGCGAGTGTAAACCCTGATGGTGGTGGTGGGGTTGAAGGTGACGGAAGCTATGAGTATGGAGAGATTGCAACCGTTACAGCTAATCCTTCCACGGCGTTTAACTTTGTAAAATGGACAGAGGATGGTGATGTTGTATCAGTGGATCCTGAATTTAGTTTCACTGTGACTGCAGATAGAAATTTAATGGCTCATTTTCTTATTCAAGAGTTCGAAATAGATGCCATTGCCGTTCCTGCTTATGGAGGAAATGTTACTGGCTCTGGAATGTATGATTATGGCAGCACAGCAAATTTAACTGCTACACCAAACAACAACTTTGCTTTTGTAGGTTGGGAAGAAAATGGTGAACCAGTAAGTGGAAACTTGAATTACAGTTTTACAGTATGGACCAGCCGAGAGTTACATGCCATATTTGAAATCATTGAATCCGTTGATGATTTAGAATCCTCGCCAATTTTAGTTTACCCCAATCCAACTAGTGGATATTTCAAAATCGATATTTCAGAACAAACCCAAGTACATATCTCTGATTCCAAAGGGAATACCATCGAACAAAGCACTATAGATTCCGGAATTTCTGAAATAGATTTACATGATCAAGCAAATGGATTATACTTCATTAGATTAACTAATAAAAGTGCCACCAATACTACCAAACTTGTCAAAAGATAGGCATCAAAAAAAACTTTAAGAATTAAGAAATTCTTTCGTTACTTTGTATATTCATATTATCTAGAGCTTATAGTAGCTTAGAAATGAAAAACTATTAGATGAAAACAATAGATCTACATATCAAAATCGAAGAGTTCGATAATATCTCAGAACTCAAAGTTCAAGATCAAGAATTACTTAAAAAAGCATGGGAAGCATGCGATTCTGCCTATGCCCCATATAGCAGGTTTAATGTTGGAGCTGCAGTCTTACTAGAGAATGGTGAAATTGTGAGTGGTAACAACCAAGAAAACGCGGCCTACCCAAGTGGATTATGTGCCGAAAGGGTTGCCATGTATTATGCCTCTTCACAACACCCTGGAGTTCCTATGAAAGCTATTGCTGTGGGAGTAAAATCAGATGTTGTGCATCTCGAAGATCCAGGAAGCCCATGTGGTTCTTGTAGACAGGTAATGGCAGAATATGAATACCTCCACAAAACAAAATTGAGAATTATTCTTGGAAGCCCTCACACTCGCATTCAGATACTAGAAGGTATTGGCAGCTTACTTCCACTTACTTTTTATGCTGAAGGTTTGAAAAAATAAACCTGTTTTAAATCACATATAAGACCACAAAAAACTCCATTAGGATTAATCCTAATGGAGTTTTTTTGTTATTCAAGTTCTAGTCTATTTCTTAGACTGACCGTAAATTTTAGCAGTTGTTCCGTTAACTGCATCAACAGTAACAGTAGCACTCGTTAGGTGAATCATATGATATTCATCGTTATAAATAACACCTAAAACATCATCATAATCTCCATCAGCAGTTACTGAAATACCCCTAAAGTCTTCAATACCTTCAGCAGCATCAACAGCAGCTGTTAAAGCTTCAACAGTAGTAATACTTGTCCACTCAGCAGCAGTTAAGGTCACTAATTTAGTAGCAGCATCTTTAGAAAGAACAGCATAAAATGCTCTTTCAACATTAGAATCCCATTTCAAACCAAAAGCTTCTAAGCCAGTTCCATCAGCTCCACCTACTCTTTCGAAATAAGTATCAGCAGCAGCTCCAAGTGGAGTATCAGCAGATTCAGCAGTAATAGTTAAAGAAATAGTTTTTGTTTGTCCGTCTTTATCTGTTACAACAAATTTAAGAACACTTTCACCTGGATCTGACATTGTAATTTCATAATCACGATTATAAGAACTTTCACTAAATTCAGCAGTATCTCCTCCGATAATTACATTGTTTGATGTAATGGTCAATACAACAGATTTCAATTTTTTTCCAGAGTTAGCATTAGAAGAAGCCGTAATTCCAATTTTAAAGGCCTCACCTGCTGTAACAACAGCATCTGTGCTAATATAATCGCTTCCACCTTTAAAATCCAAGTTTGGAGTTACATCTACTGGTGTTTCGTCATCGTCTTTGCTACAAGAGGTTAAACCCATACTTAAAGCAGCAACAAATAATAAAATAAATTTAAACTTTTTCATGTACTTTTTGTTTTTATTTGATATAATTGATTGATTTCTTTGATACTCGAAAATAGTCTGCAAATATAAACCATAATTTGCATTGGCAAATCTCAATGCATTAATTATCGCAAAGCTTGAACAGTTTTTACAATTTTTTAATAATTGATATGCCATTAAGACCATTATAAACTTTAAAAGTTGGCTTTTGTTGTGATCGATGACTTCTTATTCTATAGAAATATTGTATTTTTAGCATGAAATAAACAATGTATGAAAGAAACTGCTAAGCTTAATAACAAAGAACTAAAGCATTTATGGGAACAATCGGAAAAAGAATTACAAACTGAGATTTCTAAATACTATCAACAAAGTATTCAAGAGTTTTCAAGTTTTGTTGATGCCTACGAATTGCGGTACAAAAAGCTTGAAGAATTAGACATTAAAGATTTAGCGAGCTATTCTCACTTAAGAGAATTTAAAGAAAGCATACTCGACTTGCTCCAAAAAAGTCAAGAAGCTATCATACATTACGAACATCAGTTTACCACTGACAGCTACCATAAGGAACTCGAAAAACTCATAAAAACACTTCCGAAAAGCTTGATTCGAAAGGAAGTTTTTGAAGGATATAAGATCAACAACAAATTAAGAATCCCCCAATTTTTTAAAAAGCTGAGCTTAAATTTTAGCATTAAGCTTTCAGTAAGAAAAAAGAAGTTTTACAATTTCTTTAGGCGAATATTTAAGAAATCACCACTCGATCTTCAATCCTATAGAAAAAGGAAGATCCCCTATCGCTCCATGATTCGTTATTACCTCACTCATCATTTTGATGAAATAATGAAACCTATTCTTGAGGAATTAATGCTCCATAAAAGCCAATTATTATTGGCGGTTTGGGAATTTGACGAAGCCTTAGAAGAAGATCTACAAAACAGCATATTAGAAAAGGATTCACAGGAAATATCGGAAATACTTAACAAAGAGAACTTCAACAAACTTATCCAAGGTTTACGATCGAAGATAAAGGAGGATAAAAATCAAATCCAAAACAAAATTGAGGAGGCTCTATTTTCTACATTTACCCAATTAGATGATGCTTTACTCATAGTTGACACACCCGATTTGTCGACAAGTAAATTTCGTAATTCAGCTATTAAAGAGCTTCAGAATAAAACAATCAATTCCTATAATGTAAGTTTAGAGAGATGGAAAAACACACACAACACCCTACTTGATGACTGGACAGTGGATGTGGAAATTGTATTGCTCTATGTAAGTGTTTTAGATAATTTCGCTGATCTACATGATAAAATAAGCCTTTATATCAACGAAAATCTCAGTTTCAATTTGGAATTACTTAGGGAGTACATTACAGACTCTTCTAAAAACATTATCGAAAACAGTTCATCTTCCAAGGAATTAAGAAACATTCTTAAAGTAGAACGTAAAAGAAATTCTGAGGAATTCATTGAAAAGCTTCTAGCAAAAACCATTGAAAAGTTATCTGGAAATATCAATAGAAACTTAGAGCTTTTTAATGCTCAAACCATGAACTTGGTAGAAAAGATTTCAGACAAAAGAGGCTTCGTTAAAAACAAGAATTATGAGTCTGGTATAAAAAGCAGCGATATTAATTGGCTGTCATTACGTGACTTGCTCAACTTTGAAGCCCTACCACATTTCAAGGCATCTATTCTTGAAGTAGAAAATTTTGTGGAAGATCATTTGGAGAAATCGAGGGTAAAGCTTATTGCTTTGGGAACAGTTAGCGACTTTAGTTTGGAATCAGCTGAAATGATGCTCCAAGAAAAGAGAAACGCTATTAAAGGAAGTATAAAAGTGGTAACAGAAGGTTACGATAGGGCTTTAGTTCATCTAGATGAGGCCAGCAATTTAATGGACAAGATTAAAGTGACCCCACTCGAGCAACTTCAAATCACCATTAATAATTTTAATACTGAAATTCAAAAACTAAAGAATACTGATAATATTCTAGAGCTCAATGTAAAAATAGTAAGAATTAGAGCCATTGAGCGATCGAAAAGAATACGC
Organism: Bacteroidales bacterium; assembly: GCA_016744655.1. Lineage (GTDB taxonomy): Bacteria > Bacteroidota > Bacteroidia > Bacteroidales > UBA12170 > UBA12170. The sequence goes on along the minus strand of JADGDY010000016.1, from coordinate 27,288 downwards.
AAAGAAACCTGGGAGTGGATTGTAAACTTCATTCCTAAATCCATGACCTTTATAAAGGATCAATTCTCCAATACCAATAGTTTCATTTTAGAGATCAAGAAGAAACTTGGTGTGATCACAGAGAAGCCTCACATCTCCCATGAGCTATCTGATTTTCTTAGAAAAACCGATGAAGCACTTAAAAAGCTCCCCTTTGTTTATCAAAGACTCTATCAACTCACCCCTACTAATGAAGAACGATTTTTTGTGGACAGGAAAACGGAACTAGAAAAGCTAAATCACGGATTTCAAAGTTGGGAGAAAGGTCGATTTATCACTTCTGCTGTGATAGGTGAAAAAGGTAGTGGTATCACTTCACTCCTCCTCTATTTTCTTAAAAATATTGATAGAGAAATTTCAGTTATCAAGCACGAAATCAGTACTAAAATATACGAAACCAAGGCCTATTATTCTTTCTTTGCCGAAGTCCTTAAACAAGATAGTTTCACCAGCAATGATGAAATCATTAATCATATCAATAATTTTAAAGAAGAACGTATCATCATCCTTGAAAACCTCCAACACCTGTATTTAAAGAAAGTCAGGGGTTTTGGGAGTCAGAAAATGTTGTTTGATTTAATGACCAGCACTTCAAAAAAAATATTTTGGATTGGCACTTATACTTCAAAATCATGGGAATATTTGGAGAAAACCTTAAAGGTTTCTTCTGTTTTCATCAATGAAATCCATCTTCAAAAATTCACCGATCAAACGGTAGAAGAAATCATTCTCAAAAGAAACTATCTGAGTGGCTATAAAATAAATTTCGAGCCTTCTGAAAGCAATTTGTTATCTAAATCTTATCAAAAACTAAATGAAACTGACAAGCAAATCTATCTAAAAAAAGCCTTCTTCAAGGAACTTAATCAAATGTCGAATGGCAATGTTAGTTTGGCCCAATTGTACTGGCTCCGATCTACTCATGGTATTTCAGAAGATACCATCCACATACAATCATTAAGGGATTTTGATGTGTCATTCGATAAAGATTTACCACCGAATTATCTGTTTGCTCTTCATGCCATTCTTGTTCACGACGGATTAGAAATAGAAGATTATGCCCAGGTTTTTAAAGCTCCAGAATATATTTGTAGAAACGACCTTATTCCGATGCTAGAAAAGGGCCTGCTCATAAAACCTAAAGAGAAATACAATATCAATCCTATTATTTTCAGACAAGTGGTTGATTTATTACGTTCACATAATTTCATCAACTAATGAAAAAGATAAAAAATATAGTCCTCATTTTCTCATTTAGCTTGAGCTTTCTTCTCATTTCAATTCTTGGAATGAGTCAAGGGGACAGTGCAAAAACACAGATACCATTAATAGACAGCCTTCAAATTGAATCGAACATATCCACTCCTATTGAGGAGGCTAAAAAAAATGATTCAACTTTAAACAATGAAGAATCAACTATACTTAAAGATATAGGAGAGAATGTGCCGGACAAGCCAAAAGAAGTTTTAGAAGTTATTTCGGTTTCCAAAATATTCTGGACGGTTATTGTGCTCATCTTGGCCTATTATTTCATACAGATGGTGATCAAAGTTTTAGTTTTGATCTCGGAGCGTTCTGCCAAACTTAGAATTGCAATCAAAGGCTTTATCCCTGTTTTTCGGATTCTCATGTGGTCCATCATCATCTTTGCAATTATTAAAGGTATTTTCAATCCTCCATTTCAAACCATATTGGCATTTACAGCCTCCATAGGAATTGCTATTGGTTTGGCGGCTCAGGATATTTTAAAAAATGTGTTCGGCGGAATGGCTTTAATCCTCGACAGACCTTTTAAAGTTGGTGATAAAATTGACAGTGGAAAACACTATGGTGAAGTTTTAGAAATCGGTCTTAGAGCAACAAAACTTGTTACTCCTGATGATTCTGTGGTTTCTGTTCCAAATTCAGAATTAGTCAACTCCTCCGTTTCTAATTCCAACTCTGGTGAACTGAATTGTCAAGTAGTAGCTGAAATTTATCTCCCTATAGATGTGGATACTCAAAAAGTAAGAAAAATAGCTACAGAAAGTGCGCAAGTTTCAAAATACGTTTATCTAAATAAGCCCATTAACGTATTATTCTTCAACGAAGTAAAAGAGCATCGATCCTATTTAAAAATGCGACTAAAAGCCTATGTAATGGATATACGCTATGAATTTCAATTTAAAAGTGATATGACTGAGATTGTTATTCGTGAACTTCTGGACGAGGGAGTCATTACAAAAGAAGAATTAACCTAGACATTATTAACAAACAGTCACATATAAATAACAAATCCGAAAAACAAAGTGAGATAAATAAAAATGACGCTCTATTTTATTTTTTTTATAATTTTACAGACTGGTGCGAAATATCTTTTTTAAAGAATTGATCAGCATCTAAAACACACAATAATAATAAAAACTTGTTGAGGTAAAAGCTTCTAAAAGATCTAAATAGGCATGACTTTTAGGCTTAAGGTAAACATACCAACTTCAATAGATAAAAAAATAATCAGATGAAGAAAACAATTTTGATGTATTGGCCTCAGGGTGGAAATGTAGAAACATGCGCTAAACATATTTCAGATAAATATGAAGATTTAGAAATGAAATCTATAGATCAAGTAAATAATGAAGACTTGAAAAATGCAGAACAATACATTATTGGTTGTTCTACTGTTGGTAGTGAAACTTGGGACAATAAAGACAATTCAGATCCTTGGCCAGCATTTATCAACCAATTAGATCAGGTTGGAATTAACGATAAAAAGGTAGCTTTATTTGGATTAGGTGACCAAGTTCGCTGGCCAATGCACTTTGTAGATGGAATGGCCGTTCTTAATGAACAAATCTTAAACAAAGGAGCTAAAGTTGTTGGAAAATGGCCAGTAGAAGGATACGATCATGAGGAGTCTGAAGCTCAAAATGGTGACTTTTTTGTAGGACTTGCGCTCGATGAAGACATTCAACCAGAATTAAGTGAAGAACGAGTAACAAAGTGGGTAGCACAGATCAAATCTGAGTTTTAATTAAATTTTGATTAACACTTTATTTCCTGACAAACCCTCTTATTTTATATTTTTGCAAAAACCTATTTTATGAATCACACTAGCATCAAAATTTTATTGAGTTTTATCCTTATAGCAGGATTAAGTTTCACGGCATTAGCCGGAAAGAAAAAAGTACTAGTCAGTTGTTCTGAGCCAGATGCAGCCATCTTTTCGAATGGAATAAAAGTAGGTACAGGTCAAGCTGAAATCATTGTACTTAGCAATGCTTGTGTGACCATAAATATTGAGCGTAGTGGATTTCTAGAAGTGGAAGAGACCATTTGCAATAAAAAAGGGTTTCCTAAACCACCGAAAACCAAGTATTACGAAATGCTACCTGATCCTGCCTTTGACGCCTCTATCCAAACAGATATGGCCAATACCGATATCGAAGTGGAACTTAATCCAAACAGAGACAATGTGGAAAGTTGGAAAATTCTAAATCAGGTGGTTACAAATTATTTCGATGTAATTGAAATATCCGATCGTGAAACCGGTTATCTAAGAACAGCTTGGAATATGCAAACATTCCCAAATGCTGCTGTAAGAACCCGTATTATAATCAAAATTGGAAGCTTAGATCCTTTGAGCTATAAAGTAAAACTAGTAAGTGAAATTGGTGACTCTGGAGTTAGTGTGAAAAGCGACCATAAATTTGCAGAATGGGACCGTGTTTTAAGAACTTACGAAACTGTAGTAGACCAAATCACTAGTCGACTAAAATAGCATTTGTTAGAAAACAAATATTTTCAAATAATATAGACAGCCTACTTCATTTCGAAGTAGGCTTTTTTATTGCCCATAATCCCCTAATCTTTTCAGCACTTATCTACCTGATATAATAGAATTTCTAATTCTCATCATCGCTCTAAATCACCTACAATCCTCTAATTTCTACCAAAATAGAAATGATAAAAAATATATAATATTATGCAAGCATAGTATATTTTCGTACTTTAGCATTCCAAATAAAAAAACCTTCTACCTATTCAACCAAATAAAAGTAAAAACCTAAAAAAAACTATATCATGAATTTTGAATTTACTGAAGAGCAAATAATGATTCAGCAGGCCGCTAGAGATTATGCTCAGCGTGAGTTAATTAAAGACGTTATTGAAAGAGATGAGAAAGCAGAATACCCAACAGAACACATTAAAAACCTTTCGGAGCTTGGCTTTCTTGGAATGCTAGTGAGCGAAGAATGGGATGGTGGAGGAATGGATACCATATCCTATGTATTGGCCATGGAGGAGATTTCAAAAGTTGATTCTTCTGTTTCTGTAGTAATGTCTGTAAACAATTCATTGGTATGTTATGGACTTGAGAAGTATGGTAACGACGATCAAAGAAATAAATATTTACGCTCTTTAGCAAATGGTGAAAAAATTGGCGCCTTTTTACTCTCAGAACCTGAGGCTGGTTCCGACGCAACGATGCAAAGAACTTCTGCAAAAGATATGGGAGATCATTATTTATTAAATGGTACTAAAAACTGGATTACCAATGCCAATTCTGCTTCCACATACATCGTAATCGCGCACACTCATCCTGAAAAAGGCCATAAAGGAATTAATGCCTTTATTGTGGAGAAAAATAGCCCTGGTATTACCTTAGGACCACACGAAAACAAAATGGGGATGCGCAGTAGCGATACGCATTCCGTAATGTTTAACGATGTGAAAGTTCCAAAAGAAAACCGCATTGGCGAGGATGGTTTTGGATTTAAATTTGCCATGAAAACACTAGAAGGTGGCCGTATTGGGATCGCCTCTCAAGCTTTAGGAATAGCATCTGGAGCATTTGAAAGAGCTTTACAATATTCACAAGAAAGAAAAGCATTTGGTACAGAAATTTTTAATCATCAATCAGTAGCATTTAAACTTTCAGATATGGCTGTGAAAATTGAAAATGCTAGAAACCTTTGCCTAAAAGCGGCTTGGTTAAAAGATAATGGAAAAGCCTACGGAACAGCTTCTGCAATGGCGAAACAATATGCTGCAGATATTGCCATGGAAGTAACCACTGAAGCAGTACAAATTCATGGTGGATATGGTTATGTAAAAGAATACCATGTGGAAAGATTAATGAGAGAAGCTAAACTCACTCAGATTTATGAGGGAACATCTGAAATTCAAAAAATTGTGATTTCACGTTCATTAATTAAGTAAACAGAGGCAGCTTGCTTCGTGCTTCCGGCTTCAAGCTTCGAACTAACGGAGAACACAGTATTAATAAGTAAGAAAAAGTAAATAATATTAAACCAAAATATAATGAAGATATTAGTTTGTATTAGTAATGTTCCAGATACCACGACTAAGATAAAACTTAGCGGTGATCAAAAGAATGTGGATATGAATGGAGTTCAATGGGTAATAAACCCATGGGATGAACTCGCTTTAACCAGGGCATTAGAATTAAAAGAAAAATCTGGTGGTAAGATTGAGAAAATCACAGTAATTACAGTTGGTGACAAAATGGTGGAACCAACATTAAGAAAAGCTTTAGCCGTTGGTGCTGATAATGCAGTTAGAGTTGATAGCATACCAAATGATGATTTTCAAGTAGCAGCTCAATTGGCGGCTCATGTGAAGAATAATAGTTACGATCTGATTTTGGCAGGAATTGATTCTGCTGATTATAATGGTTCTGCCGTTGGTGGAATGCTAGCAGAGTTTTTAGAAGTCACCTCCGTTTCTTCTGTTTCAAATATAGATTTAGAAGGTGATAACCTAATGATGAAAAGAACCATAGATGGAGGATCTGAAACAATTAAGGTCGCTCTACCAGCAGTTGCTGTGGTTCAAAAAGGGATTGCCATTGATCCTCGAATCCCTGCCATGAGAGGTATAATGATGGCTCGTAAAAAGCCTTTGGCGGTTGAGTCAGAATCTACTACAGATTTAAATTCAGAATTCGTTTCTTTTGAATTACCACCAGCTAAGCCTCCAGTAAAAATGTTGGATGCTGAAAATGTGAGTGAATTATTCAAATTATTACACGAAGAAGCCAAAGTATTATAAACCTAAAAAAGAAGAAAATGTCAATATTAGTTTATTTAGAGAATTGGGATGGAAAGTTTAAGAAGTCTTCTTTTGAATTGGTTTCGTATGCTAAAGCTATAGCAGATAAAGCCGGGACAGATGTTATTGCTCTTTCTATTGGAGAGGTTTCAGATAACGAACTTCAGGAGCTTTCAAAATATGGAGCTACAAAAGTCTTAAAAGCTCAAAACGATGTCTACAAAATTTTAGACAACGCTATTTATTCAAAGACCATAGCCACTGCAGCTGAAAATAACAATTGCAATATTGTGGTAATGGGGAATAACAATACCGGGAAAGGGCTTGCTCCACGTATAGCTGTTAGATTAAAAGCAGGATTGGTAAGTGGTGCCACAAGTCTTCCTGTTTCTATAGAGCCTTTTCAAGTTCAAAAAAATGTATTTAGTGGAAAAGCTAAGGGAGTTCAACAAGTAAATACCAATAACAAAGTGGTCACCTTATCTCAAAACTCCTATATGCTTGTGGAAAATGAACTTCCATTCGCGTGCGAAGATTTTGATGCAGGAATACAAACTGAGGAGCTTAAAACAGAAGTGGTTTCTGTGGATAAAGTTACCGATAAGCTATTGTTAAGCGATGCCGATATAGTTGTATCAGCAGGACGCGGAATGAAGGCTCCAGAAAACTGGGGACCTGTTGAAGAGTTGGCACAAGTATTAGGCGCAGCAACTGCATGTTCACGACCAGTTTCCGATGAAGGCTGGAGAGGGCATGAAGAGCATGTTGGACAAACAGGGAAAGTAATTGCTCCTAATTTATATTTTGCTTTTGGAATTTCAGGAGCTATTCAGCATTTAGCTGGTGTGAGTTCTTCAAAAGTAATTGTTGCTGTAAATACCGATGCTGAAGCTCCAATATTTGGTGCTGCTGATTATGGTATTATCGGTGATTTAAAAGAAGTATTACCAAAGTTTGTGGAGGCTGCTAAAAGCTACAAAGCTTCACTATAATTAAAAAATAATAAGAGGCCGTTCAAATAATGTCAAATCATTAATTTTGGGCGGTCTTTTTTAATTTTATATCATGAGAAAAATAATCTTTGTTTTAAGTGTTCTATTTATTGGTTTTGCCAATCTTATAATGGCACAGAGCCAATTTGTCAACATCATGTATTTAGAGGAGGGTGAATCATCACCAAAGTCTAACTTAAAAGCCGTTGAGTGGTTAGCTGGGCATTGGCAAGGCGAAGCATTCGGAGGAATCACAGAAGAACTTTGGACTCCTCCCCTTGGTAATTCTATGATGGGCTCGTTTAAACTAGTAGTAGACGAGAAGGTGAGTTTTTACGAGATTATGATAATCTCAGTAGTAGAAGAGAGTTTAATTTTTCAACTCAAACACTTTGGTGCTGATTTAAAAGGCTGGGAAGAAAAAGATGAAACTATGGACTTCAAATTGGTCAAGACAACACCAAACAAAATCTATTTCGAAGGCCTAACTCTTGAAAGAATCAACGACAACGAGCTTAATGTTTATGTAATTATTGAAGATGGAGGGAAACAACAAGAGATGAAGTTTCCATATAAAAGAGCGGAGTAAAAATGTTCCTCTTGAGTACTTGACCAACCAACAAGTACTATTAAAGCTTTTATGTACTTTTGCAGGCTAAAACCCAATCCATGAAAATCCTCCTCAACTGCCTTCCTCCTACCGACATTTATAGTCCATCCATTTCGCTTTCTATTTTGAAAACGATGATGGAAAAACAAGGAGTAGAAACAGAAGTGAAATATTGGAATTTTCTATGGTCGGTGATGTCGGAATATACCAATAGCGAAGATACAGAAATCAGATTGCTCCCCTTCCTATCTATTCTCAACGACAAACAATCCAATACTCAAGGAAACAAAAGAATACTATCTCTGCTACAAAAGCTCGACCCTTCTTTTAAGGCCATCAATCCGAAATATTATGAGGATTTCTTAGCAGATAAAAAGCAAGATATTATTCGAATCATGTATAAGGAATTGGATAAAATCAATTTTGAGGAGGTCCAGATATTTGGTATATCTGCTAAATATAACCAGTGGATTCCAGGAATGATATTAGCCGAAGAGGTGAAAAAGAGAGCGCCACAAGTAAATATAGTTTTAGGAGGTTTTGGGAGTAAGGATAGTGCTGAAGAAGCCATGAAGCTGTGTCCTCATTTCGACTTCTCTACTTGGGGTGAAGGGGAATTTCCACTATTGGAGCTTAGCAACGAACTGGAAAAGGCAAATCCCAACTATAGCAAACTAGCTCGACTATGGTATAAGGAATCTGGAGAATTCAAACAGTCTAATACCAATAAAAGTGAATATCTAGATTTTGAAAACTATATTTTCCCTAATTATTGCGATTTCGTTGAGCAATTTCCCGACGAAGAAAACCAAGATTTAATCAATATCCCTATCAATACCATCCGTGCTTGTCATTGGGGGAAATGCCAGTTTTGCGACTTCAACAAAGGTTACAAACTAAGAGCCAGAAGCCCAGAATGTGTGGTGAATGAAATCGCAGAAATCTATAATGAATATGGCTTTACCACCTTCTCTTTTGTGGATAGTGATACCTTTGGAGGAAAAGAACACTTTGAGCAATTACTTACCTTACTCATTGAACTCAAATACCAAAAAGAGGAAGATTTTGAGTTTTGGGCAGAAATGATTCCCAACTCACATTTCGATAGCAAGCTCATGGAGAAAATGGCCGTGGCAGGCTTCAAAAACTTATTCATTGGCTACGATGGTTTAAGTGATACCCTCCTCAAAAAAATGAATAAGAGCAATAGCTTTGCCGATAATATCTTCTTTGTAAAGGAATCTATAAATAATGGCATTTATCCTGTTGTGAATGTAATTAAACATGTTCCTGGTGAAACAGAAGAGGACATTCAAGAATGCATTGACAACCTACATTATCTCCGATTCTTCTATAATAATAAGCAAGTAGATTTCTCTCATATGTATGTAAGTTTGGTATTATCGTCCATGACCAAATACTATGCGCTCATGCCAGATGATGAAATTGCAAGATATCAAGTAGATTCATTGGCATCGATGCTTCCTCAAAGCATGTGGAATTCAGAAAGCCGATTCAGATTGTTCCGCTTCGAAAAAGACAGCCCTTCTAATTTACAAGAATGGCAAAAACTTCAAGAGATAGAAGAGTATTATAAATCTCAGACCTTCACCTACAAAATGCTAGAGAATAACGGAATATATTATTATTCGGAATATTGTAAAGGAGAAGAAATAGCAAGTTTAGTATTTGAGGAACCTATTTATGCTTTCGTATTAAAAGCTGCATATAAAAAGGTTTGCTCACTAGAGAAATTACATGATTCCTTAAAAGAAAAAAGCATTAAAGCTTCCAAACAAAAGCTCAAATCTGTACTTAAGAACCTACAAGAACCTTATTTAATTTATTGTAATGCCGATTTTTCGAATGTGGTTTCTTTGGTGGAGCTTCGATAAAAAAATAGCCATGAGTTAAAACCCATGGCTCTATTCAAATCTTAGAACTTATTATATCCTAGCTCTCAAAGCCACAATTATATTCCTACCTGGTGCAACAATTCCAGAAGAATAAGGGCGGTAACGTTGGTCCAAAACATTTTCCATACCCACATTTACTTGCAAATAAGAATTCATTTGGTAACTCATCTTTAAGTTTAAAGTAAACCAAGATGGTGAATACGGATTTCCATTGCTATCGGTAGCATACATATATGTTTTTCCATGTTCTTCAGGAGAAAGGTTTTCATAGGAAATTTCTCCATTATAAATGGCATATACATCGGCTTTAAATTTATCGGCTTTAAAGATAAAATGAGTACTTCCAAATAGTGGAGCAACATGCCTCAAAGGGATTCCATCCATATCTTCGCCTTTGGTATAAGTCACCACAGTTTTAAAACTCAAATACTTCATTAAATCGGCATAAACTCCCAAGTTAAACCCATAAACATAAGCTTCACCATCGTTTACAATGGCTTGGACTTTACTCATCTCACCATCGTAAAGTATGGAGTCTTGACCATTAAAGGTAAAATCGCGACGCAGCATGGCATCTTGCAGCAAAGTGTAAAATGCTGAGGCTTCAATACTCACTTTCTGATTGATATTCTTTAAAATACTCACATCAAAACTATAAGCATATTCCGAAGTTAGATCCTCATTGGGTACCACAACACTACCTGGCTCTGAGTCAAACACCTTTCCCACATCATCAATATTTGGCGCTCTAAATCCTGAGGAGGCATTTATATTAAACTGCCAAGTATCGGTTGGACGATACACCAAACCCAAACTTCCGTTTAAAGCACCTGTGTTAATAGAGATATTATCGAAAGGGAACTGATAGAATGTAGTATCAAAGTCTGCATCCATCAATACTCGACTATATCTTAAACCTGCCACAAAAGTAAAGAGCTCATTGATGTTATTCTTGTAGTTTACATAAGCTGCGTAGGAAGAATAATTACTTCCATCTGGGTAACGACTGGCATAAGGACTGATTTCGTTGGTAAAAATATCACGCTCTTGCCCGGTGGAATTTACACGATTATAAACCGCTTCTAAACCATAAAACAAAGATGCTCTTTTACTCAACTGCTTATCAAAATCCAGATTAGCAGAGAATGCTTTCACCTTCTCGGTACGTTCCCTTAACTTATCCTTACCAAATTTACGGTCATGTCTGCTTTCCTCATAATCCTGATAAGCAATAACCAATTTGGCTTTGTCAAAAATGGGACTACTTTTAAAATACTCTATAGTCAAATCGTTCATCATCCAAATTTGAGGACCATAATACCATTCTGCATATTTCAATTGATCGTCGCTATATTGTATCAATCTATCGTAGCGAGGCACATCAGAAACCTTGGAATAATGGAATCCATAATTGATATTCCAGAATTCGTTGGGTTTAAACCTAACTTTCTGTAATACATTAACCTGATTATAATTTGAGTAACGCTGAATGTTTTCATTGGAATTCTGAATCACGGAATCTTTTCCATTAATATGATCAACATATTCGGGTCTCACATATTCATCATTACCATGGCTTCCCATCCTTAAATCATCGAAATCGCTATAAGTCACACTGGTGAGAAAACTCCATCTCTTTAATCCAATATTAAAATCGAAATGACCTGTTTTCTCATTATTTGCTGAAGAGTAACGCGTCATGGCATTGGCTGAAAACTCAACTTTTTCATCCACAGCTAAACGCGATTGTAGGGTATGAAAATCCATTACTCCACCCAAAGCATCGCTACCATAAATAACAGATCCTGGGCCGAATATCACTTCCATATTTTCAATGCTATTGGCATCCAAAGAAATCACATTCTGAAGGTTACCAGATCGATAGATGGCATTATTCATCCTCACTCCATCCACAACAATAAGAATACGGTTGGTAGAGAATCCTCTAATCATTGGACTACCGCCACCCAATTGACTTTTCTGAATAAAAACCTCTCCCGAGGAGCCTAGAACATCGGCGGTGGTTTGAGAATTGGAAAAGCCAATCTCCTTGGCAGAAATACTGGTTATTTTATTGGGGACTTCTCGTTTGTCTTGTTCCCACCTGTTCTGCGAAACTACCACCTCATTTAGTTTTAAAACACTTTCTGTTAATTTTATTTCAAAATTATTATTCTGGAGCTCCTCAAAGGAAACAGTTAGGGTTTCATAGGAAGTATGTTGAAAGCTAATGGGGTCGGTTTTGCTAAAACTTCTCAAATCAGCTTCTCCTTTGGCGTTGGTAATTAGTGTATTGGTTTTATTGAAAACAAAAACATTCTCAACACCTTGTAAATCGTTTTTATCTATCACTTTTAATGTCTGGCTGTGACCAAGTAAAACGATGAAATTTATTAATAAAACTATTATTATATTTTTCATTAAATCTATTTAAAATAAATGTATTCACGTAAATAATTCATCATCTGATGATTTGGTTTTACAAAATACCTGTTTCATATTCCCAACCTATCTCACAAAGAAGGGAACTTAAATATTCATCCAAAATCTTTAGGATTAATGAGTTCTCATCAAATCTCATTTCAAATGTTATTTCAGTCGGCAAATTTATACATATTTGCTTACAAAGCAGCTAGAATAAATCATCCGGCTTACAAATACCAAAAGCTTGATTTTGGTTATATTAAAGAAGGTAAAATATAATTTTCTGGAGGAGGGTTTAACAGATCTATTGTAACAGATTTATAGTTTTCGGTATAATGATAATAAACATTTTCAATTGGATCTTTCCCTACTATTTGTGATTCTTCAGACTGAAAGAAAAACAATTTTGCCATCACATTAAAAAAACTCTTGGCTTTATTTTGCTGTTCAGCATTGTGGGCAATATAATTGTTGATGTGCACATCGAGGTGGGCAAATAGTTTACTTTCCTTAAAATCGTGAAGACAGCGGTATAAGGTTTTGTTTCCTTTTTTAATAATATCTACAATGTCGTACATCTCGCCTTGAAACCTGAATTCTTTATTGGGTTTTGTCCATATTAATTGAGATTCATCGGCATCACTTATAGAAATCAGTACTAAATCCTCTTGAGGAACAGAATGTTTCAGTATATGTTTCACTTCATCTTTTACCTGAAACTGAATCATATTAAAAACGATATAGTAACCCACTAGGTTATATATAAAAACAAAGAAAAGAAATATGGCAAATGCTTTCTTCAATTTATAGTCTTTTAAATTTCGGCTGCAAATATAGTTTAAAAAACACTTGGAAAGCTATTGTCAACAGGGTATTCATAGAGAAAACTCAAGCCTTTTGTTCAATTAAAAAAAACAACGATTAATAATAAAAAAAAGAAAAACTGCTCACTAATTACGCTGATCACCACGGATTATTTTGTTTACAATCTGTGTTAGTTTGCTGAAAATGTGGCCTTATTTAATGTCAAACTGAGGTTTATAAGTTTTCTATAGGAATTATAGGACTCAGAATCTAATGGTTTAAGTTTAATTACAATTGCCAAATCAACAATAAGGAATAAATAGATTAATATATTGCACTATCAAGATAAAATACTACTAGTTATTCTGAAAACACATTCAATGGTGAATTTTATTGCTCTTTTCTTTGTTATTTATCTTATGCCAGACTTTAGTTGTCGTTTATTGAATTTTGAAGCTGTTGATTTGATCAATAAGAACTTTGAATATTGTTTATCTAATTGTAATTTTGACCACATTCAATTTTGCTAGATATCATATGAAATGCACCCTTTGTAATTCCATACTTTCCAACGAAATAGACAAAAACTATTACAATTGCGACACATGCAATGCCATTGTAATGAGTGAGGAACTCTATTTAACAGCTGAACAAGAAAAAGAAATTTATAAAGCTCATGTGAATGATGTGAATGATATTCGTTACCAAAAGTTCACTGCTCCCATAACTAATTTTGTCTTAGAGAACTTCACTACAAAACACAAAGGTCTAGATTTTGGAAGTGGCACAGGACCTGTGATTTCAAGTGAACTCAAAAAGAAAGATTTCAATATTGTTCAGTACGATCCCTTTTTCGCTCCTCACCCTGAGCTATTGAATAATAAGTACGATTATATAGCGAGCTGCGAAGTATTTGAACATTTCTATAATCCAAAAGTTGAGATTGAAAGGTTAATAGCACTTTTAAATGATAATGGCTGTTTGCTCATTATGACTATTTTATACCATAAGGACATCGATTTTAAAAACTGGAGTTATAGAAAAGATCCAACTCATGTTTTTATCTATAGAAAAGAAACCATTGAATATATAGCCCAAAAATATAATCTTGAGATTGAAGCCATCACAGACCGATTTATTGCATTGAGGAAATCTACAAAAACCATTTAAAAAAAGTATTTTTGCTCAAAATTTCAATCTGTGAACAGCTACTTTCAATATTTTTCTTCTCCAATAAACGACTATCAACTTCCTAAGAAGTTTACCTATCCATTCTACTATGAACCACATGCCTTGAGCAAATTAGCTGCTAATGAAGTGCAAGAATATTTACGAACTCAAAGTGATTTTGAACATAATTTCGGTCTAGACTCCTCTAAATCAGGGATGGCTATTGGAAAAATGTTTGGAGTTTTGGTGGTTCAGAACCAGCAAGATGAGATTGGGTATATTGCCTCAGTGTCTGGTAAGCTGGCTGAGAAAAACATACATAAAATGTTTGTTCCTCCAGTTTATGATATGTTAACTAAGGATTCCTATTTCTTAAAAGAAGAAGAGGTTTTAAATGAGATTAATAGCAGCCTAGAATCCCTTGAAAATAACATAGAATATCTTGCATTAATAACCGAATTAAAAGCAGAAAAGAAGAAAGCTGCTATCGATATTAATGAAAAAAAGGAAGTTCTTAAAACAGGAAAAGCAGAACGTAAAGTAAAAAGAGATAAAGCACAATTTGATTTATCAACGGATGAATTATTGAAATTTAATGAGTCATTGAATAAAGAAAGCATAAAAGCGAAATCATTTTTCAATAATGTGAAACGCTATTGGGATCATACACTAAAAAACCTCAACAATAAACTATCACATTATACGAATCAAATAGATAATCTCAGAAAACAACGAAAAGAAAAATCGGCAGCATTACAAGGTTATTTATTCGAGCAATACCAATTTTTAAATTCGAAAAAAGAGGTTAAAGACTTATCTCAGGTTTTTGATGAAAACTCTGAACATAGTATTCCAGCTGGAGCTGGAGAATGTGCAGCACCTAAATTAATTCAATATGCATTTTTGAATGATTTAAAACCCATTGCCCTAGCAGAGTTTTGGTGGGGACAGTCTCCCAAAAAGGAAATACGAAAACATCAAAATTACTACCCCTCTTGTCAAGGGAAGTGCAAACCCATATTAAGCCATATGTTGGAAGGCATTGATATGGATGCCAATCCGATGTTGGAAAATCCAGCCATAGGTAAAGAAATAGAAACCATTTTTGAAGATGAACACCTCCTTGTGGTTTTTAAACCCGAAGAATTTTTGACGGTTCCTGGAATTCATATTCAAGATTCTGTTCAAACCCGAATAAAGAAACAAGTACAAAACTTATCCGGCCCTGTTACTGTTCATCGCTTAGATATGTCTACCTCTGGACTATTGGTTTTGGCTAAAAACAAAAGAATACATAAGGCTCTGCAGCTTCAGTTTATCAACAAAACGGTGACCAAGCGATATACTGCCTTACTAGATGGAATAGTGGAGGGTAATGGAGGAACAATTGAGTTACCACTTAGAGGAGACCTTAACGATAGGCCCCGTCAATTGGTGTGTTTTGAACATGGAAAACCAGCAAAAACAGAATGGGAGTTTATTGAGTTTAAAGAGGGAAAAACAAAAGTCCATTTCTATCCTATATCCGGCCGAACTCACCAATTACGGGTTCATGCCTCACATAGTTTAGGTTTGAATATTCCCATTATTGGTGATGATTTATATGGTAAAAAATCAGACCGATTATACCTTCATGCCGATACTTTAGAGTTTGTGCACCCTGCAACTAAACAGAAAATGGTTTTTCATAAAAAAGCTGATTTTTAATTTTTCCCTTTTCACATATGTTTTTGCACTTTAAAGATTTTCTATCTTTACAATATGAATGAATTCACGAGTTTATTAGAAGGTGTCATTGTAATCATTGCAATTATTTTCCTGACCATTATTCTTAAAAAAAATGGTATCCTTAAAAAAGAGGACAGCAAGTTCTTTGCTAATATTGTGTTGAAAGTTACCCTTCCTGCTATCATTTTTTCTACTCTAGCCCTCCATACTTTTAATATCGATTTTTTATGGATGGCTTTAATAATGGCAGCAATTGAGTTACTTATTCTTGGTTTAGCTTGGGGATTTGCCACATTATTAAAATTTAATTCAGGTGAAAAAGGAGCTTTAATGTTAGTATCAGCCTTTGGTATGACTTCTATGCTTGGCTACCCATTAATACAGCAGATATTCCCACACAATCCCATAGCAATAGAAGCGGCCGTTGTAACCAGTGAATTTGGAGTTGGACTCCTCCTATTTATTCTTGGACCATTAATTGCAATGATCTATGGAGATACCGATATCCAAGGAAGTGCTATATCAAAATCGGTTAAACAATTTTTTACTTCTCCTATATTCTTCGCTCTGATTCTTGGTTTCGGGATATCTTTTTTGCCCCTAAACCAATCTTCATTTGCTATTAAAACGATCTCGAATTTTTTAGGTGTAGTAGGAGCAGCTAACTTTTTGTTGGTTGGCTTCACTGTTGGGCTAATTATTGAAATCAAAAAAATAGAACACATTTATTTATTCATAGCAGTCGCAATACTACTAAAATTAATAATAAAACCCGTTTTAGCTGTAGTATTTACAAATTCACCTGAGTTCACCAGCATGATGCGCGAAATCGTGTTTATTGAAACAGCTCTGCCTTCTGCAATATTAACAGTTGTATTTGCAAAACAATACAATTGCCGACCCGATCTGGTTTCCACTTCAATCATGGTAACATTAGCTCTTAGTACACTGACAATAAGCGTATTATTTTTCACCTATTTCTAAATTAATTTCTTACAGGTTTTTTTGGTTTAAAAACAGAAATAAATACAGCAATAATTAGTGTACCTGTCATTGCAACTCCCAAAATATTATGTGATAATCCATACAATTTATAATCGGAGTCGTTTAAAGCTTCTAAACCTAATTCTCCTGATATTTGAACCATTTTCGCTATCCATGGTTCTGAAAAAACAGTCCCTAAAACAATAATAGAGACAGTGATTATCCATTTAAAAATAAGCCAGCCGTGTTTGAAATAGCCCCATTTGGTGAAATGAGAATATATCCAACCTGTGAGTAAACAAAGAATTGCAGAAGGCACTAAAATACTCATATCTATATAATAGATGATTTCATTAAGGAGCTGAAGTTGTTCTCCAGAAGTAAAATCATCGGCTAAAAAATGAATAAGAAACATGACTAGTCCTGTTGTAATCCATACTCCTACTGCAACCAAGTGAATGGATTTCAACCATTTTTTCTGATTTAATGATATTTGTTTCATTTTAAATAGTTGTTTGTGTTCGAAATAACTTTTTTCAAAGTGTGCAATACAATTTCTTGTATCTCCTTATCAATACCTTCTATAGCAATATTAGTCGATTCAAAAGCACATTGATGTAGTTGTTCTATGAGGTCTTTTCCCTCTTTACTTAGATAAAGTTTAGATATCCTTTTGTCGGCAGGGTCCGCTTTCTTTGTGATAAATCCAGCAATATCCAGCTTTTGTATCATTCTACTGGTATTCGCAAAATCCTTCACACTCAAGCCACTAAGCTCACCTATAGTATATCCATTCGATTCTGAAATATAATTAAGAAGAACCCATTGCTCTGGTGTAATTTTAAGGTCATGATTGCTTAATATTTTATAAAACACCCTCTTTATCATAATTGCACTAATTGCAATGTGATGATTAATTGAAGTTTCTAAATTTATTTTATTCATAGCATCTATTTGTTTGTCATGACAAATATATAAACTATACTTGTCATGACATGTTTATTTAATTTTTCATCATATATGTTTCCAAAAAAATTATAATTCACAGCTATTATGTTTGTATTCTGTAATTTAGATGTTAAGAATTTATTTTTTCAAGTTACTGAAATCTACATTTGTTGGCCAATAAAATAAAAAAAGCCTATCGAAATGCTTATTTCGATAGGCTAGAAATCTTTATATTGCTCTTACTATAGAAGAGTACTTATACGTTTTTATTTAGGCATCACATAGTGAATACCAGCATCAGGACCAAGAGGTAGACCTATCAACAACCAAGCAACTAAGAGAATAATCCAAATCACTAGGAAAGCCATGGAATAAGGTAACATGGTTGCGATAATCGTTCCGATTCCAGCCTTTGGTTCATATTTTTGGAAGAAAGCAATAATCAAGGCAAAGAAGCTCATCATAGGCGAAATCACATTGGTTACACTATCTCCAATTCTATATACCACCTGAGATAACTCAGGTGAATAACCCATAATCATAAACATAGGGATAAAGATAGGAGCCAGAATCGCCCACTTCGCAGAGGCTGAGCCCATTACCATATTAATGGCAGCTGAAAGAAGTATAAATAGTATCATTAGTGGGACAAGTCCAATATCTAACGACATTAATAATCCGGCACCTTCTACCGCTACTATCATACCTAAATTACTCCATTTGAAATAAGCCACAAACTGAGCAGCAAAGAAAACCAATACCATATAGGTTCCCAACGACTTCATACTTGCTGACATACCAGCTACCACATCCCCATCGTTTTTGAATTTGCCTGTTGCAATTCCATATGCCAAGCCAGCTCCACCAGCAGAAACAAATAGCATACCTACAACTCCTTTAATTAGTGGGCTGGTTAACACACCACCATCAGCTCCTCTAAAAAAACCATCCTCAGGAATAATTCCAATTAAAGTCACCACAAGAATAACTAGTATAACAGCAGTAGCCCAAAGCAAGCCTTTCTTTTCTTTCTTTGAGAGCGTATCGAAACTATCTTCAGAATCATCATGTCCACCCTTATAAGTCCCTAATCGAGGCTCCACAACTTTTTCAGTAATAAAAGTACCAGCAAAAGCAATGATAAAAGTTGAAGCTACCATGAAATAATAATTAGCAGTAGGATTTACTTCATAAGTTGGGTCTAAAATTTGAGCTGCTTCTTGTGAAAGTCCAGCCAAAAGAGGATCAATGGTTCCGATGGCTAAGTTGGCACTAAATCCTCCCGAAACCCCAGCAAATGCGGCTGCCATACCTGCAATAGGATGTCGTCCAACTGCAATAAATACAACTCCTGCCAGAGGAATCAATAATACATATCCCACATCGGATGCCATATTAGAAAGGATTCCAGCAAAAACCATTACAAAGGTTAACAGATGTTTTGGAGAATTAAGAACCAATAAACGAATAATCGCATTTATCAATCCACTATGCTCAGCAATTCCAATACCCAACATTGCTACCAATACAATTCCTAGAGGAGCGAAACCAGTGAAATTATCTACCATTTCTAATAAAATCCTGTGAATTCCATCATGTGATAAAAGGTTAACAGGTTTAATGAGTTCGCCAGTACCTGGGTGAATGACTTCCCAACCCAAAAAATGACCTACTGCGGAAAAAATTAAGGCAATTAAGGCGAAAAGGGCAAATAAAGTAGCTGGATGAGGAAGGGCATTTCCTGCTTTTTCAGTATAATTCAACATCTTTTGAAAGAATCCGACTTTCTGCTTGCTTTGACTCATAATAAGAAATAATTAAATATTATACACTTAGTTTTAACAATTTGCAAACCTATGAAATTTTAAATCCTTAGAAAATTAGATATACACCATTAAGCCATTTTTAACAGCTAATTCAATTATAAATTCATCTAATCACAAAAGAATCAGTGTTTTTACAATTATTATAGTGATTCTTTAATCTTAAAAACAAATAATACTTTGAGTATTAATTCTGACCTGACCAAGTTTTGTATCCCATAATACCTAATAATAATCCATGTTATATAATGCATGAGTAGCACCTATAATTTTTGAAACTCATATAATTATGTATTTTTGTGATAAATATTTAACCATTATCAATATAAGAAGTATTTTCTGAAAATTATTGAGCCCAATTAATGCAAATATGATTAAACTTTTACTACGTTTTTCATTATCCCTATCACTACTCATAGGCACTGTATATGTAACACCTATTTTTGCAGTCTCACCGGGTGATATTGTTATTACTGAGATTATGTATAATCCACCAGAATCAGGTATTGATAGCTTAGAATATATTGAATTATACAACACAACTTCTAGTTCTATCAACCTTGCTGGATATATTATCAGTGATCAAGATGACTATTTTTTTCCTTCTAATCTTTCCATAGAAGCACATGGGTATATAGTAATTGCAAAAGACTCTGTTGCATTAAAAAGAAATTTTGGATATGATAACGCATACAACTTAAATTTTGATGGATTAAGAAATGCTGGTGGTGAAACGATAACCCTAACAGATAATAATGATAATATAATAGATGAAGTTGACTTTGGTACAAGTTCTCCTTGGCCTACTGAGCCTGGAGGTGATGGTCCCTCCCTTGTTTTATGTGATGTTAATAGTGACAACAATGAAGGAAGCAACTGGACTATTTCATCTTCAAATACTGGAGTTATTATCAATGGCAAACAATTATATGGGAGTCCAGGAAGTCATGATGATGCCTGTGATGTCTGTTTAGATTCTGAGTCAACTATCAACCCTGAGGTTTGTAGCTCATACACCTCCCCAAGTGGTGATTATTATTGGGATGTTACTGGAACTTATGAAGATATCATACCTAATTATGAAGGCTGTGATTCTATCATCACTATTAACCTCACCATACTCGAAAACTCTTTTTCTACTGATACTCACCAAGCTTGCTATACCTATACTTGGATTGATGGAAACACCTATACTGAAAGCAATACAACTGCTACTCACATACTAGAAAATGCCATTGGTTGCGACTCTATTGTAACTTTAGACTTAACTATTCTGGAAACATCCTCAAGCACGGCTGTTCATGAAGCTTGTGAATCCTTTATTTGGATTGATGGAAATAACTACACAGAAAGTAATTATACTGCGACCCACATTATTGAAAATACAGCAGGTTGTGATTCTATCATCACTCTTAATTTAACGATAAATAATAATACGCAAGCTACTTATGAACATACTGCCTGCGAATCCTATACTTGGATTGATGGAAACACCTATTCTGAAAGCAATAACACAGCCACTCACATAGTTGAAAATACAGCAGGTTGTGATTCTACGATTACTCTTAATCTCACAATTTACCATAATACACAATCTATCGATGAGCAAGCAAGTTGTGAAGCATATACTTGGATAAATGGTATAACATATTCTGAAAGTAACAATACTGCAAGTCATATAATAGATAATGCCATGGGCTGTGACTCTATCATCACTCTAGATCTAACTATTCTAGAGGATAGTGAAAGTATAGACTACCATGAAGAATGCATGTCTTTCACCTGGATTGATGGAAATACCTATACACAAAACAATAATACAGCTATTCATATCATTGAAAACGCTGCAGGTTGTGATTCTACGATTACGTTAAATCTTACTATCTTCGAAAATCTAGAAAGTATTGATGAAATAGAAGCATGTGGTTCTTATACTTGGAGAAATGGAATAACATATACTTCTGATAATAATACCGCAATATATACTCAGCAAAATGTTTCAGGCTGTGATTCAATTATAACCTTAAACCTTACCATTTTGGAGAATTCTGAAAGCACAGATATCGTTGAATCTTGTGATTCCTATACATGGATTAATGGTTTTACCTATTCTGCTAGTAATAATACGGCAACACATATTTTAGAAAATGCAGCGGGTTGTGATTCTATTATTACCCTAGATTTAACTATTGGAGACAACATACTCCCAGTTGTCATTACCCAGAATATCATTGTAGATCTTAATGAGCAAGGTATCGTAAATATAACGGATGAAGATATCAATAATGGTTCATATGATAATTGTGGTATTGCTGAAATGCAACTAGATAAGTATCAGTTTAATTGCAATAATATTGGAAACAACACGGTTACTCTTTCTATAATAGACAACCATAATAACGTCTCAACAAATACTGCTATTGTAACAGTACGAGATCTTATTTCACCAGAAATCACTTGTCCCGCCAATCAAAACCTACAAGTAGGAGAAAATTGTCAAGTAGTGCTACCAAACTACAGTAATTTATTAGAAAGTAGCGATAATTGCAGCATTCAGTCAATCATTCAAACCCCAGTTGCAGGTACTATATTTTCTATTGACCAAACAGGAATGCATACTATAAACTTTGTGGTTAATGATGGTAATGGGAACTCAAGCAATTGTGATTTTGTTGTAAATATTTCAGATACTGAAGATTTTATGATTGAAAATGCAAGTTCCTCTGAATTGACATGTTATGGTGATGAAAATGCCAGTATAACTATAATCACTTCTGGAGCTTCTACTTTGTTTTATAGTATTGATGGCTCTGATTTCACAAATACAACAGGTGTTTTTAATGGATTAGGTGTAGGAAACTACAATATCTATGTGAAAAACATCAATGGATGTATTCAGGAGTGGCCTAATGTAGTGACCATTGAAGAAGCTAATGAATTAGTTATTGACAACGTGGAAAGCACCAATATAACTCCATGTGCAGGAAATGATAATGCATCCATAGAGATTACTGTAAATGAGGAGTCCGGTTATTATCAATATTCTATTAATAACGGTAGTAGCTTCTCAGAAAACCCTTTATTTGAGAGTTTAGTAGCGGGAGAGTATCATATTGTGGTTCGAAACCAAAGCAATTGTGAAGTAGCTTGGAATGAAACCATCATCATCACAGAACCTGAAGCTATCACCCTAAATCAAATAGATACCCAGGACATCAATTCTTGCAACGGGGAGGAAACAGGAGAAATTCACATCTCTGCTCAAGGCGGAAGCGGAAACCTCCAATATTCTGTAGACAATGGACTCAATTATGAATCTAATAATGGTGATTTTTTGAATTTATTGGCAGGTACATATCAGGTATTAATAAAAGATGCTAATGATTGTATTTATGAACATTCAGAAGCTATCCAAATAACTGAGCCAGACCTTTTAGTACTTGCCAATGTACAAGTAAACAATGTGAGTCAGTGTAATGGAAATGACAATGGAAAAATCACCATTACGGCCCTAGGAGGAAGTGGAGAACTTCAATATTCTATTGATGATGGAACAAATTATGTGAGCAGTGGCGTTTTTAACAATTTGACAGCTGGTTCTTATGCTGTTATCATTAGAGATGAGAATTTCTGTGAGAAAGAATATGAAAACAATCCTGTAATTATTACTGAACCCAGCGCTATGTCTATTTCAGTTTCATCTAGTAATATTAGTTCTTGTTATGGAGCAGATGAAGGTAGCATCAATATTGAAGCAAATGGTGGGGCCAATGACTTTACCTACTCAATTGATGGAGGAAACAATTGGAACGATAACGGAAACTTTAATAACCTATCATCTGGAACCTATGAAGTAATAGTTAAAGATGCTTATGATTGTACTATAGCATACAGCAATAATCCGATTCAAATTACAGAACCCGATGCTATTGTATTCGAAAGTGTAAACTCCTCTCATGTGGCGTGTTTTGGAGGAAATGAAGGTAGTATTAATATTGAAGCATTTGGCGGAACTGGAAGCTTATTGTATTCTATTGATAATGGAATTAATTATCAAACGAATAGTCAGTTCAGTAACCTAGAAGCAGCCTCTTATTCTTTATTCGTGAAAGACGCCAACAATTGTATTCATGAATATGAAAATAACCCTGTCATCATCACACAAAATGATGAAATTCTAATTCCATCAGCAGAGGTAAACCATGTACAATGCAATGGCTATTTAGGTAGTATACATATTTTAGCAAATGGTGGACAAGGTATTTTATGGTATTCTATCGATGATGGAGCAAATTATCAAGAAAGTCCTAATTTTACTGAAGTCAATGCTGGAGATTATCTGATAAAAGTAAAAGACGGAAGCGATTGTGAAATCCTTTTTGAAGACAATCCAGTAGTAGTGGAAGATGCTTATGCTTCTCCTGTAGATATAACCGTGAATCCTGAAAATGGCCCATATTGCGTGAATAGTGGTATTTATTTACAAGCCAATGCCGATTATGCCATCTCTTACGAATGGCAACCAGGGGGATTCTCCGATCAAGTTATTTTTGTCACCTCCGATAGTCCTCAAACCATTAATTATGAGGTCACCATTTTAAATGCTTTTGGCTGTGAATCTACTGCGTCGGTAAATATAGAATATGACATATGTGAACAGGTATGGGAAGCCGATCAAACAGATTTGAACATTCTAGTGACACCAAACCCTAACCACGGGGTATTTACTTTATCATTAGACCAAATTTCTGAGGATATAGAAATTTCTATTATTGATTTTTCTGGAAGAATGATCATCAAAGAAACACTTTTAGAGACCTCTTCGGAGCATTTGAATAAGGAATTTGATATCAGGGATTTTGAAAATGGCGTTTACATTCTAAGTATTAAAAATGGGGAGTCTATCATCTATAAAAAGATAGTAAAACATTAAACTAATTAGTCTTCCAAACATATTTTTCTATTTGGTAATTTAGTGAAACATGAGTGGAACGAGTATTTCTAATCTAATATTCAACATGCTATATTTCAAACATCATCATACTAAAGGATGAGGAAAATAAATCCTTTTAAGGCAGAATTTAAGCCTAAAGGATGAGCGTTTTGTTGATAATAGCATCT
Organism: Bacteroidales bacterium; assembly: GCA_016744655.1. GTDB lineage: Bacteria > Bacteroidota > Bacteroidia > Bacteroidales > UBA12170 > UBA12170. Next base: position 2,678 of record JADGDY010000016.1, on the reverse strand, counting down.
ATTTTTGCCAGCAACAAATAACAAAACACTCAAAAAACAATTCTCATGACAAAGAAATTTCTTTATTTATTATTCATTGCTTTTTCCATTACTATGGTTTCCTGCGAGAAAGAAACAGAAGATCCAATTAATCAAGAACAGGATGGTGGTGAACTCACCGGCGATATTAGCAATGATATGACATTCAAAACAGGTATCACCTATACATTTGACGGAACCATTAGAATCAGAAATGCCAAACTAACCTTTGAAGCAGGATCTATTATTAAATTCACCCAAGGAAGCTCTTTAGAGTTTGCTTATTGGGATAATGAATATGCTACCATCGAGGTTCAAGGAACTGCAGCACTTCCCGTTTTATTTACTTCAGCAGCCAACAGTCCATCTAGTGGTGATTGGGCAGGTTTACACTTTTATAATGGAGCAACCGATTGTAATATCAATTTTGCTATTATCGAATATGCAGGATCTAAAGACACTTATGGTTCTGTCTATATAGAAGAAAGTTCAATTGCTTTCACTAACTCTATTATTCGTGAGGCCGCCAATGTGGGAATCAGATTAAAATCAGAAGGTAGCTTTAGTGCTTTTGATAAAAACTTCTTTACCAATATTGATAGTTATCCAATATCTGTATACATCAACAATGTACATACCATCACAGGCGAAAATGTTTATGAAACCTCTACCGGAATTTGGATAGAAAACGATGAACATTTCGAGCAGCAAGGAGAATACTTCTGGACAGATCAAGGAGTACCTTTTTATCAAGAAGGAACCATCAGATTTGGAGCAGATGGTGAAGGAAGCATAGTAAATATTGCTCCTGGAACCGAAATCCTATTTATGGAAGATGGATTATGGGATGTTGCCTACTGGGATAATAAATATGCAACCATTATTGCCGAAGGAACCGAAGATAAACCCATACTTTTTTCTAGTGCCAGTACTTCTCCAGCTCCAGGCGATTGGAAGGGTTTTACTTTTTATAACGGTGCCAACAACTGCTCATTTAAACACAGTACTTTTGAGTTTGCTGGTTCTCGAGATTACGAAGGAATGATCTTTATTCGAGAATCAAATGTAGCATTTACTGATTGTGAATTTTACTACAGTAAAACTAATGCCATCAACCTGATTCATGATGCTTATTTTACCGATTTCGGAGGAAATACTTTCCTTGGAAACATCCTCTATCCTATTTCTATTTTTCCAAACTTTGTCCATAGTATCATCGGGGAAAACAATATAGATACCGACTTAGGAATTTTAATTGCTAATGATGAAGAATTAGATATAGCTGGTGATTATACTTGGACCAAGCAACCAGCTCCTTATATAGTAGAAAACACAATGAGAATTGGAGCTCCAGGGAACGGTGTGAATCTAACTATTGAGCCAGGTGTAAGATTAGAGTTTACCAATAGTGGTCAACTTGACATTGCCTATTGGGATGATAAAATAGCAAGTGTTGTTGCTGATGGAACTGCTGAAGATCCAATTATTTTCACCAGTACTAATCCTGTACCTAACAAAGGAGATTGGGATGGCCTTTTCTATTATGGTGGTGCACATAGTTGTAGCATCTCACATAGTATAATTAGTTATGCTGGAGGTCATGAAACTCCATGGGGAGCTATTAATTTACTTCATGCCAACACTCCATTAGGTCTTAGCAATACTCATATTGCCCATGTTTCTGCTCATGGTATTAGCGTAGATGAAGATTCTAGTGTAGATATCAATAATAATGTCACATTTGAAAATATAGATGGTGTGAATTATTATGTGAGATAAAATTTCACAAAGGATAATACGAATTGATCTGTTTTACATTTAGAGGCTCTGAGATATATTATCAGAGCCTTTTTTATATGTAACAAAGAATTTTTCGCTCTAAATAATGAAAAATACCAAAAATATTTCCAACTTAATTATAAATTTATTTTTCAACAGAAACCAATTGGCAGCCCCCATTAGACAGTGTAATCAGATAGGTATATTAAATCACCTTTTTGTCATATATATTGTTAATTAAGCGTTAATCATTTAATAATATGTTTTTATATGTGCTGATATATAGTTATATGACTACTTTTACCTTTGGTAATTAAAAATAAAATGAATCATTACAACTTTATATTTAAAACTAAAATATCGATGTGCAAAAAAAATCTTTTTTCAAAAAAAAGAATAATAGGTCAACTATTAATGCCATCTATATGATTTTTAAATAGACTAGAATTAGGTAACTAATTAATTAAAGCTGCTATTAAATAAATATTTTTATTATAAAATAATCATTAGGTATAAATACTGAGTTTAAACATGTCGTATTTATACGCTATTATAAAAATAGCATTCTGTCTAGTTTTACATTTTAGAATAGAATATAAATTTAAAAAATAAAATATTAACTTAAAATCAATTAATCATGGACGAAAAATACCTTGGAACAATTCATTTATTTGCAGGCAATTTTGCACCTAGAAATTTTGCTTTTTGCGATGGGCAACTCTTGCCTATTGCGCAATATTCAGCTCTTTTCTCTCTTCTGGGAACAACATATGGAGGAGATGGGAGAACAACTTTTGCCTTACCCGATCTAAGAGGAAGAGCCCCTATTCATGCTGGTAACGGCCCAGGGTTAACTGACAGACGACTAGGTTCAAAAGGTG
>JADGDY010000182.1 GCA_016744655.1 Bacteroidales bacterium | reverse complement strand
GAATACTATTTAAATTAGAAACATCAATACTTGTATGACTTTCCAGTTCCTCATTAGTTGGGACATATACCAAATCATTTGGAGATAAAGTGAATAACAATTTGTATTCAATATTATTCTTATCATTATAGATATAAGGAACTGATGATAGGCCTTGTTTTTGTCTTTCAATAACAATATTTAATGGAATTGTTGCATATTGTCTTACTTTTTTACCTTTCTTATTTTCACCTTCATAGATTGCAAAAAACAAATTCGTTCCCTTAGCAGCTTCAACATACTTTTGCTTTTTATTTCCTGAATGCCTAACCATAAATTTATTACCAAGTACTTCATAAACTCTTGCTTTATAGATAGGGTGATGTGCTTTGCCATTGTTCAGCTCTTTAATATTTTTGTTCATCTCCTCTACTCCTTCAGTTGAAAATGCTAAATCAGGTCTTTCTTTTATTCCTCCTTTCTCAGTTTTTTCGTTATACTGCATTAAATGGTTAATTAGTATCCTCTGAATTCCATGATCTGTTATTGATTCTGAAATCCACTTTTCTGATTTAAAACTCTCATCAACAGATTTTCGGACCGCAGAAAAACTGTCATCCATATAGTAAACCTCTACTTTACGAATCGCCTCTTCTTTAAAATACTTTTTAATTTTCTTGCTATCCTTTTCTCTACGAAGCTGTTTAAGTTTTTCATTTAATTGTTTATCAACAAAGACAAAACCACCTTCTATTGCTACATTTACTGATATGGTTTTCTTCTTCCTAAGATTAATTCTCGCATATACAGTCTCCTTGTGCATTGGTTTTCGAATTGCCCAATTTGTTCCTTTTTGCGTTTCCACCTCTATTTTATCATTTCTACGAATCTGATATTTATTGCTAGCATTATTTATAACTCTTAAATTCTGCTTAAAACTTACCACGATATTATCAAGCGCTTTTTTAGCATCTACTGGGAAACTTTTCCATGGTAGATAAAACTCTTTTGAAACCTTTCTGGCTTTACCATCAATTCGAATTTCTTCTACTCTCCTTAGTTTATTTCGCAAATCATATCGTTTACTATCAGATTTGGCATGCTCATTACTCAAATAGCTTACATGATTTCTAGTAGTTAAAGCCACAACTAAAGCATCCATTGCATGATGACGGTGATCAATTCGTTTTTTGTTAAATCCTTTTTTTAATTCATAGGGAATATCCGTCCTAAAGAAGTTTGCTTTTTTGTCAATATAACCAAAGTTATTTGTTCCAGTTAACTCATTTAACCTTTCAAATCGTGGCTGCACAATCTCATTCCATTTATTATTCAATCCCCAATCCTTTTTCAATATTGTTGTAACTCCACCTGTCACAGGAATTAGGTTTTTCGAAGTTGCTTCCACATCATCATCTTCTCTTACAAGGCTACTTAAAAGACTCTTAACAACCTTACTAATATATCTAGTATCGTTTAATTGCCTTGAAATAAATTGCTCTGGTACATCTTCGCTTAACAAGAATTTTGCTTTTTTACTCCCTTTTCTAAAATTCTTTGAAACAAAGTTTTGATAATTATCTAAATCAAATAATGCGACAGATTCTCCATTTCCTAAATCTATTTTCCGTCCAGGGTTTTTACTGATGAATTCAAATGCAGTTTGATTTCCTTTAGTTTTATTTACCTCTTTTTCGCAGATTATTTTATTTCCATAAGAATTATCAAAATATTTAGCTTGGGGTATTACATGTTCTATTTCATAATTAGTAGTAAATAATTTACTTAAAGGAATTGGTTGGCCTGTATATGGTGAGAAATATTTTTGCTCCATCCATAACCTGTATTTTTGAATTTCAGTTGCTGATGGCACTGATGATTTCACAATTTTAGCAATACTAACTCCATCAACGACTTCCTTTTCAAGCTCTTTTTCTGTATACTGACTTAAGATATCCTCTTCAAAAATCTTTAACTTCTCTTGCTGACTAGGTGAATGCGGAATAACCCCATCTATTTTCTCCTCCTTAAATTCCCTTAATAAATTGCTTATCCTTTCATTAGTATCTTGATTTTTATTAACCAAGGATGTTAAGTGTTTTCGTTTATCCGCTGGGTTTTTCATCTCCCGTCCCAATTCAATATGAATTTCATTAAAGAAATCTTTTTCCCCATTACCATAATGTTGCCAGATATCCCTTACAACTCTCAATGTTTCCGTTATGACTTGTTCAACAATAGGATTACGCAAGGAGTGTTGCCTAAAATCTACTAAAAACTCGTTCAATTGGCTTGGGTTTTCCCATTTAGTAATATTACTTCCCTCCGAGTGTCGATCATATACAATATACGAAGCTAACCAGAGTGGTAACCCACAAAAACCTTCAAGAGCTTTCAATTTCTTATTATCCTTCTCAACAATAATCCTCACTCTATCTTTTATTTTTTCATCATATTCTCCATCAATAATCTTTTGAATTCGGTCCTTTGTATGAACATCAATAGCATCACCTTTCCAATATTTACCAATTCTCATTAATGGCAAAAGTTTTTTAATAGCCTTTTCGGAAAATGCTCCATAATCGTTGGCAAAAGGTTTAACCCTAACAAATTCTAATCTTAATGAATATGGCAAACCAAATACAATATCATTTTTATACTTCACTTGTACTTTAAATGCTTTTTCAAACTCTTTCTTATCATTTATAGAATACAAAAGATGCCAGAGTTTAATCTCATTTTTCTGGGTTAAATATTTCACATAATCAAAACTTTTATCCTTTGTAAGTTTGGAGATAAATAAGGCTCTAGTTTCGTTTAATGGATATTCTTTATCCTCAACATAATTCCAACGATATTTTTCTTCATTAAGTTTCTTTCCTAAAATATCTTTATAATTGGCCAAGAAGGCTTTCTGTTTGATTTTTGACTTGTCATTAAAAAACTCAAATAATTTCTCAATTTCTTCTTGATTCGAAATAAACTCTGATGTTACATCTACATCAGTTGTTAATATTCCTGCAACCAATTTCTCTCGTTCATAAATTCTAATATTATCAATAAATTGCAATATCCTGAATTCTTGATATAATGGATGACTTTTATGTATAGATTTTACAGCGCTAGCAACCTCCTCTCCTTCTTCATTTTTAAACCTTCTGGTTTCGTATTTACACCCATCAATCAACGATTTCTTAGATTTCAGTGGTCTTTGATAAAATATAATATCATCTACAAAGAGATGTGTAAAATCCTTTTGCTTCAATATGTTTTGCCTAGCATAGTTGTTTAGATATAATTCATAAATACAATTTTCTAAAAGTAAAACATCTAATAATTCGGGATGAAATTCTTTTTGCTTTTCAAGAATTGCAGTTAATTCATCTTTATAAAAATGACGTTCAATTGTTCTAACTAGTTTTCCATTGATTTTCTGTTTAGGATTCTTTAATAGAGTATTGTAGATATAAGTTCCCACATACAGTTGAGTATTCTCTATTTTTTCTTCTGTACTTTTTTTAATTGCTATCCAATCCTGCTCTGAATCTACTGCTTTAAAACTTCTTTTTTCATCACCTTCTTTATCTGTTTTAATAGTGCCATCATTGTTCAAAGTTGTAGTTACAATAAACTCCTTTGTTTTTCCAATCCAATCACTTAAAGAATATTTACTAGAACGTCTATAAATCCAGCCATTTTCTAAATGCACATTATACCAAATATCTCCTTTGGTATTTGGATCATCTGCATTAACTTCCATTACTTTTAAAGCATGAAATTCCACTAACTTATTCTTGTCTAACTCTTCTTCTTCTCCTCTAAGGTGATAATATCCTCGTTTTTGATTGAAATTTAAAAGAATCCAAGACAATTCCTGTTGACTTATTTTCTTCTCTAAAGCTTTTTTACGTAGGTAATAGATAGTCCAGTCATATGGAATCTTGGTTTCGTCTCCATTTGATTTGACATAAAATAGTTCAGGACATGCTTTCCTAAATTCAGCAACCATTTCCTTAAAGCTTTCTTTAAAAAGAAATTCATATTTATTAGTTTCTATTTCTTTATAATTCAGCTTTACTTCTTTATCATTTACGAATTGGCCTTTCTTATTCTCAAAATCAATACTATCCGAATAGTGTTTAGGTAAGAAATTAAGTGTATTCAATACTCGATGCAAACGTTCTCTTCTTAGTAAATTTCTTTGCCGTAGTCTTCGAACACCTCTAAATCCAGTTCTTGCAGACGTCCCGGTTTCAATTTGCCCACCACTTCCAAATGTGTCCATCATAGCCTTATCCATTGGAATTATCCTACTTCCTATTCCAATAATGTTGCCATCTCCAAGAACATTGGCTTCAACTTTATCATTAAAAGTTCTTTCCACCAATGCCCAACCAATACTATTTGTACCCAAATCTAACCCCAATATCTTTTTCATAATTCACAATTTGTAAATCACTCATTATTGTATATCGACTTGTTACTGTAGAAAAAGTAATAACTACTTAGAGTTTAAAAAACTGAAGTGGAATTATAAAAGTCAATATACTATAAAATGACCAATATTATATTTATACGATTAAGAGGTAAAGTTAGTATTAAATCTTTAGCAATAGACTTTAATAGTATTTTTTTATTTCATATAAATATTTTATCTATATTTGTAACTCAAAGATACAATGAAGCAATTCACAATAAGGATTATTCCGTTGTGAAAACATTTAGCTGCCTCGACTAACTTCGGGGCATTTTTTATATATAGTATTTAAAGCATTTTAAAACCTTTATAATGACTACTGATTATTAAACATTAGGCATAATTGAACATACGTTCACAACTATCGATAAAATGTAACTTTTGAAATGAGAATTTTATTGAAAAAATCATATTGATTGAGTATAAAATTCAAGAAAAGAAGAGTAATAATTTGAAAATAGCAAAAATACATTAACTATTTCCCTCCCAACAATTCCCCTACCAAATCAGAATAATCCACTCCATCAAAATTGCCGGAGCTCATTAATAATAGATTTTGTTTTTCCCAATTTTCGGAGTGAATTCGCTCTAATAGCTTTTTAGAATCGGTGAACACCACCAAGTCTTCTCTGGCAAAGGCTTGCTTAACTTGTTCTTCGGTGATGGGCTCTAAGCGCTTGTGGGCAATGGTGTGTGGATTGAAATACACAATAGCCACATCTGCTTTATCCATGGAACCTTTGTATTCTTTAAGGAATTCGCTATTTAAACTGCTGAAGGTATGTAGTTCCATGCAGGCGAATAGCTTTCTATCGGAAAATTGCTCTTTTACTGCTGAGGTGGTGGCTTTTAACTTGGATGGACTATGGGCAAAATCTTTATAGATGATACAATTTTCATTTTTACCAATGGTTTCTAAACGATTACTGGCGCCAGTGAAACTAGAAATGGCTTTATAGAAATCCTTGACCTCTACTCCTATTTGCTCACATACTCGTCGGGCTCCTTCTAGGTTCATTAGATTATGTTTTCCAAAAACTGAAAGGGAATAAGAATCTCCTTGGTATTTAATCTCCGATTTATAATCATCAGCATTAATACTAAACTCTGGAACATCATAAGCTATTACTTTAACATCCTCTCTGGCCGTTTTGTGCAACGCGGCAAGGTATTTATCATCGGAACAATAAACCAAGCTTCCCTCCTTTTCAATAAGACCAATAAACTTTTCAAACTGCTCCAGATAAATATCAAAAGTTGGGAATACATTAATATGATCCCATGCCACTCCGCTCAATAAAGCGATATGAGGATGGTAGAGATGGAACTTCGGTCTTCGATCTATTGGTGAGGATAAATATTCGTCTCCTTCTAATACAATATAAGGTGCATCGCTGAGCTTCACCATCACCTCAAAGCCTTCTAACTTAGAACCAACCATGTAGTCGGTTTTGATATGGAGTTGATCGAGCACATGAAGTATCATAGCTGTAATGGTTGTTTTACCGTGGCTTCCTCCTATTACGATTCGGGTTTTGTTTTTGGATTGTTCGTATAGAAATTCTGGATATGAGAATATGGGCAAGTCTAACTCTTTAGCTTTCGCCAATTCTGGATTATCCTCACGAGCATGCATTCCTAAAATTATGGCATCAATACTATTGTCAATTCTATCAGGATGCCAGCCCATACTTTCAGGAAGAAGATTGTACTTTTCAAGTCTTCCTTTAGATGGCTCAAAAATCTCATCATCGGAACCTGTAACTGTGTTTCCTTTTAAATGTAACGCAATGGCCAAATTGTGCATGGCAGCTCCACCAATAGCTATAAAATGATAGTTCATAATTTCAAAATTTAGAATTTTAGAGTAGTGATGTAAGCGATATTTTCAGCTGTTTAAAAATGTTTCCTTTTGTAAGAAAACACTATTTATTCTATATAAAACAGTCAATAGAACTTTTAAGTCAAACTTACGTATACCATCATACTCTATTTAATTCAAAAATAAGAATTATAGAATGCACATTAAAAGCTCAATATACATCTTTGTTAACAATGAAATTTTAATTATATTTGTGTAAAGGCATAATGTTCAACCTCTAAATACATCATTATGAAAAGAATACAATACTTCACCATATCTCTCGCTATTCTATTATTAAGCTCTTGTAGCAATGTTGTATACCATAATCCCATACCTAAGGACCAAAAAACCTTAGCAGAATTCCCTGTTGAAATAATAGGCTCTTATGTGGACAGTGATGGAGATACCCTATGTATTTCTAGTCATAAATATCAATACGGAGAAATCAATAATCAAACTTTTCTGGAGGGTGAATTAGGAGAAGAATTAGTGCTTAAAAAACTCGAAGACTATTATTTCATGAATTTTAAAAATGAAGATGGTTATTGGGAGATGATTGGCGCACAACTCAATTTAGATCAACTGACACTATTCTGCATTGATATTGAAAACAAAGATCAATTGCGAATTGTAAATCAGCATATAACTAGAGGAAAAGCTAGGCATACTAAGAAGGATGGGAAATACATCATCAATCCTAGTAATAATGAAATTTTAAGCCTTTTAAATGATCGGGATATATGTAAAACTGAGAAGCTACAGAAGGTAAAATAAATGGAAAAAATCATTCAACATATCGTTAAGTTTTATGATAAAATCCAATTGGTTTGGGAAAGCCAAAAAACACATTCCCGATTGGCCACTTTACTGGTTTTAAGTTTTGTGATTTCTTTGGGGATGTCGCTGATTTTATATCTAGGCATAGTTCCTGAAAACCTAGTTTATCTATTTCCAAAAAGCATATTCCAGTCTATACAAATTAGTTTTTCACTGCTTTTATTAATTGAAGTAGTGGGATTGGTTTTCACATTATCTAATTCAGTTTCATCCTCTTTAGTAAAGCAGTTAGAGATATTGAGTTTAATTTTATTACGTAGTGCTTTTAAACAATTTGGAGAGTTTTACGAGCAAAACAATTGGGCCGATTTTGAACCTGTAATAAGTATGCTTTCAGATGCATTTGGAGCCATGGCAATTTTCATCATTATTTTATTAATCAATAAAATACTCAAGCACACTCCCATTACCGATGATCCTGAAAGTCAAACCAGGTTTATCATGTTTAAAAAGATGACCAGCTTAATACTCTTTCTTACTTTCTTAATTTCTGGCTTCTACGATATTGTTCTATACCTGCAACATTCTCAAGCTTTCGACTTTTTCAAAAACTTTTATACCATCCTCATTTTCACGGATATATTTCTTGTTTTACTCTCTCTTAGGTATAATTACTCCTATATTGTAGTATTTAGGAATTCAGCTTTTGCGGTAGCTACAATTATAATAAGAATGGCGCTCTCGGCACCAATATATTACAATATTGCACTTGGAATTTTGGCTTCTTTATTTGTCTTAGGAGTATCGTATTTCTATACGAAATATAGACATTGTAGCTCCGATGGCCACTAATCTTAATTATTAATTCTTTTAATGTTGCTCAATGGCGTTAGACCATTATTGGTATTTTCTTTAGTCAGATCTAATATTTTCTTAATGGTAGAAAAATCTTTATTGAAAAACTTAACAGAAAGATAGAATCCTGTATCGGTGAAATAAACATAAGTTCCGGCCCTATCCACTATTGTAAAGTTTTTACAATACTCTACATCTGGATGAAATTTTTCTTTGAGCATTTCCACTACCAATTTTGCTGTTTCCTCGGTAATGCTACTGAACACATACTCACCCATAAAATACTCATGATTAAAATGGTAGAGTAATGTCTTTTCATTGCTATGAAACATTCTACTTTTATAACCCATCACACCAAAATCCACTTCTTTTTCTTCACTTACAGTAAAGCAATCTGGCTTTCCTCGTTCCTTTAATGTTTCTTTCAGTGTTGTTCCAAAAGTAAGGTCATCAAAGTCAAAAACTTTGTTGCTTTGGTAGTGTTTCGGACAACTCACGGCTTTTTGTATGGAAAGAATGTGATAATAAAAATCGTCTTTAAAGCAATAAGGATGAGGCTTCTTTCTGGTATATTGCTTGAATTTCAAAATGTATCTACGACTATACTCACCAAATATCAAACGATAAATAAACAAGTTGATGATTTTTCTAAAGCCAATAGTAATAACTAAAACTGCAGCAATAATGCCGATTACGGTAAAGTTCATATGCAATTAAAAAAAAACGGTTTACAGGCTAAGAATTGCCTATAAACCGTCGGTATTTTATTTATTCATTAATATCTTCAGTAGAAATTTGATACTGCCCTAAGTCTTTCAAATCAAAGTTCTCGATATATTTGAATTTATCTTCGTTTTGTCCCATTCCGATTTGAACAAAAATATCAGCTGATTTTTTATGTTCCATATCTCTTTGGGCATCGTTTAATAATAAATATCCAATGATGATATTACCTGCCATCTCCACCATTCTGCGTGCATGAAAATCCCATAAATCAGAATCCTTATCACGTTGAACCATTTGTACAGCTTTAGCATATTGCTCCGTCATGATGATTAATCGACGTTTGATGTGCTGTAATTCTGGCTTGTAATTTTCTTGCTCAAAAACACGCATATAATCTAAATACGATCCAGTACTTACTCCTCTTATTGCAGCAACTACCTGCAATTGAGAAGTACCTTCGTAAATAGTAGTAATACGAGCATCACGATAGATTCTCTCAATTGGGAAATCCTTCATAAAACCAGTTCCACCATGTACTTGAAGTGAATCGTAAGAAATTTCATTACTATATTCAGAAGAGAATAATTTCAATAATGGAGTGAAATAATCAGCTTTCTTAGAGTAATATTTCTGATCT
>JADGDY010000181.1 GCA_016744655.1 Bacteroidales bacterium | reverse complement strand
TTCCAAATACTTTCTATCTATACCATCAATATTCTCCAAACCAAAAAAGCATATCTTATAAGATAATTGAAAAATATAATTTAGGTCCTTTGAACCCAGAATTAACTTAACAATCAAATAGCAATTATTAAATTCAAGCATCATTAAATACAAAGCCTCTCTCCCCTTTTTCGACACTATCTCAATATTTAAACCACCATTATTGTCAAGGATTTTTGAAGTCTGAATTTCTATCTCATCTACATTCTGCCTATGTAGACGAATCATTTCATAAAATTGATTCTCAAATTGGGTTCTTGCAAACTCCTGGTTTTGTTGATCTACTTGTTTATTGAAATCTTCTCTTTGGTCGTCTAACGCTTTTTTCTGAACTTGATTTGCCTTAAACTGTATGTAAAACGCAAGGAATGTTATTAATACCGCAACGATAGCAATGAAAGGGTTCATAATCCCTCCCATGGTATCACCAATAGGTCCAGTATCCCGAAAGTCAATACCAGGATCTATTCCAAGAAACGAATCTTGTGTAAAAATGTATGGGCTAAGAAAAGCTAGAATAATAAAAAACCCAGCAATCCAAAAAATAGATTTTTCAACTTTATCAAAGTCATATTTTCGCTCTCTTCCTTTATCTTTATTCTTAGTTGACTTTTCCATACAAAATGATTCTAAAATAATTTGATTACCTATATTTATACGCTATTAACAATTATAGTTTCAAAAAATAATCAACCCTATTTTAAAACCTTAAATAGTGGTATCTAATTGTTTAGATAAATCTACATAATACAGATAATATTCATTAAATTTGAACAATATAGATGTCAAACAAAAAAACAAATCAAATGAAAAAAGCACTTTTAATTTTATGCATCGTATTCAGTGGATTACTATCACAGGCACAAGTTTACTCAGTTGAAAACAACAAAGTTATCAACCTCAATGAACTCGATATAACTTATATCGATGTTGGAGCATGGATGAATTACATGCAAACCAAAATTAAGCACTTCAGAATTGATTATGGTCAACCTATGGGGCTGTATGGTGATCACATCACTGACAAAAGCGGCAATAGGCTGAACTTAAAGTCAGTTGCTCAGATGCTAAACCACTTTGATAAAAACGGATGGGAACTGGATAAGACTCTTGCTGTAGCAAATAATCAGACCTATATGAGTCACTATATTTTTAAGAGGAAACAGGAATAATTCTAGGAAATAACTTCTAGTATCTCCAAAATAAAAGAGGTCATCAAATTAAACTGATGCTCTCTTTTTTTATGCTTTCTAGTCAAAAAACACTCCACCTTTAAACCACTTTATCAACTCACTATTGCATCAAAATAAAAACCAAATTCATTACCCTCTGTTTTTCTGATAGTTACAAAAGTGTCCTTTCGTTTTCATGCTTCTGAGTGTACATTTATAGCGCCAACCGCTATTTATTAATTTAATAGTGGAGAAGCCATGAAAAAACTTAAACAAAGAAAACAAATTCAAAAGTCAAAAGAAAAAGTAAGCAGGACCAATTACAAGGCGAAGAAGATAGAACACCGAACAAAGATAATTGAGCTAATGATTTCTATTATAACCTTTATAACTGTCATTATCTCTCTTTTATAAAATATTTTATAAATTTTCAGAACACCAAACCATTGATATGACTATGATAGATAGCTGTCCTTTTTTTTCTTTGGTATCACCTGTAGTTTTACAGCGACATCTCGCTGATAATTTTTTTTCATTAAAAATAGATCAGCATGCTAAATAGACAAAACACATCAGAAAACTTAAAAGATGTCATCAGAATAAAAGATTCTGAAAAAGAAACTGCAATCATTAATTTTATAAGTGCCATTGCAAATCTTATTGCAGCACTTACAAACCTATCAACAGAAATTGTAAGATATCCAAATTCAATAATGAACTTATTGAGTTCATATTCATGGTTGATAAAATGGATAGTTGGAATTTCGATATATCTTTTTTTCATACAAACAGGAATCATGATAATTGACATAAACAATGCACTATCTTTAGATTAATTTTATAACCCATCAAAAAAGCCCCACAAAAAATGCAGGGCTTCACTTCCTTAAAACGGTATATTAGAATTTTTTCAAAAGATTTCTATGGGGGAAAAATCAATCTTTTGGCTTTTGGTTTTCTATAAAAAACGCTATTTGTTTGTACTATTGTTTGTACCCATAAAAAAGCAGCTACAAACTTTATGTCTATAACTGCTTGATTTTAAGAGTGGAGAATAGCGGAATCGAACCGCTGACCTTTTGACTGCCAGTCAAACGCTCTAGCCAACTGAGCTAATCCCCCATTATGATATGAACTTATTTAGATGTTTATTCTAAATATTGCGAGTGCAAAAATAAAGAATAATTCAATGAAGTCAAGACTTTTAGGAAATTTATTATTTCATGCATTTTTTTGCTTACTAAGCAGCAATTAAATGTATCTTTGTCAAGATAATAAAACAAGAAAAGCAATATTCTGGGGATGAAATTGCTTTCTTTGTTTATAGATATTTTGATCATAAAAATAGCATATTGAAATGAAGGTTGATGTATTATTAGGGCTTCAATGGGGAGACGAAGGAAAAGGAAAAATTGTTGATGTTTTTACACCTGAGTATGATATGATTGCTCGCTTTCAAGGTGGACCAAACGCTGGACATACTTTAGAATTCAATGGTGAAAAACATGTATTGCATACTATTCCATCTGGAATTTTTCACGAAACCACCAAAAACATCATTGGAAATGGTGTGATTATAGACCCTTATATTTTTGATAAAGAAATTCAAAAACTAAGACAATCAAATGTAAAACCTGAAAAGAATCTTTACGTTTCTAAGAAAGCTCATTTGATTCTTCCTTCTCATAGGCTATTAGATGCTGTTTATGAAAAATCGAAAGGATCAGAAAAAATTGGTTCTACTTTAAAAGGAATTGGCCCTTGTTATACCGATAAAATTAGCCGTACCGGATTAAGAGTTGGTGATTTAACCTGTGGTGATTTCCAAGAAAAATACAGCAAGAAAAGAACACAACACTTAACAATTGTTGATAGCTATAAATACGATATCAATGAGTTTTTAATCGACGGTCTTCCTTTCCCTGAATATGAAGAAAAGTGGATGGCTACGACTGAAACTCTTAAAGCTATGAATTTAATTGATTCGGAGCATTTTATTAATAATGCATTAAAAAATGGTGAACGAGTTTTGGCAGAAGGCGCCCAGGGCACTATGCTTGATGTTGAGTTTGGTTCTTATCCTTTTGTAACTTCTAGCACAACGATTGCCAGTAGCGTTTGTTCTGGCTTAGGAATTGCTCCTCAAAAAATTGGTAAAGTTTACGGTGTATTCAAAGCATATTGTACAAGAGTAGGTAGCGGACCATTCCCTACTGAGCTATTCGATGCCGATGGAGATGCTTTAAGGAATAATGGACATGAGTTTGGTAGCACTACCGGTAGAGCTCGCCGTTGTGGCTGGCTAGACCTTCCTGCATTAAAATATGCCATCATGCTGAATGGTGTGACTGACTTGGTGATTACCAAAGCCGATGTAATGGATGACTTTGACCACATTAAAGTCGGAGAGAAATACACCTATAATGAAGAAGTATTAGACTACTTCCCATTTGAGATCAATGATGAGAATTTAAAACCTGAATATTCTGTTCATAAAGGTTGGAATAAAGACATCACTAAAGCTGTTAAAATTGAGGATATTCCTGAGGAGCTTATGACTTACATTGGTTTCGTGGAAAAAGAAACTGAGGTTCCAGTAACTATCGTTTCAGTTGGTCCAGACAGAACACAAACCATTATTAGAGAATAATATTGGTTTATAAATCATAAAAAAATCCCGACCTTCAAACGAAAGTCGGGATTTTTTATGCCTTGTAATTTCTATTATCTTTTTAATACTTTCTTAGTCACAACAGATTGCCCATCATTTACTTTAACTAAATAAGTTCCTGCTGGGTAGCTCGACATATCGAATGTATGATTACTCATGGTACTAAAACTCTCAATTTCTCGTCCACTTAAATCTAACAAACTGATTTCTTTTAATTGATTCGACTCCTCATTAAATACAATCTGCAAGTCATCTTTTACTGGATTCGGTCCAACAACTAAGCCTAATTCGTTTTGCAATTCTGAAGTACCTACAGAAATAGAACCCACCTTATTAATTATCCAATTATTAGGATCTGCCACAACTTGAATAACAGGCTGGGTAATTTCAGTTTGGAATGATACTAGATTGCTAGTGATAGGAATTTTAATAATAGTATCCTGACTAGCTCCAAAGTTTAGCTTTACCTCTAATGGTAAATCGAAATAAGAAGTAGCAAAAGCTGCAGAAGCAGTATGAGAAACAGTTAAATGCATACCAGCATCTGCATAATAATACTCTATGCTATATGTAGGATAACCTTCACCAAAATACCATTGTTCAAAATATGAATCCAGATTAATTCCTGTGTAATCTGAAACAGAGTTTTTAAAATCCATTCCAGTTGCTATTTGGTCCGTAAAGTCTACTGTGTAATTTTGTAAGGCACCAAAAAACAAATCATCATCATTTATTAAATAACGAAGTGAATGAAGGATAGCAGCACCTTTTTTATAGGTCAAACGGCCATCGAAAATTCTCCATTCGTTTCCATAATAAACTTCATTTTCTGGAACATAAACACTACCACTATTACTACTCATAATATTATTATGGGCCGAACTCATCCAAGAATCTGCTGTCCCCTGGCTATTTAAATATTGGTCTCCTAAATATTCTGAATAGCTAGCAAAGCCTTCATTAATCCAGATATCGCTCCATGTTGCACATGTTACATTATCACCATACCATTGATGGCCCATCTCATGAGTATTCAATCCAAACTCAAAACTACCAATAGTAGTCATGGTTTGATGCTCCATTCCTCCTCCAATTTCAGCTAAACAATTACCATACTTTTCTTCGTGGAAAGGATAAAGGCCATATAAATCAGACAATAATTCCATAATTTCAGTTGATCTATCAATATCAGCCTTATTATTTGGCAAACAGTTTGGATGATCGTAAATAAAATTCTGGATTAAAACAGAATCACCATTCAACTGTGTTGGCTTAGCATAAACATTATACTCTTGATATTCTGACACAGAGAAAGCCATCAAATAATATGAAATCGGATAATTTGTTTTCCATTTGTAAGTAGTAGTAAGGCCTCCATTATCAACTACTTCGGTTAACAAGCCATTAGCTCCAACTTTTTCAGTATTTACACAAGTATAATCTTGATAAACTGAATCAATCTTATCTTTCAAATTCTGGCGTACTGGCCACCAATCTCTAGCTGAGAAAGGCTCTGATAAAGTCCAAGTTACGTTCTTTCCATAGGTATTGTTATAATCGGATGTAATACCACTAAAGAACCCACCCGAAGAAGCTCCACCATGATAATAAGTCAAAACTTCTATATCATCGCCTGCATTCATTTCATCCACAACTAAAAAGATTTCAGAATCAACAAAAGTAGGACTCACCAACTCTCCATTAAACCTCATGGAATCTAATGTTAAAGCCTCATTCAATTCTAGATAAATAGTATCAAGATTATCACTTGTAACCTTAGCCAACATTAATGCAGAACCACCAACAGCGGTACTTGTACTTTCAACCTCTAAATCTAGATGAACAAAATGCATATCGTACAAATCAGCAACATAAGTCACATCGTTGGTGTTTTTAAAGCTTTGTTCAAAATGATGTTGATGACTACATTTATGTTCAATATTTTGGTTATAGGGAACCTGGGCAAAGGAGAACATAGCCAATGCCGTCAAAACAAATAGTAAAGATCTTTTCATGGATGTTTGTGTGTGTGTAGTTAATAAGGCATAAAGATACAAGAATTGAGAACGGCAATTATTAAAAATATGTTAAGCAAATGATATTCAGCATTTATAAAAAATACAGAATAAAAAAAATGCTGCTAAACCTAAGTTTAACAGCATTAAATATTTTATTATGAACTCTTTATAATTCTATAGAATTAGCCAAGTCTAAATCAATTAAAATACGACCACAATATTCACAAACGATAATCTTCTTGCTCATCTTGATTTCCATTTGATGTTGAGGTGGAATTTTATTGAAACAACCGCCACAAGCATCTCTTTCAATAGGAACTACAGAAAGCCCATTGCGTGCATTTCCTCTAATTCTCTTATAAGCTTTAAGAAGTCTAGGATCAATAATCTCTTCAAATTTCTCAGACTTGATCATCAACTCCTCTTCTTCAACTCGAGTTTCTTTAATAATATCGTCTAATTCAGATTTCTTTACCTCTAAGTCAGTACGTCGTTCAGTTAGTTTAGCATTGGCCTGATCGATGTTAGATTTCTTTAACTCTAGCTCAACAGCAAATTCCTTAATTCTTTTCTCTGCCAATTGAATTTCAAGATTCTGAAACTCCATTTCTTTAGATAAACTATCATATTCGCGATTGTTACGAACATTCATTTGCTGCTCTTCGTATTTCTTGATGAGCGCTTGACTATCTAAAATAGCACCGTTTTTTTCAGAGATTAATTTTTCTAAATCTTCAGTTTCCTGTACAAATTTATCTACACGAGTTTCTAAACCTGCTATTTCATCCTCTAAATCTTCAACCTCTAAAGGAAGTTCTCCTCGTACAATTTGAATCTTGTCAACTTGCGAATCAATTAATTGTAATGAATACAAAGCTGTAAGCCTCTTTTCATTCTTAATTTCTTCTTCAGTTTTGATATGTTGAATAACAACTGGTTCTTCAACTTCAACTGCCTTCTTTTTCCTTGCCATATGATAATGTTTATTCTATTGCTAAAAGTAATTTATCGGATTTGTCTGATGCTCCGAAATTTGGACTGCAAATTTAGGAAATTTTTCGATAAGAAAATCAGCTATTAAATCTTTTGTAAATTGTTCACTTTCATAATGTCCAATATCGGCTATCATGAATTGCTCATTGGCATCAAAAAACTCATGATATTTAATGTCGCCACTGATATACATATCGGCGTGTGAAGCCTTTGCAGCTCCTATTAAGAAACTTCCAGAACCACCGCACAATGCTACTTTCTTAATTTTTTTATTACGAAGTGGAGTATGTCTCACACATCCAACTCCCATGTTTTTCTTTAAAAAAGAAAGGAATTCTATTTCATCAATTTCTTCATCTAAATCACCAATAATCCCTGCTCCTACCCTATTATTTTTATTTTCTAATTTAAAAATATCATACGCTACTTCTTCATAGGGATGACTTTTTAGCAATGCAGAAATCACTTTTCCTTGCAAATGACTTGGGAAAACAGTTTCAAACCTTACTTCCTTTTCTTGATGCAATGAACCAGGATTTCCAACAAACGGATTTGTGTTCTCATTACCCTTAAAAGTACCAATTCCATCCGTCCCAAAACTACATTGCTCATAATTTCCAATATGGCCAGCTCCTGCATTAAAAACAGATTGTCTAACTTCTTCAAGATGATCTTTTGGAATATAAACTATCAACTTCTTTAATTGTCCAGCTTGAGGCAACAGCACTCTATAATTCTTTACACCCAGAATTTCAGCTATTTTAGCATTAACACCATGCATTACATTATCCAGATTTGTATGAACAGCCATAATGGCAATGTCATTCTTTATAGCATTCATGACCACTCGTTCTTCTGGCGTTTTACCCGTAAGACTTTTTAAGCCTTTAAATATGATGGGATGATGACTAATAATAAGGTTGAATCCCCCTTGAATAGCCTCCTCCATTACTTTTTCCGTGATATCTAAGCTGACTAAAACCCTATTTATTTCTTGATTAGAATCTCCGACCAGCAATCCTGAATTGTCGTAAGATTCTTGTAATGCAAAAGGTGCCCATTTGTTAATCTCACCTACTAACTGATTTAATTTCATTGTTTTTATCTATGAATGTATATTCAATTATTACCATGACAAAGGTATCAAAATGAATCCTTTTTCAAGCCCATTAATTGATGAAAAATATAATCTGAACTTTTCTTCAGCATTCACGTATAAAAAGCTTGATATCGGTAATACTTAACTATAAATTTGTAATGTGTTTATCTTAAGAATTTTACTTTTACCCCTATCTGTCTTGTATGGGACAATTACCTTCATTCGAAATTTATTATTCGATTGGGGGATTTTTCGTGTAACTAAACATCGTATCCCTGTTATTTCAGTTGGAAATCTGAGCATGGGCGGTACAGGAAAAACACCTCATGTTGAACTTTTGGTCTCTCGATTAAAAGACAATTACAAGCTGGCCACTCTATCACGAGGTTATGGTAGAAAAACTAAAGGCTATATCCTAGCTGATTCAAAATCTGATAGCAACAGCATTGGTGATGAACCTCTCCAATATTTTAATAAGTTTAAAAACATAAAAGTTGCTGTTGATGAAAATAGAAACAGAGGAGCAAAGAAACTATTAAAGTCGAATCCAAACCTAGAACTTCTCATTCTTGACGATGCCTACCAACATAGATATATCCATCGTGATCTTAATATTATGCTCACTGACTTTCATAATATTTACAAAAAAGATCATGTGGTTCCTAGTGGTCAGCTGAGAGAATTTAGAAGAGGAGCAAAACGGGCAAATATCATTATTATCACCAAAACACCCGTTGTTTTATCGCCCATAACTAGAAGAAGGTTTGAGGATGAGCTAAAATTAAAAAGTCATCAAAAGCTTTTATTCTCAAAAATTGAATACGATGGCTTTGTTGATTTTAACTTGGGAACAAAACAAAAAGAAGTCCCGAATGTTTCCACAATTGTATTGTTTACAGGCATTGCAAATTCTTATCCTTTGCAAGATTATTTAAAACGATATTGTAACGAGCTCATAGTAATTAGTTTTGCAGATCATCATAATTATGCGAAAAAAGATATCGAGCTCATCCACAAAACTTATTCTGAAGTATTCAGCAAGAATAAAATGATTGTCACTACTGAAAAAGATGCTCAACGGCTATCTACTTCTGAGCATAAGGATTTGCTTAAATCATGTCAAATATTTTACATTCCTATCCATGTAGTATTCCATAATGGAGACGAAAAACTATTAATGGATAGTATTCAAGATATTTTTTAAAAATATTTCACCACACACATAACCCTGTATTTCTGACACTTACACTACTTTGCCAAAACAGAAATAAAAACATTTTAGTACTTTGCATTGCATAGTACCAATATTTTATAATATCTTTGCATCGCATAGTAT
>JADGDY010000015.1 GCA_016744655.1 Bacteroidales bacterium | reverse complement strand
GCGAACCCTGGCTATGCTGCTTTGCTCGAAAAAGCAGGAAACTCTAGCGGAACTCCAACATTCACCATGACCTATGCTGTTGCAAATATCTTCCTCACACTATGGGGACCAATCATTATAGCAATCATGTCATAAAAATATAGCTAACACATTATTTAAAAGAAACTAATATGAAAAAATCTGACGAAAAAACATTAAGCCAACTGAGTCCATTTGAAATTAAAAATAAGCTCATAG
Source organism: Bacteroidales bacterium (assembly GCA_016744655.1). Classification (GTDB taxonomy): domain Bacteria; phylum Bacteroidota; class Bacteroidia; order Bacteroidales; family UBA12170; genus UBA12170. Next base: position 45,445 of record JADGDY010000015.1, on the reverse strand, counting down.
AGTTAGCAAACAAAAGACATGATTATTCAATGATTAATGCGGGAAGAGGAAACCCAAACTGGGTAGCTACAAAACCTAGAGATGCCTTTTTCCAATTGGGTTTATTCGCCTTAGAGGAATCTAAAAGACAATTTCAAGAGTTAGATGGATTTGGTGGACAAGCCGAAAAAGAAGGGATTGCAAAACGATTTGAAAAATACTTAGCACTAAATAAAAATACTATAGGCCTACAATATCTAAATGACTTATTCCAGTTTGCCACATCAACTTACAATATTAAACATGATGATTTAATGGTGGAATGGGTAGATGGCATATTGGGCGACAACTACCCTGTTCCAGATAGGATGCTCAAGCATTCGGAAACCATTGTACATGCCTATTTGATGCAAGAAATGAGTGCAGGTCAGATTCCACCTCCTGGGAAATTTGACATTTTTGCAGTTGAAGGAGGAACTGCGGCCATGGTTTATATTTTTAATACTTTAAAAGCCAACAAATTTCTTAAGCCTGGAGATACCATTGCCATTGGAGCACCTATTTTTACACCTTACATTGAGATGCCGGAACTAAAAGACTATGACTTAAGCTTGATTGAGGTGAATGCTAAAGAAGAAGCTGGTTGGCAAATTCCGGATTCGGAGATTGAAAAGCTAAAGGATCCTAAAGTAAAAGCATTTTTCTTAGTCAATCCAAGTAATCCTCCTTCAATAAAATTGAATGAAGAGACATTAGACAAAATTGCTGCAATAGCTAATGATAGAAACGATTTGATCTTATTAACTGATGATGTTTATGGAACCTTTACCGATAACTTTATCTCCTTAGCTGTAAAAGCACCAAAGCATACGATTCTGGTTTATTCCTATTCAAAATATTTTGGAGCTACAGGATGGAGACTCGGTACCATAGCCCTTCATGAAGACAATATCTTTGATGAAATGATAACCAAACTTCCGGAGGAGGAAAAAGTAGAATTAAGAAAACGCTATGAATCTATTTCTCTTGAACCTGACTCTATTAAAATGATTGACAGATTTGTGGCTGACAGCCGTGCTGTTGCATTAAATCATACAGCTGGTCTATCTACTCCACAACAAATTCAGATGGTTCTATTCTCTTTAGCTGCTCTTCAAGATACCGACAATAATTATAAAAATGATGCCAAAGGAATAGTGAGAAGGCGATATAAAAAGATCATTGAAAACCTTCCTGGTTCCCCTATTGTCTCAATGGACAATCCTGATGCTGCTTTCTACTATATTTTAATCGATTTCTTGAAATTAGCAACTGATAAATATAACGCCGACTTTGCACAGTGGATTTCAGAAAACTATGATCCATTGGATCCTGTTATCAGACTAGCTGAAGAAAAGGCTATTATCGCTATGCCGGGTGGTGGATTTGATGGACCTGATTGGACTTTAAGATTATCTTTAGCCAATTCTTTTGCTGAAGATTTTGAAAAGATTAGAATCTTAGAATTTGTTATTTTAGAAGAATACTATGCTGAATATCAAGATAGATAGCTAATCACACTCAAAGAAAACTAAATTAAAAAAACCCAGTAACATTAGGATTGTTACTGGGTTTTGTTGATCAGCCAACTTTCTGCCTGTGTGATTCCTTTTGAGTTGATATTAATGCTTATTCACCCTTTAAATACCGAAAGCTACATTAGGTTTAAACCCAATTCTTTTTTTCGCTTAGGACCACTTCTTTTTTAACAGATTCATTTTTAAATGCCTCTATCTCTTTTTCTGCTAAAAACCTTTTCAATAGAGCGTTATACTTCTCCAAATATTTAATTTCTTTTAAAAGGAAAGAGAAATAGAAACGATTTGTATTAATCAATATGGTTTTCAATTGGCATAAATACATTTTAATTCTCTAGTATCTAAAATGATTATAGGAATTTGTTTTGGTTTTCACCTCCTCTAAATAATAGACCAATTATGCTTGATTCTCTTATCTGAAAACAGAACCTGAATCCCTGTGAATAGTTCAGGTTCCAATAACGATAATAGAGAAAATTTCAATTGTATTTGAATATTTTTCCCATCATTATCACCCGTCATATTACTCTATTTATTCATCCTGTATTTTTGTAAATGTAATTTTCCAAACTTAGGTCAGTATTATTCCACCGTCCATATCCTCAAATTCAAATTCATTTCTTTGATAATAGTCTCTATAAGTTCCAGTAAATTATAGAAATACTCCACATCGGAAAGCTGTAATCCTTTGCCCCAAATTACGGGCTCAAATAGATTCTTATTGAATTCTATGGTGCAATTTACTCTCTGATCCACAAAGCTAAAATGAAAATTGAGAGGATGCTTTTCACGAATATTCACCATAGCTTCCATCATTTTTGGTGTGAGAATATATCTTGCTTCGGTTTGATCATTGGAATGTACTACATACATTTTTTCGAAAGCTGAGTTTTCGAGTTTTACGAGTTGGCCTTTACTACTTTTACTCTGCAATTTCTGACCCATCTTACCCAATAACCTCTCTGCCTTATCGGGACTTACAAAGGTCTCCCCATTTAATTTCTTATTGAAATCTGCATAAAAAAACAATCCTCTAAAAAAATAACTTTGTTTACTTTGTTGGGAATTTTGTGTACCCTGCCCAACTTTTATTTCACTAAACTCGAACTCAGTTTTCTCTATTCTCCCTTTTACCAAATCGTCTCCTATTGCCCGTTCTCCTTTAGCAAACATTTTAGCCTTATTAAACTCAAATACATTGATATGGTCATAGGGATCGTATTTAAACTGAGGATTTATTATATTCACCAATTCCTTTATCACGATTTCTTTAAACTGATGTCGATAATTATAATAAGAAACTAATGCTCTCACTAAAATAATCATAATCACCAAAAAACTGATTACCATTAAAGCCCAAACACCTATTTGATTTCTGATGAAAAAAGGAATCAAAAAAAATGGGATGGCTAATAAGCTTACTAAAATAATTTTCTTTTTAATAGCACTCCTGTCTTTTTCTAATTTACTGAGCTTTGGCTTCAGTTGGTCTTTATATAGTTCTTCTACTCTTTGATTTAAGGACATGAGAAATAATATGTTGTGGTTTGTAATAATTCGGATTTCTAAATTAACAAATGACTATCCCAACAAAAGTAGGGATAGTCTTTGTTCTCTTATTGAATAAACATGTAAATTATCATTCTTAATTTGAATATATTAATCGCTCAGAACCATTTGATTGTAAACAAAAACCATATTTGAAATAAATTGTTCCTATTTCTTAACCTATATTTTCAAATATTCCTGTAGCTCTAGCAATACAAAGGTATTCATCTGTTAAATGAATAGATTAATGGGATAATTAATCCTTCACACAACGTACTGAATAACCCATTGAGTTTTTACCATAATTATGGCTCCCTTGTACATAAGAATAACGTAATACATTAAAATATGAACGGCTACCATCATAAGCTGTTGCGCTCCAGAAATATCCTTTTTCACTTAATAGTTTAAATTCTGCATCATCATATGAGCGATAACCACTAGGTAATCCTGTATATCCAGAACTATTATCAGCACCAGTATTCGGACTTAGCCAATGCTCTGTTCCTGCTTCTTTCATCTTACCTCCTGAAACCATACGTCCTCCAAGAAAATCCATTAACTGTCTCCATTCATTATCACTTGGTAAATGCCATCCGTCTGGACAAACACCCTGAACTCCACTGGGATTGGCATTACTGCTATAAGCAGTACCACCCATTGCGGCAGCCCAAGTATATAAAGCGCCGTAGGTATCTGCTTCATTACTCAGGTTATTATTATAATAACAAAAACCATCATCTTCTGAATTATCCTCTAGTTCTATCCAAGCAGCATTATCAGTAAAATAAGGAATTAAAGAACCATCAGGATAATGAGTTACTTTAAGGTTTTCTTTCATCCATGTTTGAGTTCCAATTTCAATCGTTTGATACGAATTTCCATCATAATCTGTTACCATTTCGCCAACAGGAGCAGTTACCAATATTATATCTGATTTAGTTTCTGTATCAGAACCATCAGCATTAGTAGCAGTTAAAGAAACGGTATAACTTCCTTCTGTTTCAAACTTATTTGAAGGATTCTGGACTGTAGATGTATGACCATCACCAAAATCCCAGGACCAAGAAATGGGTGAATTGGTTGATTGGTCGGTAAAGCTAACCGTGCCTCCTAGAGTGACACTATTGGTACTTACTGCAAATGCAGCTACAGGGCTATTGACATTAACTACAGGAGTACCAGGTGTATCAGCATCCTCATCATCGTCTTTTGTACAACTTACATTTACAAGAGAGATTGCTAATAAAGACATGAATGCGAAGCTAAAAAGTTTAATAAATTTGTTGTTTTTCATTTGTTTATGTGTTTAATTTTAAAATGTTTTTAATATAGTAGGGAATAAATTATCTAAACTCCACAGTTTTTATCATATAAACCAAAGCCTCATCTAGTGTAGATTCATAGGCAGGTAATTTCTCATCAGCTTTCCAAATAAGAGCTTCAGTAAGCATGAAACAACTGGCTGAATGACTGTCGTGAGCTACTAAATAGCCGTATGAGTATTCAGCACCATCTTTACCTATAGGTGTTACAATTCTAATTTGAGCAACATCCCGATTTCCAATTTTCTTTTTCTCAAAATCTACTTTAGAATTATCTTTGATATAGTATTTGAGCATTTTCTTTTTAAGGGCTTCATATTGAACATCAAGGTCACCATCGGTATCTCTTAGTTTCGACCAAATAGAAACATGATTTCCATTATACTTGACTCCAGGAACAAACTCATTGGCATCATTAACATGGCTGTCAACATCAACATCTTGGTTCTGTTTAAACCCTTTTCCATATGGATGATTTATAAAAGCAAAACTTTTATAGTTCTTCACTCCTGTAAACGTAATACCTTCTGGCGGTACTGGTGGTGGAGTTTGTTCTTTTTTAACTGTTTGTTTTGGTGTTCCGCAAGATGCGATGAGCAGAACGATTGATACGAGAATTAAGTGATTTAATTTCATAATTTTAATTTTAAATGATGTTTATTAATTATTTTTATTCAACTTTAATTTCAATTTTTATTTTTCCCAAAGCATCTTCGGTGTCTTCTGATCCATTCTTTAACAAAAAATACTCAAAGGTGTGATTGGAGTTCTCTAACGACATACCCGTAATCCCATCCGTAAATGGGGATTCCATAGTTGTACTTGCATACATTCCATGATTATGTCCATCAAATCGTGTCATTATCCAAGCACCTTTTGCATTAACCATATCTGCATCAAAACTGATTTCAACCCTTAAGCCTTCACCTCGTTCTAGGGTTATTTTATTTGTAGAAGGCTTTTCTAATTTGAATTTATAATCTACAATAAAATCATCTGCCCTCATTTTAAAACGAAGTATATCTTCATCAGTAATTGTTGAGAAATCCACAAACTTAATAGCTCCAGTCTCATCTGTTTTTACCATATAGCCATATAAATCATCGAAACTTTTATCTCTTAAAAAGAACCAAATCCCATCTTGTAAATAAAATTTCTTTAATATTCTAAATGAGTTATCTACCGGATTAATAATGTCTATGATGCCTTGAAAAGCTTTAGCATCTTCTTCATTATTTATTTTTATTGATTTTAAAATATCCTCAGAAAAAAGGTCGGATTCAGTTACAGCTTTTCCGTCTTTAAACTTTTGATATTTCCCATTATTACTCATCAACATAAAGGAATAATTGGTAGTGCATTGGTCACCTGCTTGGTAGATTTCGGTACTTTCTAAGCCACAATAATATATAGATGCTGACGCCTCTTTGGTATCAATAGGTAATTCAACCTTAGCGGAACTAAAAGTGTAATTCGCTTTTTGTGATAAATAATTATAAGCAGCACTGCTATCTTCTTTACTTACATCATCCTTAATTCTGCCAAACTTCTCTTTTTTGTTTACTGCTGAAAAACTTTCGGGAATATCTTTTTTCAAGTCCGAATGGTATTTTATGGATATAATATTTGATTTCTTATCAGTTATTATTTCGTAGGCTTTAATATCACCAAACCATTCTTCTCTAACGAAATACCAGGTTTTATCTATTTTAAAATAGCCAAGAGGGTCGTTATTATCTATCAAGCATAATAAGGTTTGTAATGCAATAGCATTTTCTTCAGTCTTTAATTTGAATTTATTATTCTTAATAAGCTCAATAAATTCTGGAGAACTTAATATGGCACTTCGCGATTCGAAAGGAATAAGTTTACCATCCACACTAATAAAATAGGAGGAAAGAATGAGTGCGTCGTTATATTTGTCACCAATATTAACAGAAAGTCCAGCTTCCAAAATATCAGATTTAATAAGTGATTGAACGCTGCTATTAACTATTAGTTTATCAGTATATTTTACTGTACTACTTAAATATTCATTGATAGGCTTTGTTTCTGTATTAACTTGGGAAACTGCTAAAAAACCCATCATTAGAAATAAAATTATAAAAAATATATTTTTCATATTAGATCTGTTTTATAGTTGAGAAAAATTATCTAAAAGCAATATCAACTCAGCTCAAACACATATTATCTTACAGCTAGTCTCATGAATTTGCTATCCTTCTTAAGATTTATAATCGTAAAGATCTTTAGAATGAAAATTGAAAATAAATAAGTCTGATTTGCTTATAAAAACATCTATTCGGGTTCGGTAATGAAACTCGTCATTAAAAGTAGTTACAAACTCTATAGTAATTACTTTACAATTAGAGACTTCGACTCTTACTTTACTGCTTAAATCAGAAAATACGCCCTTATCAATAGCAATACATTTTTTATTTAACTCTTCAATTAATGCTTTAAATCCGTTAATACACTCTTTTCTAATACTAGCTATATTTTCCTCCTTCAGTTCCTGTTTAACACCTATTTCCTTAGGTGTGGTCTCTTTCATTCCCTCTAGCATATTAGCCATTTTCTCATCTGTTACTAAGTAGGAGGAAAAGGTTTCTAAATCGCTCTCTATTATTGTTTCAAATACGGCTCTTGCCATATCTTCCTCTGTTGTGATTTGAGCGAAACAATTGCTTGATGCTAATAAAATTGCAAATAGGATGGCTGCTTTCGATACTAAAATTAAGTAGTTCTTTTTCATAAAAATAAGCTTTTAGATGTGTTTAATAATTTATTGTGAATTCCAATTTTCGAAATCAATTTCACTACACAAAACGAATCTGTAAGTCCTAAACAATACCATTTAAAAGCCACGTTGTTATTTGAATAACAATATGGTTTATAAGCACACAATTCCCATCCTATTAAAGGATTAATGATTTCAAAAAGCTGTCTAAAAAGCAACAAAACCTAGGTCAAGGAGCAAAGTAGAAGTGACAAAACTCCTGATTTTTAATGGTAGATTCGACTTCGCACAACGATCAATATGATTTTTGGACAGCTCTTTTATTCCTTAGTCCAAATACGGGTATTCAAATCCAATTCTTCTATAATGGTTTTGTTTAAATTTAATAGTTGATAGAGCTTATTAAGCTCTTTTATATTCATCACTGATTTCCAAATAGTTGGTTCAAATAGGGCAAATTGAAAGAAAATAGCCAGATACACTTTCCCATCAATAAAACTCATCTGCATAGGTTGCTTAAACAGCTGATAAACATTCAGTAATGACTCCATCAATTTAGGAGTAAGAATATAGCGGGCTTCTATCTGATCGGTAGAGCGCACCATAAATCTTTTAGCAAATTCCTTGTTTTCTAATGCGACCATACTGCCCTGCTTTTTACCCTTCGTATTAGAGGAAGTTGCTTGAAAAGTACCGGCTGTAGATTCTAAATCTCCACATACAACATAGGTTTCACCTTTGAGATGTTTATTAAAATCAGCATGGAAGTAATAGCCATTAAAAACACCCTTCCATTCTCTTTTAGAGTCTCCATCACCATCAACATAGGTGTGATAACTACCAACCCTTAACTCCGAACTCTCAAATACTGTTTTCCCTACACATCCACTTACTTTATCATCGCCGCCATATTCTTCGTAGCTTCTATTGAATAATTTGCTTTCCTTATAGGCCTTCTCCGATATATATGCCTTAGAATCATATTTCCAATTGGAATCAATGGAATGAGCTATCTTTTCCACTATTTCTTTTTTATAGGCCTTTTTATAGGCCGGAATTCTTTTATTTCCAAAACTAATAAGATAACCGCCAAGAATTAATGGTCCTAATAATGAGAACAAAACTTCACCAACATATTCTTTTATTTGTCCTTCCGGATAGCTTGCAAAATAATAAGCCATAGAGGCAATGCCACCCATGAAAACGGCAATAGCTAAAACATAAAAAATAAAAATTGACTTTCTTTTAGACTCCAGATGCTGAAGTTGTTTCTTTAAACTCTTCTCAAATAATTGATCTATGTTCATTTTATCATTCTTTATTTCTGATTATTAAATACAAATTCGGTCATATCTAGACCACAAAAAAACAGAGCCTTTTTATTTAAACAATATGTTCTTTACAGCTATACTATTTTTGAACACCTAATATTTTAATTCCTAGTATTTCCTCATTTAAAGAGGATTTAGTGCTAAAATCAGCTGGAATCATTACGATTTCCATAGGAACTCCTTCATTTTCATAATCTGTTCCTGTAAATGAGTTCTCGGTAATTTCTATTTCAACTATCACATTTATACCTGCGCAATCTAAAGGTACATTACCCATGGCAAATGTCAATTTGGTTTCCTCCTCATTACACCAATTCCAAATACCATAACTAATACCTAATTCGCCCATAAATTGATTATCAACCATATAAGTGCCGGCAGCAGAAATGAAAACATAAAAATCATGAACAGGAAAGTCTCCCATAGATGTAACTTCCCAAGTTCTATTAATTAAAGCGGTGTTTCCTGAAACCGCAACCTCCTCAGCTAAATCGGCTGTTAAGGATATTTGTTCACTACTTCCACTCAATTTCAATAAAAAGCTTGCCGAAGAACCGCTTAAATCGCTAAAAACTATGCTGCCAAAATCGCTTAAACTAATTTCCTTATTGTTAATAATGCTATATGTACCGAACAATACGCTTTCAGTCTTTGAATTTTGTACCACTATATAATTTCCACTGGTATTAAATTCTATGGATTTATATGTAGTGGAATTTTTTATTAGGAATTTGTGAGTTATTCCAGATTGCTCAATAGTTATTCCTGTCTCGGTTGAATTTGTTGGTTCTGTTTCGCTTTCACTATCTTTAGTACAAGAAAATAAAATAGTGATGAGCAAAAGGGATATAATAATTTTAATGGGTTTCATTTTAAAAAGTTTTAGATGATTAAGGTTTTTATTACTTGGGACCTCTATAAAGTCGACATATTTCAAGAGTCTGAAATTTAAAATTCGAGTTCAAGGCTTGTCGATTTTGAAATTCAGGGAATTTACTATCGTAAATGACTACTTTCAAAATTGGCGTAACGAAGAACTCGGACTTTAAAGACGGACTCTACTTAATCTTTGGTCCAGATTCTAGTATTCAAATTCATTTCGTGAATAATAGTTTGGATAAGGTTGAACTGGTCATTCATTTGTTCCATATCTTCAAAACGCACGCCTGATTTTATAATTCGAGGTTCAAATAAGTCTTTATTAAAACTCATCGCCACAAATACTCTTGAACCAATAAAGGAAAAGTGAACTCTCTTTTTGTATTTTTTATAGATATTCACAATGGCTTCCATCATGGTTGGAGTAAGGATATATCTAGATTCTATTTGATCGGTACTAAATACTTTAAATATTTTCTCAAATTCTGGATTCTCAAGTTTCACCAATTCTGTTTCTCCTCCATCTTTTTCACTCAGGTTATATTTTGTGAAATCTTTTTTGGCATGTTCTGGTAAAATAAAAGTTCTTCCTTTTATATGCTTATTGAAATCGGCATGGGCAAATAAACCTTTGAAGATGGTATGCCACTCTTCTTCTGTTTTCCCATCTTTGGTAGTATAAGTCTTGTATTGGGTATGTAATTCTGAGAATTGAAAATCCGTTTTTTCAATGACTCCAGATACTAGATCATCTCCCTCATATTTGTCCCATCGGGTATTAAACAATTGACTTTTTTGATAGTCGTTTTCGCTAATTCTACCATCGGATGCGTATTGCCAATCAGGATTAATTAAATTTACTATGGATTTAACAACATCTTGTTTATATATGGCTCTGTATTCTTTTTGTTCTTTTCTAACTACTAAAAATAGATATAAGCCCAAGCCCAATATAACTGCTATGGCTAAATAAAAAACAAAAATATAAGTTTCAGCTAATAAAAATGCAGCCGCAAATGAGCCCAAGGCTCCTCCAATGCAAATGATATATTTAACTAAAATACTTTTTCTTTTCCCCTCTATAGCTTGCAAAGCAGGCTTTAGTTTAGTTTCATATAACTGAAGTAATTCTTCGTTAGTTTTCATCGTTTCTTTATTTATATGTGTTAGTTTTTTAAATTCTGCACTCTAATTAATGTATGGTGACCAGCTACTAAGTCTTCTTGTTGAACTTATTTAACTGCTCTAACAATTCATCAATCTTTTCTTTTTCTTCTGGATTTATATCTTTAGAAGTTTGCTGTTCTATGGTATCCTCTATTTTATCTTTTGCATGTTTAATTTGATATGATATATCACTGATCCCATTTTTTACTCTTTTGATAACTACAAAATAGAATCCAAAGCCAAAGCCAATAATAATTATGGCAACAAACAGATATCCCAGTATAGGAGGAATGCTTCTAGGCATAGTGGAATTTGAGGATTCTAGAGGATGGCCACGTAAGGCATCCAATTCTTCAGTTGTGAGTTCATTGCGCTCTTGAGAATTTTGCTTTTTGAGTTCTGATGAGTCGGACAAAGCTTGCAGGTGTTTCACCAAATCTTCATCTGGTGCTAAGGGAGACCTCTGACAAGAAAAGCTAATCAGTATTAACATCATGGCAACGCCAAGAGATAAAACCAAATTGTGTTTTTCCAAATTCATAATTAATATATTTATATGCGATATAAAATATAAAACTTCTTAATCCTATTTTCTGTGCAAAGCAAGCAATGTACAGACTTCTAAGAGGAATTTTCCAACCACTTAAGGTCTAAATTTCTTAACCTCTAAACGCTTAAATCTTTGAACTTCTGAACCTATTAACCCTATCCAGCGAATAAGTCTTTTGCACTCACATTCTCTCTTTGTTCTTCTGGAATTTCAAATACTTTTTTAGTTTGCAGTTTCATCATTCCAGCAATAATACTGCTAGGAAACATTTGTACACCATTATTAAAATCGGTAACGGAAGCATTATAGGCTCTACGTGCTGCAGAAATCTGAGATTCAACTTCATTAAAAGTACGTTGTAAATTCAAAAAGTTTTCATTGGATTTTAAATCAGGATAGCTTTCAACTGCTACCATAATTCCTTTCATGGCACCTGTAATTTGATTATCTATATCTACTTTTTGCTCAGTACTCACATCAGATTTCATGGCTTGTCCACGTAACTCAGTAACTTTCGTTAGCAAGTCTTTCTCATGATTCATAAATTGCTTTACAGTAGCCACAAGGTTTGGAATTAAATCGTAACGTTTCTTTAACTGAACGTCCATTCCTCCAAAGGCATTTTCTACTTCGTTTTTCTTTCTGATTAATCCATTATACATGGACATGATAATCAATCCCAATAAAACGGCAGCAACAATAATTACAATAGTCATAGTACTCATAATTCTTTATTTTTTATAAGGTTAAATTAAAAATCAAGTTCATCGGCCATATCAAGCATTACTTCTTTGCTTTTACCAGGAGCAGCTAAAAGTAGGATATACATATCGTGTTCTTCAAAAGGAATTATTAAAGCTTTCCCAACAGTTCCATCAGTAGTTAAATCACCAAATCGCATGGTTTTGCCATCATGTCTGAAACTCTCAAATTGATTAAAGTCTTCTTCCTCTTCAACTAGGTTTTTATCAGAAGTAGCCATAACTGATAAAATATTACCAAAGCCTTGCATATACATGGCTATATGTTGTCCATCTTGCTGCATCACCATCGCTCTGGTATAACCCTCCGGATTAAACCCATTTATAACTGTTTGAAATTTATCAAAAGGATAAGTTACGGCAACCATATCATCGTCTTCATATTCTTCCTCTTCCATAGCCATCGACATATCCATACCACCAAAAGCAGCTTGTCTCATTTCGTCAAGGTTTTCGAAATCTTTCCCACTTGGGGCTTCGAATAGTTTACTGGAAAGACTTGGGTTTTTCTCAAATTCTACCGCCACTTCATTGGAAACAATCCCCATCACATTAACTTCAGATTTAAGCACTATACCATTATAAATCCAAGATTTAGCACCCAATACTGAAATCTTCTCACAATTGTATCCTAAAATCTTCTCTGTTCCTAATTTTTCACCTCCTAATGATTTCAACATATCATCAGCCATTTTCTCTTGTTCGGCTTCTGACATATTAGCAAACATTTCATGGCTCGATTTATAGTATGGCAATTTACCTTCCATGTTTTTATCTTCTATATTATCTATGGTCCAAAATTGATCCCCATTCATGATGGTGATTTTATCAGCCTTGGTTCTATCTGTCATTCCAAACATTTTCACTTCGGTAACAGACTCTTCGTGTTCATGGTATTTATCACCATAATTATCAAAATATATGGTTTTAGTTCCGGTAGTACTACCACTTAGCTCTAAAACAATAGTTCCAGACTTGATGGCAAATCTTTTTGCTTGATTTTGGGCATTCACTTGAAAAGCGAAACACAGAATAATACTAAGGGCTATAATTTTTTTCATTTTCGTGATTTTAAATTTTATCAAGGTAGTTGATTAGGTTTAATATGATGTTTTTATGCTTTGTATTTAAGCTATCTTCTAATAGTGTGAAAATCTTCTGCTCTCTAACTGCTATATAAATCCCATCCTTTTGAAAAGATAATTCAAGAGCATTTAAAGGCTTATCAAATTTTGGTTTAAAAATACGATTTTTATGCTGATAACTTTGATTTTCAACAATCTGCTTCAAATTATAATAAAAACTTAATATAGTGGTCATTCTATCTTCTGTTAAAAATGATGAAGCTTCATTTGAATCGGAAGAATAAATATGGAATAATTGATCGAAAGCTGTGAATCCTGTTTCAACAATGTCTTTCTTAGAATTAAAATAAGGATTCATTAATTGATTTAAAACTGTAGGGACTATTAGGTTTTGTCCTAAATGTTTAGGCTTAATAATTATTGATTCATTTAGGTAGATTTCTTTTTTATAATTCAAAAGACAACCTTTAAATATTTTATTCTCTTTATTGCTTTTATTTGAGTTACATTTTACTTTTATATTTGAAAGATCCCATTTTTCGGATTGTATGAGATCATTTCCTCTATAAAAATAATCACCCTCATCATATAATTCACTATCGGTAAAAGAATAAACAGATACATATTGATTATCGTTATACTTTAAATCAGGATAGGTTTTTTGTAAAATTTCTAAGCTTAGTTTATACTTAGCTAGTTTGTTTTTTTCAATGACTAAATAAACAAGAGCAATTGAAGAAACAACAGTAATAAAAATTGAAACGATACTTAGGTTAACCCACAGAGTCGCACTAAAAAGCAGGTATACTAAGACTCCAACAAATACTAAAATTGAAATAACCAAACCCAGTATTCCTTTCAGAATACGGGTTTGATCTAAAGTCAATGCGGGGAAAGCATTAGACTTACTATTGATATTTAAGGGGGATTTCAATTATCTTGTATTTATATGCGTTAAAACTAATAATTGATTATTTCTTATTCTTGGTTTTTACCTACTGTTACACTTCCAGTAATGTTATACTCTACTCCTCCCTGATATACATCGGCAACAACTACATCTATTTCGTACTTGTCCGTAGATACTCGTTTAATAGTACCACTCTTAGCATAATAATTATCGGTCTCCATAAAACTTCCTACAATAATAAATACAAGACCATCTTCAGACTCATAGTCAATGGTTCCAGTTGAACCAACAGCAGGAACTGGACCAAAAGTTACAATAAAACTATTTTCTGAATCATTATCGTAGGCCCAAAAAACAACCTGATTTTCAGATTCATCATAGGTAACACTTGAAAAAAGTCTATCAAATGTAATTCCATTAACATCTAAATTGATACTTCCTTTGATGTCTAGTATTTGATCAATAATTTCATCTGCTGTTTCCTCTTCTGTTTTTTTACAAGAAGTTCCGATAATGGCAAATCCAATAAATAGAATAAATAATAATTTAATGTTTTTCATAATTTCTAATTTTAAAATATCTAATTTGATTTTGATTTCTGTTGCAAATGAAAGGCAGAAAAACCACAAAACAGTCATACCAAAGGATGAAACTATGATTTAAACCACATTTTTCTTTCTCATCCTTTAGTACTAGACAAATCTCACAAGACTGTGTTTCTGTAACTTAAGAAATTCAAAAGGATTTATTAATAAAACAGACCAGAGAAGTTTTGAAGAAATATTTTAAAAAACAAAACCTAAGTTTATTCTTAAAATGTCTAGTTTAAATTTTTCATAATCGTCATTTAAGGGTTTTAAACCATGACGATATTCCAATAATAAACTTAACCGATATTTAGAAATTGGAATTGAAGTGCCCAATCCCAAATGATATCCATAATTAATTTCTGTAAAAATCATAGTCTTGATTTTCTCACTTAGGCTATTCTCATCCCCATATGGAAATTGATTAGAAAAGGTTTCTTGACAAGCATGATTATGTATTTCCACAAACACTCCAGTTTGAGCAAATACTTTCATTTTCTTACCCCAATTATATCTAATAGCTACAGGTACAGTAAAACGCTTTAAGTAATAGGTAACATCGTGGAGAGAACCATAGTGACTATAGGCCATATTATCAAAATAAAACCGATACTGATTATACTCAATACCTGGAACAAAATTAAATCCTTTTGATGCAAAAAAATGATACTTCACACCAAAACCAATATCCGATAAAGCTTTATTCCCATCAAAAGATGCCGTTCGTTGATTTGAGTTTACATGAGTATAATTGATGGAAACACATAATTCTAGCTTCGGTGACCTAACCTCTTGCGCTACCAATATACTGTGATGTATAAAAGAATTAAAAAACAAGACTAAGGATAACAAAACTATTATTCTCATTTTAGTTAAATTAATGTCTAAAAGTACTAATTAAATGAGTATTCCTGAAGTGTATTGAATTAATACTTACTTTTGAGGAAACAAACCCAAGCCAATAAAATCAGCCAAATGAAAGTATTAAGACTTATTTGTATTGCTGTACCCTTACTTTTGGGAATTCAATTTTTGACAGCCCAAAGTTTGAAATCCCAAATGGATCAAGTTTATGGCCTATCTCCTATTTTGTTTAATGGAAAAATCTATTCTGATTTTTATAATCATCAAGTAAAAGGTCATCAGTTTCTTGAAAAAAAGCAAATGCAATACGGAGACATTACTGTTCAAAACCAAGTATTTGCAGATCAACGCTTAAATTTAGATATCTATAAACAAAAAGTTCTATTAGAGTTTCAAGATCTAAATAAAGCGGTTAAACTCATTGAGATTCCATTAGAACACATTAGTGAATTTAACCTAAATAACAAACGATTTATTGTAGTAAGAATAGATAGTAACAACTACAAAACCCATCAACTTATTGATGGTGAACAATATCAATTTTACATACATTGGTATAAAAAACTAGAAACGACCTCTACCACGAGTGTGTATGATTACCTGTTTACTGATGCAAAAAGAGAGATACTTCTCATTCAAAAAGGAAATATTTCACCTATTTCAAAAAACAAATCCTTAATTAAAAGTATAGAACCCCAATTTCAAAAAACCTTTAAAAAGTGGTTGAAAAACAATAAAATCAAAGTACATAAAGCTACGGATACCGATTTCTATGAAATCATTCAATACCTTGAACAATTATGAAAAAGCTCATACTCCTATTTTTAATATGGGCATTCATCAGTACCATAAATGCTCAAAATACTAATGAAGTATTTCTTAATTTAGATTTAACAGAGTCTACCTTTTCAGCTTTTGCTAAAGAAGTTGAGAAACAATCTGCTTACCATGTTTTATACCACAAAGAATGGACTAAAGAAATTAAAGTCAGTATCACAAAAGATCATATTTCTGTCTTAGAAGCCTTCCAAAAGGCCTTATTATCTACTGATTATAAAGTATCAATATATGAATCGTTTATTGTTATTCTGCCTAACCAAGAATTAATTAGTCAATTACCTAATTATAACCCACCTGAAACAGAAGAAATTATTGAGGAGCCTACACAACCAAGTTCTGCTTTTATGAAAGGAAGGAAAGCTGATAATATAAAGATCACAGTGGGGAACTCAAAATATCCAATAGTGGGTAGAAAAGTAAAGGTGAGCGGACAAGTAAAAGATATACAATCAGACCATGGAGTTGAAGGTGCTACAGTATACATAGCAGAGCTTAAAAAAGGAGGAATCACCGACGCTAATGGAAACTTCGAAATGCAACTCCCTTCTGGTAAATACAATGCCAGAATTGAGTGTTTGGGTATGGAAAAAATTAATTGTCAAATCCAAGTCATCTCCGATGGCAAATTTCACGTCCAAATGCAGAAAGCCAATTACGACATGAAAGAAATAGTAGTTTATGGTGATAAACAAATGAGTATTCGCGATAAAGACCCAGGATTGGAAAAAGTAAGTGTTAAAAACATCAAAGAACTCCCAATGATGATGGGTGAAAGTGATATTATTAAGGTATCTGAAATGCTACCTGGAATTGTAAGTGTGGGCGAAGGAGCAGCAGGACTTAATGTTAGAGGAGGAAGTTTCGATCAAAATGCTTTCTACTATAACAATATTCCTGTTTATAATACTTCCCATATGTTCGGCTTCTTTCCAGCATTTAATGCAGATGTTATTAAAGACTTTAGTATTTACAAAGGATATATTCCTGCTCAATACGGCGGTAAAATATCCTCTATCTTTGATATCAATGCACGTTCAGGAAATAAAAAAAGATATACAGCCCATGGAGGAATAAGCCCAATTGCTGGTAATCTTACCATAGAAGGGCCCATTAAAAAAGATACAGCATCTTTTCTTATCAGTGGTCGCTCATCATACTCCGATTGGATACTAAAACAAGTGAACGATTATGTGATCAGAAATAGTAAAGCCTCATTTTATGATCTCACAGCATCATTAAATTACGATTTACCTAAAACTCAAATCAATGTTTTTGGTTATCTGAGTCAAGACTATTTCAAACTTCATGACATCAACACTTATTGGTATTCCAACAAAGGTATTTCTGCTAATTTCGGTCATCAGTTTAACTCTAGCTTAAGAGGAGATTTCTCTTTAAGTGGTGCAGAATATCAGTTTAAAACAATCGATAATCAATTAGAAAGCGCTGCATATGAACATGAATTCAAAGTTGGTCAATATGACCTTAAAGCTGATTTTCATAAAGTGTTTAACGAAAAGAATAGTATAGACTTTGGTATTAATGGTATTTGGTACGATTTACAAAGAGGCGATGTTTTACCATCAGGACAACAGTCCCTACAAGCCCCAGTTCATTTAGGTAACGAAAAAGGACTTGAAACCGCCATCTATCTTTCCGACAATTATAAAATAACTCCTTTACTAGAGCTCAATGCTGGTTTTAGATTTTCTGCATATAGTGCTTTCGGACCAAAAAAAGTTTACACTTATTACGAAAATGGTCCTCGTGACGAAAGAAACATATCTGATTCCTTAAGCTTTAATAGTGGAGAAGCTATAAAGTGGTACTATTTTCCTGAATTTAGAGCCTCATTAAATTACCAAACGGATGAGTTTGGAAGTATTAAATTAGGATTTAATCAAATGCATCAGAATATATTTATGCTGAATAACACTATTACTGTTGCTCCAAATTCTCAATGGAAATTATCTGACTATCATTTAAAACCCAGCAAGTCTTATCAGATTTCTCTTGGGGTTTTCAGAAATTTCCCAAAAGGAGGCTGGGAAGCAAGTGCCGAAGTTTATTATAAAGACACGAAAAATTATACTGAATTTAAAGATGGCGCTGATTTCTTAAGTAGTCCTTTAGTAGAAACCACAGTATTACAAGGGGATCAAACCAGTTATGGAATAGAATTTTTACTTAAAAGGTCAGGTAAAAGATTTGGAGGATGGTTAGCATACACCTATTCGCGTTCCATAATAAAAGTAGATGGTGGAGAAAAATGGAACCAAATAAATCAAGGTGATTCTTATCCAAGTAACTTCGATATTCCCCATGTTTTTAATGCCATCATTAATTATCACATTAGTAAACGAGTAACTTTTAGTACCACCCTCACCTACCAAACAGGTAAACCAGCTACTTTCCCAACTAGTTATTATTACATTGAAGACCAGCCATATCTCGATTATTCAAAACGGAATGAATACAGAATCCCTGATTATTTCAGAACAGACATATCATTAACAATAGAAGGAAACCTAAGAAAGAAAAAGCTTCTACATAGTTCCTTTATTTTTAGTGTCTACAATCTTACTTCAAGAGAAAACCCTTATTCGGTATATTTTACTAAAGAAGAAGGCAGTATCTCAAGCTATCAATACGCTGTGATTGGCGTACCTATTCTTACTGCTACTTGGATATTTAAATTGGGGAACTTCGATGCGAACTAAACAAATAATTCATCTAATGTTTTTATTGACTTTGGTATCATGCATTAAAGCTTATGAACCCAAGTTCAAAGATAATGCCATACAAAAATTTGTAGTTCAAGGAATGGTAAATAATCAAGAAGGATGGCAATATGTTAATATATCTATTTCTTCATCCTTAACAAATCCAGCATATATCCCAATAGAAGGTTGTTATGTAGAAATTATTGATGATGAAAATAATAAGTTCGAATTAGAAGAATATGAAAAGGGGAAATATCGAGTATGGATGAGTCAAGAGTATTTAATGATAGGGCGATCTTATAAAACCAGAATAACAATACCTGAAGGTGATATTCTAGAATCTTCCTTTGATCAAATGCCAGCAGGTCCAGAAATCGACAATGTGTTTTATGAGGTCAAAGATTTACCAACCAATGTACCAGATGAATGGATAAAAGGAATTCAATACTATACAAATTTAAAAGCCAATGATGAACAAAGTAGATTTTATCGTTGGCAAATTACAGAGACTTGGGAGTATCATTCTGCATATCCAAAGGAATTTTACTACGATGGAGAGATCAACCACATTTTCCCTCCTGACTATTCTGACTATTATTGCTGGACTACTAAGAAAGTTGATGAAATTTTCACCTTATCCACAAATGGACTTAGCGAAAACCAATACAACAGACTCCCCTTACACTATGTGAAAAACACAACCGAAAAGCTATCTGTTTTATATAGTTTTATGCTCAGACAAATTGCCTTAAGTGAATCAGCCTATCAATATTGGGATCAGCTAAGAATCAACAACACCATTGGCCAAGGGCTATATTCCTCTCAACCTCTTGCTATCAAGGGCAACATTTCGAATATTAGCAATCCCGAATTAGAAATACTTGGCTTTTTTCAAGCCAGCTCTGAAACCCAAATAAGAATTTTCACTCCACCAATCGAAAACTTAGAATTAGATTTTTCTAACAAATGTTCCCCAGCGATACTTAGATTAGGTTTAACGGAAATTACACCCGATATGTATCCAGGCTGGCTCATGGAAGACAGAGGCCAACCAACTATGGAATTAATGAACTATGAATGTGTAGAATGTACCTTAAGAGGTGGGAAAACGCAAAAACCAAGCTTTTGGCCATGAAAATAAGGATGTTCAAACATATTGATCCAATATTTATGAATCGTAAGATTAAAAATCTATTCTTAACAATCTTAATTATAAATTTATGGGCATGTATTAAACCTTATTCACCAAATCTTAAAGAAACATCTACTGAAAAATATGTAGTACAGGGTACGATAAGTAATGTAGAAGGATGGCAAAAAGTGAATGTAAGTATTAATTCTTCGGTTAACAAGCCCCAATATATACCCATAGAAAACTGTGAAGTAAACATTATCGACAATGAAGGAAATAGCTTTGATCTTCAACAATTTGGAGCAGGAAATTATATGGTTTGGATGTCATCGGATGAATTAGTTATTGGAAGAGGCTACAAAGTAAAAGTTAAAACTGTGGAGGGCACTGTATTAGAATCGGATTATGATTATATGCCTACAGGCCCTGAGGTTGGAAATATTTATTACAAAATTGAGCAACACCATATAGATTATCCTGAAGGATGGGTAAAAGGGATTCAGTTTTATACAGATATGTCTGCTGAAAATTCTAATAGTAGATTTTATAGATGGAAACTTACGGAGACTTATGAATATCATTCTGCTTATCCTTTGGAATTCTATTATAATGGAGAAGTTCAACAGGTAAGTCCCCCAGATTCATCAGAAATGATTTGTTATAGAACAGATTTAGTGGACGAGATATTTACATTAAGTACAGAAAACTTTAGTTCAAATAGTGTATTTAAATATCCATTTCACTATGTGGAAAACACAAGTGCGAGATTAGCAGTATTATATAGTTTGCTTATTGAACAAATGGCATTAAGTAGAAATGCCTATACATATTGGGATCAACTTAAACAAAACAATGAAGATCAAGGAGGTTTGTATGCCACCCAACCCTTAGCAATAAAAGGAAACATAAAGAATATAAACTCTCCAGAATTTGAAGTTCTAGGATTTTTTCAAGCAAGCTTTATCAGCGAAAAAAGGATTTTTGTAGAACCAAAACCCGAATTTGAATTAATTTTCTCTGATCGATGTTATCCAGAACAATTAATGTTCGGATTTAAAGAAATTTCACCCTATGATTATCCTGCTTATTTACTTTCTGTGGATGGTTTTCCTAGCTCTACATTATTAAATGATGAATGTATTTTCTGTACCTTGCGCGGTGGTGTCACGCAAAAACCCGATTTTTGGCCAAATAAATGATGATGAAAGATAAAACAACATATATTTTAGTCCTAGTTTTAGGACTTCTGCTCTCAAATTTGAATGCACAAATATCGCTACCAGCGGAAAATGCAAACACATGGACTGACAGAGCAGTTTATATTTCTGGAGAGGAGATCTGCTTTTCTGGAATGCTTGGCATTTCGGAGGAGGACGAACTTTTAAGTTCTGTTGTTTATGTGGAGTTAATCAGCCCAGAAAACCAAAAAATTAACCAAATAAAACTTCCGGTTTCTCGTAAAGCCTACTCTGGTAAACTAATTATTCCCGAGGATGTTTTAAGCGGCTACTATTACCTTCGAACTTATACCAAATGGATGCGAAACGGAAGTCCAAATTATTATAATTATATTCTATTAAAGATTTTAAATCCCTTTCAACGAGACGTTTTAAATATTAAAGATTCCCTTATCGTTCATGAAACCAAATCTAGGATAAAACCAAACACAGAAGATTTAGTAAAGAATTCTAAATATCAAGTTGGCGATTCCTTAATCATTCAACTTGAAGATAACATTGCAAAGCTTAAAAACATAAGCGTAAGCATGATTCCTTCTGAAAGCCAAGCCTTTATTACTAACAAGAACAAATATAGAGTTGCCAAATACTATCATATGAAATATGAGGCAGAAACTAGAGGTTTAAGCTTAAGCGGTAAGATTCTTGTAAATGGAAGAATTTCTCCATTTCATCAGTTGAACGTTCATATTTTAGGAGAAAAAGATTTCATATCTGTTTTATGTGATGCCGATGGTCACTTTAATGTGGCTCTGGTAGAAGAATTCAATGAAAAAGAATTGTTTCTCATTGCTGGATCTAGTGAACAAGGTAAAGTAGAAATTAAAATCGATCAAGATTTCTGTACAAAAAAAGTATATTTAAATACTCCGAAATTTTCAGTAGAGAAATCAGAGAAAGAGATTTTACTACAAATGGCACAGAGACAACAAATAGCAAGTATTTATGAGAGTAAGCCAGCTCGAAAAAAGAAAAACAAAAAGAAAAAAGCTTTTTACGGATCAGTATTCAAAACCATAGATTTCGATTTTTATGTTCCATTAGATAGCATGTCGCAATATTTTACCGACATACCTAGTTGGGTTACCATTAAAAAGAAAGCAGGAAAGAGGAGTCTACACCTTGTAGGTACCGATGCAGAATTAAAAATGTATCCTTCACTGGTGATGGTAGACTGGGTGCCAGTTGACGAGGCCGATAGAGTATTGGCTATGAACCCAAAATTGGTAAAAGATATCGAAATCATCAATCAAGCTTATGTGCATGGCAACCAAATTTATGGAGGGGTAATCCATATTAAAACTCGAAAAGGAAATTTTGGAAACCTTAAATTTCCGGAGTCTGGTCAATACCTGAACTACTTGTTTTACTCCTTCAACATGTCGAACCTTCAAACTCAACAACGCTTTTCAAATACTTTTTATTGGAAATCAGATCTTCAAAGTTTCTCAGATATTCATTTGGAGGCTCCTCTATTTTCTGGTAAATACCTGATCATGATTCAAGGAATTGATCATAATGGTGAGTTTGTTTATAAAGCTCAGGAAATTGAAGTGGGATACTAATTCATAAGTAATTCCCAATTAGGATTTTATTAACTATCAAAATTAAACTGTTCAGAATGTATTTGTTAATTTTGCATGACAAACACATTAGAATGAATTCCTTAATCAAACTCACCAATTTTATAGTTGGATTCCTAATATTTCTCATTTTTTCACCTAATACAACTGCTCAAGCTCCGGGCTTTTTGTATGCTAATGAAATATCTAAAGGCTCCACCATTTATATTGTTTCTAACCACGACACCATATTGAGGAATAATGAAATTTATTCTAACTATGTAGTTTCCAAAAACAGCATCCCATATTTCTTTAAAGGTGAATTCATTAATCCTGATTCTATTCATTATACCCTATTAGATTCTAATCAGTTTATCAATGAAATTTCTACTATTGAAGAAGATTGGTTGCTTTTTGTTCATGGTGCTGGAAAAACCTTTAATAATGCAGTTCAACGTGGGCTTGATGTTCAACATTATCACAAAGTAAATGTATTAGTTTTTAGTTGGCCAAGCAGAAATCCTAAAGTAAGCCCTGGCGATAACTTAAGAATGATGCGACCAAATGTTTCAAAATCAATGGTTCATTATAAATACACTCTTGATTTAATGAGAACCTTCAAAAACGAAAATAAAGGCTTCATCAATCATTCTTTATCGGCTATATATCATAGTATTGGAAATCAATTCCCCAAGAATTTAGCCTTAGAGGATTCTGCTTTTACCAATCAAGAGCCCATTTTTAAATACAGTATTATCAATGCAGCGGCTGTGGAAGAAAAAGGACATACCAGATGGCTAGAGAACCTTAAGCTTCAAGAAAGAATCATTGTCAATTCTAATATCAACGATGTTAATCTCAATGGCATCCGCATTTTCACAAAAGAATCCTATCAATTGGGAGAAACAGCATTTTATCCTCTTGCCAATAATGCTACTTATATTAACTTCTCCGATATTGTAAAATTCACATTACCTCCCGGAGCAGCACATACCTATTTTATTGGTAAATCCCCTGCTAAATACCCGGCAGTCTATGAGTTTTATAATGATATTTTCCATGGAAAAACTTCTGATTTTACTAAACTACCTTATCTACAAAAACGAGAAAAGGGTGATGTTTATGATTTTAAGTAGCGTAACACAGCTCTCTAACCTGTTACACAAAACCTTCTGAGCTTTGACTGAAAATGGAAATTATAAGAATATCAAATCGCAGTTAGGGAGAATCACCTTACCCCCTTATAAAATAGCTCTCCAAGTTTTTATCATAAAACTAAATTCTCTTCAATTCGTTAAATGATATCCAATTTTAACAATTTAGATTCCTATTGTCTTTTTCCCACTATCTTTGCAAACTATGTATGAAGAACCTAAAATTACCGATTGGTTACCTATTACCAAAAAAGAAATGTTGCAGCGTGGCTGGGATGAGTTAGATGTGATTCTCATAACTGGAGATGCCTATGTGGATCATCCAAGTTTTGGAGCGGCAGTTATTGGTCGTTTAATTGAAGCCGAAGGTTATAGAATTGGAATTATTCCGCAACCCAATTGGCAAGATGACCTACGTGACTTTAAAAAATTTGGAGCTCCCAGACTTTTCTTTGGTGTTACTGATGGTAATATGGATTCTATGGTGAACCATTATACCGCCAATAAGCGATTAAGAAGCAACGATGCTTTTACCCCTGGTGGTGCACATAGCTTTCGTCCAGATTATGCTTCAGTAACTTATACTCAAGCCTTAAAAAAGCTTTATCCTGATGTTCCTGTGGTTCTTGGAGGAGTTGGTTCCTCATTACGTAGATTAACTCATTACGATTATTGGAGCGATAAATTACAAGCTTCCATTTTGGTAGAAACTGGTGCCGATTTATTGGTTTATGGAATGGGAGAACAGCCATTAATGGAGTTAATTCGTCTGTTAGATCGTGGTGTTCCCTTTCATCAAATGAAAACCATTCCTCAAACTTCTGTTCTTATTTCGAATGAAGAAAAGATTCCTTCTAATAAAAAATGGGAGGATTTTGAATTGAATTCCCATGAAGAGTGCTTAAAGGATAAATTAAAGTATGCTGCTAATTTTAAGCATATTGAGCAGGAGTCTAATAAGATGAAAGCTAGAAGATTGGTGCAAAAAGTTGGTGAACAATTGGTTTTGGTGAACCCTCCTTTTAAAACCATGACAGAAAAGGAAATCGATCGTTCTTTCGATTTACCCTATACTCGTCTTCCTCACCCTAAATATAAAAAGCGTGGTGATATTCCTGCTTTTGAAATGATTAAGTTCTCTATCAATATGCATAGAGGCTGTTTCGGAGGATGTAGTTTTTGTACCATATCTGCCCATCAAGGGAAATTTATTGCCAGCCGTTCTAAAAAATCAATTTTAGAGGAGGTTGAGCAGGTAGTTCAGATGCCAGATTTTAAAGGTTATTTGAGTGATTTGGGTGGTCCAAGTGCCAATATGTATCGCATGAAAGGTAAGGACCAAAGTATTTGTGAGAAATGTGTCCGCCCAAGTTGTATTCACCCCAATGTTTGTAAAAACTTGGATACTTCTCATCAATCACTATTAGACATTTATCGTTCTGTTGATGCCAATCCTAATATTAAGAAAGCATTTATTGGTAGTGGAATCCGTTACGATTTGCTGGTTAAAGACAGAAACAAACAAGGTGACGAGAATGAGATGAACGAGTATTTAGAACAGGTATTAACGAGACATGTCAGTGGGCGTTTAAAGGTTGCTCCTGAACATACTTCAGACGATACTTTGAAGATTATGCGTAAACCTCCATTTGAGAATTTCAAGAAGTTTACCAGTAATTTCAATAAGATAAACGAAAAGTTAAAACTCAATCTGCAGTTGATTCCTTACTTTATATCCTCTCATCCAGGAAGTAAACATAAAGATATGGCTAACTTAGCTGCTGAAACTAAAGATATGGGATTCCGCCTAGAACAAGTTCAGGACTTCACTCCTACTCCTATGACAGTGGCCACTGTGATATATTATTCTGGTTATCACCCTTACACTTTAGAGAAGACCTATACTGCTAAATCAAAAAATGAGAAACTAGAGCAACACCGTTTCTTCTTTTGGTATAAATCTGAAAATTTCGCTTGGATGAAGAAAGTTTTAAAGGAGCAGCCAGCTATTTTGAAAAAATTATTGGCTAAGAAGGTGAAGTAAAATCGGTTATTAACCTGTTTTAAATAAAACTAATTATATGGTCGGAAATAAAATTAGCTCATAAACTAAATATATTATCCGACCTAAATACTACTGTGTATTCATAGACCATGGGTGATACCCATGGCTATTTATATTGAAGGCCTTCAGCCTTCTTTTACAATTATTATTACTCAGTAAAATCAACCGTCTTTTCAGAAATAATTAAAGAGCCATAGGTACTGCTGTGAGCTGAGAAAAAACCAAATCCACTACCACTTATATTTCCTACCACATTTGCCGGAGGACCACCAAATAGAGGATTCTGAAATGAAGTGGCTTCAGACATATTGGATAAAAAAGTGTAGTGTGGTTTTGTGATTCCTCCCATTTGAAGAACTACAGTATCGCCCATTTTGAAACTTTGGTTGTCATATGAATTATTGAAATATGAAATACCAATTCCAAAAGTATAATTTCCATCAAAGAGCTTGTCGTCAGTGAAGGATACTTTATCTAATGTATCGGTCATTAATTCGCTATTCTTATAAACATTGAAAATATAGAAATTATCAATTCCACTAGGGTCTAACGCATAAAGCTTGACTATCCAAAATCCGTCATCACCAAATTTACTATTAAACTCCATGCGAATAGAATCCATGGCTTCCACATTTACCAATTTTGAACTGGCTTCGTATATTTTCGATCCTCCAATTTCTTTTTCCAAATCAATACGGAGTTCATAAGTTCTTCCAATTACTCCATAATAATCTTCCGGAGTTTTATAGATTCCGGTTTCAGTTTCACTCAAGTCTACTGTATTACCCAAATCATCAATAATTCTAACTTGAGCCCCACTTACTTTAGGGGCTGGTTGGTTATAATAATAGGATGAGGTTTCTGATAAATAAACTGTGTGAGCCATGGTATCATTGGTCAAATTCCCTTCTACTATTAATCTAGCAAAAGTCTCATCCAATTCTATATCAATGCGCTCGGTACAACTATTCATACCAAAAACCAGAGCAATAAAAAAGAGGTATATATATCTTGTTTTCATGGTCTTAAAATTTGAAGTTAAAGGTAACAGCTGGAATAATACTAAAGAGGTAGGTCTGCTCTGCATAAGTTACATTCGGGTCATTTTCATCTTGTATGAAATTAATAGACCATGTATTATGACGGGCATAAGCATTATAGATGGACAGGTTAATATCCCAATCGAATTTTGAACCTTCTTTCTGTTTCTTTTTCCAAGTTGCTGAAATATCTAAGCGGTGATAATCACGCATTCTATAGGCATTTCTATCGGAATATATTGGAACTATAGTATTCCCATAATGTGCTCTTCCGGTGGGAAAAGTAGCAGGTTGTCCTGTGGCATAAACCCAGTTGGCCGATAAATCTAAGCGCTCATTTAATGCATAACTCATTACAATAGAAACATCGTGAGGTTTATCATAAGGAGCAGGATAAACATTGCCCTTATTGATGCCTTTAAATTGGCGTTCAGTTTTGCTATAGGTATAACTTACCCAACCTGTGAATTTTCCAACATTTTTTCTTACCAAAAACTCAATACCATAACTCCATGCTTTCCCAAACCTTAGTTCTCCTTCTAGTTGTTCATTCAATAAAACTTGAGCAAAGTCCTTAAAATCTATAGCGTTTTGCATGGTTTTATAATACACCTCCACGCTGGTTTCTATGGCATTATCATTGAAATTTCTAAAATACCCCAAAGCCACCTGGTCCGCAATTTGAGGTTTCACATTTGGTGATGCAGGAAACCAAATATCAAGAGGAGTTCCGGCAGTTGAATTTTGCGCCAACTGCATATATTGTCTGGTTCGAGAATAATTAGCTTTAATACTTGAGTTGTCATTCAACAAATAAGAAATTCCAAATCGAGGTTCTAAGCCCATATAGGTATTGAAAACTTCGCCTTTAGGATACACCGTTGAATCAATCTTATCATAATTACCATCGAAATTATAGATAGTTCCAGGACCAATATTCTGAAAAATTGAAAATCTCAATCCATATTTTAATTGAACCTTCTCTCCTATTTTTTGCTCATTGGAAACATAGACAGCATAGTCGAGTGCATAATTTTTTGGCTGAACAAACTCTGTAAATAAAGCTTCCTCTCCTAATCCTTTTGCACTTCCGGGTTCAAAAATATGATAAGTACCTTCCAAACCAAATTTTACTGTATTCTGAGGGTTCAAGAAATATGTAAAATCGCCTCTCACACCATAATCGGTCATTTTACTTTTCCAATCAAATGCATTTGGATTTCCTTCTGGTGTACCCAAATTATAATTATAAACACTGTTGGTAAAAGTGAAATTAAAGAAAAGCTTATCGCTAAATAAATGATTCCAACGCATGGTCGTAGTCCGATTTCCAAAATACAGCTTGGCAAAGTCATTAGCAAATTTATCTTGGCCCATATAAAATGAAAGATAAAGCCTATTTTTCTTATTGAAGGTATGATTTACTTTGGCGTTCAAATCGTAAAAATTAAGGATGTTATTCTTTAAATCCTCATTTGAACTAAGCCTTAGAAATAAATCAGCATAAGTTCTTCTTCCGGAAACCAAAAATGTTGTTTTGTCCTTTACAATTGGTCCTTCAATGGTAAGTCTACTCGAAATACTCCCAATACCTCCAGTTACTGCAATTTTCTTGCTGTTACCATCTCGCATCCTCACATCCAATAATGAAGATAATCTACCTCCGTGGGCTGCAGGAATATCTCCTTTATAAATCTTCACATCCTTTATGGCATCGTTGTTAAACACGGAGAAAAAACCCATTAAGTGAGAAGCATTATATACAGTGGCTTCATCTAATAATATGAGGTTTTGATCGGGAGAACCTCCTCTAACACTAAATCCGGAGGAGCCTTCGGAAGTACTTTGTACTCCAGGGAGCAACTGTATCACCTTCACCAAATCCACTTCGCCCATAAAAGCTGGAATCTTTTTTATGGTTTTGGCTTGAAGCTTTACATTGCTCATCTCATTGCTTTTTACATTGCGATCTATTCTTTCCCCTGTGACTTCTACTTCTTGTAATTCTGAAGAGGATTCTGTTAATTCAAAAGCAAAATAGTAATCTTTATCTAGAACCAATTGCTGGTTTATTGCTTCAAAGCCAAGGTAATCGATTTCGAGTTCGTAATCACCTTCATCAAGACTTAAAGAAAAATAACCATATTCGTTGGTTATGGTTCCTGTTTTTAATCCCTTAATAAAAATGGTAGCTCCTATGAGTTCTTCACCATTGGCAGCATCTTTCACTTTACCGCTAATGGTAAATTTCTGTGCAACAAGTTGGGAAGCCATTAAAAGAATACCAAGGAGGAATAAGTATTTTCTCATGCGTTAGTTTTTTATTTCTTGCCTCTATGACGCACAAAGTTATCAATTGAGACAAATACAAATTTTAATTGTTTGTTAATTTCAAACTTAATAACAACAGAAAAGTGAAAGTGTTGCAATTGAATACATTTTTTTGAAAAAAATGTGAATCAACTATCGAAATTTCATAATTAGATAAAGATGATATTCTATGGTAAGATTAAATATGCCAGAACTTAATTGATTTTCCTAAGAATAGGATTAAAGGCTTTAGATGCAACAATGACTTTATCGCCAACCTTCATATTGGAAATTTCATTTTCTTCTGCTACAATTTTTACGAAATTGGCACCAATAAGTACTGTGACTATAAATATAATTTCTTCTTTCTCAATTTGAACTATCTCACCAGAAAACTGAAACTTACCACTGATTTGTTTGCTAGAAAACACATCAATAGGTTTACCGTGTTTTGATATTTTACCATCCTCAAGGATAAATATTTTATCTGCCATTTTTATCACTTCTCCTACTTCATGACTAATGAGGAGCGTGGTTAAATGATATTTTCGGTGAACTTTGAGGATATAGTCCTGTAATTTAGAACGCATTTTAGCATCTAGAGCCGAAAGTGGTTCGTCGAGTAAGAGGATTTCAGGTTTTCGTACCAATGCTCTAGCTAAAGCTACTCTTTGCTTTTGTCCGCCCGAAAGTTTCTCAGGATGTCGGTTTTGTAAATCGCCCAATTCCATAAACTCAATCAGCTCCTCTACAATGCTTTTGTCTTGTCCTTTTTCTAAAGCAAATTTCAAATTCTCTTTTACTGTCATATTTGGAAAAAGTGCATAATCTTGAAATACAAAACCGATCCTTCTTTCTTGAGGTTTTAGGCAAATCCTTTCTTGACTACTCAACCAATGCTTCTCGTTAACTAATATTTGACCTGAATCGGCTTCCATTAAACCAGCCAGCATTCTTAATATAGATGTTTTCCCAGCTCCAGACTCCCCATAAATGGTAACCAATTGACCTTTTTCTATATTCATATCCACATCCAAATGGAGCATTCCACTTGCGGCGTTTAGCTTTTTCTGTAGGTTTATTTTTATTGTTGCCATTTTTATCTTCTTATTTAATGATATAATGAGTGAATGATTTAATAGGTAGATACCTCCTTTATTTAATCATTGAACCATTGTTTTATTGCCTCTATTCAGTTAAAGAATGAATTAATGAGTGAATAATTAAATAGTTTGATTCACCTCCTTTATTCAATCATTGCTTCATTCTATCATTACCTCATTGTATCATTCTCCTCAAATAACCGCCATTAACCAAATAAACCAATAATAGAATGCAGAATGTGATGACAAAAAGAATTAAAGAATAGGAGTTTGCAGCTCCATAATTTAAAGCCTCAACCTCATCATAAATGGCAATAGATGCAACTTTCGTTTTTCCGGGGATATTTCCTCCAATCATTAAAACCACACCAAATTCACCAATAGTATGAGCAAAAGCCAAAACAATTCCTGTTAGTAAAGATTTTTTAATATTTGGTAACAAGACTTTAATAAGGGTTATGAATTTAGATTTCCCAAGCACATAACTCGCTTCTGATATTGAGGAGGGCAAACTAGAGAAACCGGCTTGTATTGGGTGTACCATAAATGGCAAACTATAAATGATGGATGCAATAACCAATCCTTCAAAAGAAAAAATCAATCTCAATCCTAAATTTTCATCGAGCCACATTCCAAATGAATTAGAAGGACTAAAAGCTATCAATAAATAGAAACCTAATACTGTAGGAGGTAAGACTAAAGGCATACTTACCAAAGTTTCTATAATAGGTTTGAACTTAGATTTTGTATAGGCCAACCAATATGATAGAGGAATGGAAACCACTAGCAATAATAATGTGGTGACCAATGCTAATTCAAAAGTCAATATTAGAGGTTGCCAATCTATCATTCCGATAACATGATTTCTGTGGTTTGTATCATAGCACATACTTGAGTGCCTATTTCAAGCTCTAGTATTTCAGCAGAATCTGTAGTTAAGAAAGAGCTTATTTTTCCAATTCCAGTTTTAATAATGACTTTGCTAAGGATTTTACCTTTTTCCATCTCAATAATCTTGCCTTCTACTTTATTCTGAATGCTATTATCTTCTTGTTTCCCTTTACCAATAATAACTTCAGTTTCTTTAAAAACAACTTGAATAGGATTTCCTATTTTTAAATATGAAGCAGTTTTAGGAGTTTCTATAATGACCGTACAAAAGCAGACCTCCCCTAAGTCCACTTTGACTTGAGAGATATTCCCGTGGGTTTTTATAGTTTTTATTTTACCTCTAAGATTGTTCATATTTAATGATTTAATGTTTGAATGATTTAATAGGTAGAACTATCTTTTATTCAATCATTGTCTCACTGTATCATTTTTTCCTTCATTTGTTATAAGTTGAACTTTTCGCTTTTGACATTACTTTTGTTAACTCTGTGGCTTCTTCTAATAATCTATTGAGCTCCTTTTTACGATTTGACAATACTGATTCTTGAATGACTTCCAACCAATATTGAGTCTCATCCACCTCTTCAACTACAATGCACATCTTACTAAAAAACTCATTTTTCGATCTTGCTCGACAAGCAGCTCGATAATTTGCTCCAGTAGATGTAGCAGACTTAACAATCTGATAAGTTATGACACTAGATGCTTTGCATGTTATTAGCGAATCACAAAACTTGATTATATCTACTGCAAACTTCTTTGTTCTAGACTTCATCTTTTCAATAAACAATTCTTTCTCCAACATTTCTTTTAGTTTTAATTAGAATGTAATTTATTAATAGCCTGCATATAACATTCAATCATTGCCTCATTGTATCATTCAATCATTGCCTCATTGTATCATTCAATCATTGCCTCATTGTATCATTCAACCATTGCCTCATTGTATCATTCAATCATTCTTACTATACCTGTTAAATTTGATAACCAAACTCCTCCATTATCGATGCTGCTCTTTCTGAAAATAAAAACTCAAAAAATTCTCTAGCCTCTGCTTCACTTTGCATTTTCCCTTGCTTAACAATAACAGCTCCTTGGGCTATTGGAGAGTATAGTTTATCATCAACATCTATCCATTCACCTTGGGATTTAGCATGTTTTGACATCACTACTGATTTAGCAGTAAACCCCAATTCTGCAGATTCCGAAAGAATAAACTGATTACATTGGGCTACACTTTCACCAAACACAAGTTTGTTTTCTAAATTCTTATATAAACCCAAATTAACTAAAGCTTCTTTTGCAGCCATTCCATAGGGTGCCATCTTAGGGTTAGCCATGGCAATATGATTTATTTGCTCCTTTTGTAATAAATTGATGGAAGGCGAAACATCTTTCTTCATTGTCCATAAGACTAATTTCCCATATGCATATATTTCAGGTTTTGAAGTGGTCATTCCAGCTTCAAATAAGTCTTGGGGATATTTCATATTTGCAGAAACAAAAACATGGTATGGGGCGCCTTCTTTAATTTGTGCTGTTAGCTTTCCAGAAGAACTTGTCATGATTTGACAATCAATACCTGTTTGCTCTTCAAACTCTTTAACAATTTCTTTCATAGCAAACTGCATATTTGCTGCTACCGCTATATTAAGTTTTGCCTCCTCCGTTTTTTGACAAGAACTAAGAAACAAAATCCCAATGAATAATATAATGATTGATTTTTTCATTAGAAGTTGAATTCTTGAGTTTGTTTGGAGATAAAATCTTCAATTTTTTTCTGAAGTTCGTAGTACTTCCTGATGGCTTCTTTTCCAGCTTCGGTAACTACAGCACCTCCACCAGTCTTTCCTCCTAATCGTTTTTCCACAAGAGGATGCTC
The DNA here is from genome assembly GCA_016744655.1 of Bacteroidales bacterium. GTDB lineage: Bacteria > Bacteroidota > Bacteroidia > Bacteroidales > UBA12170 > UBA12170. The sequence continues at coordinate 12,202 of JADGDY010000015.1, read as the reverse complement.
AGAAATCTTATTCATATCTTCCACTAATTGCCAAGCTTTTCTATACGACATATCAATTGCTGCAGCTCCTTTGGTGATAGAGCCATGTTCTAAGATGTTTTCTAATAATAGAACGCGACCCAAACCTAAATATGGTTTTTCACCTTTATCTATCCAATATCTAAAACGTGTATTTATTTCTTTACTCACCCACTATGTTTTTGAATGCATAGTGCAAAGATAGTTTTTTAGTTTAATTATAAAAAAAGGCATAGAATAATGTCTATTTCAGCATTAAATATAAAATCTAGTTATGAATTTCCACTATCCAGTCTCCTGGTTCTGAGATAACAAATTCGAATATAGCTTGGTACTCTTCCGAACGTAATTTATTAAGAGTCATATAGTTTACTATAATAGTCACAGGGAATTCAATATAATCGTAACCAATTGAATGTCCTAAATTAGCCTCAATTCCGTTAGAGGTACTCATTGATAAATTGGTAATGGTTGTATTGCGCATTCCATTCTGCAGAAAATCAATTAGAACCCTATCTTTAGTGCCACCAGTCTTTTTAAATGAATACCGGTCGATGCTTACTTTATGTGTAACTTTGGGAGCTTTAGGCTTTTTTCCCATATATTGGTCATCTTTCCACATTCCATCGAGAATACTATCTCGATCTTGTAACTTGAGAGTTAATGAACCTTCGCCGTTTCGTTTCCCCTCTTTCCAGTTTCCTGTATAGGTATCGCCATTTGCCCATTTATAGGTCCCTCTACCATTTGGGTATCCTTTTACAAATTTTCCCACATAAGAATCTACACCAATGGCATTTCCTTTACCATGTGCATAACCTTTTTTACACTTTCCAGAGTAAACACTATCAATTTCGGGGATTAAGACCTTACAATTACTTTGAGCATTTAAATGGAAAGTTGGAAAAACGAAAACTACAAAGAGAATAAATGATAGATGTTTTTTCATGGTAGAGATTTTATTTGGTTGAATTATACTAATACCATTCAAAAACCAAATTGATTATATAAATTGTTTCTATTTCTCAATTATGAAAAATATAACTCAATTTATTTATCCATCATACGGATATTTCAATGGTATAACTTCTGTAAAGATAGTATATTTCTAAAATCAAACTCCTGATTTTCTATATTCAAGAAATCTCATAATTAAATTCTCTAGCCCCATCACTCAAATGAACCCCATAAAAATCTGGTGATTTAGAAAACTGCTTTTCATATTCAAATTTTACCATTTCTTTAAACTCAGGAATAAATGATTTTTTGAGGAGGTTTAAAGTACAACCACCAAATCCACCACCCATCATTCGGCTACCGAGAACTTGGTTTAATGGTTTGGTGAGTTCTACGAGAAAATCGAGTTCATGACAACTGACTTCATACAATTTGGATAATCCATCATGAGTTTGATAGAGTAATTCTCCGAGTAAATGGAGATCATTGTTTTCCATGGCTCCTGTTGCTTGTCCAACTCTAGCTATTTCCTCCACCATAAACTTTGAACGCTGATAACTCACTGGGTCGGGCTGGTCAACATGTGCTTCTATCAATTCCTTACTTACATCTCGAAGCGCATTAATATCGGCATCGAAAGTTTTAAAATATTGGACTCCTCTTTCACATTCTTCTCTTCGAAGATTATATTCTGAAGAAGCCAAACTATGTTTCACATTCGTATTTACCAAAAGCAATTCATAATCACCAAGTTCCAATGGAAAGTATTTATGGGTGTTATCGCGACAATCAAGTTTGAATACTTGATTTTTCTTTCCGAAAACACTAGCGTATTGGTCCATAATACCACACATCACACCAGCATATTCGTGTTCAGCTTTTTGAGCCATTTTTACCAATTCAATATCGCTCAGTTTTAAATCAGATAAAACATTTATGGCTTTTGCCAACCCACATTCTAAAGCAGCAGATGAAGACAAACCAGCACCTACTGGAATATCTCCACCAAAAATCACATCGAAACCAGAATCTAGTTTATCAATCTTTTTAAATTGAGCCAAAACCCCAACTAAATATTGAGCCCATAGTTTAATATCTTGGCCTAAGTCTAAGGTGCTGACCTTCTCTGATTCCTTGAAATCGGTGGAATAAAACCGAAAACAATTCAAATTGTTTTTAGCAACTGCAAAAGCAATTTGTTTATCTATAGCAGCAGGCAATACAAACCCATCATTATAATCGGTATGTTCTCCAATGATATTAATTCTTCCAGGAGCTACAAATAATCGCGGTTCTGATTGGTAATACTCTGTAAATGTTGTTTTTACCTGATTCAACAAACTGTTTTGGTTTTTCATTTTAATCTCTTTCTATATATTTTACTTTTTTGTTTAACCCAATTCCCCAAAAGGAGCAAAAAAAGAAATTTCTAGCGTCTTAAAACGCAAAAATATCATACGTCTATTTTATTCTATCTTTTCTTACTGAAAAAATCTTTCATCAATTGGCTACATTCTGTTTCCATTACTCCTCCCACTAATTCAGTTTTTGGATGGAGAATAGGTTCTTGATATTTTGAGAATCCTTTTCTTTTGTCATAAGCACCAAAGACAATTTTTCCCATCTGTGCCCAAGCTGAACCTCCAGCACACATCACACAGGGTTCTAATGTTACATATAGGGTGCATTCGTTCAGATATTTTCCACCTAAAGTATTGGCTGCAGCAGTTATGGCTTGCATTTCGGCATGCGCGGTAACATCATTGAGGGTTTCAGTGAGGTTATGGGCTTTGGCAATCACTCGGTTTCTAAATACCACTATTGCACCCACAGGAACCTCACCTTTATCAAAAGCCATTTGAGCTTGTTGGTGGGCCATCCTCATAAAATAATCGTCATTAAACATATCTGCTATTTTTCACAAATGTCGGAAAAAGCGAATAAAGTCAAAATATTATAGAAGAATAATTCTATTGATTGTTTATTTTCTGCTATTACCTTAAATTCACAAGAGTCTTTCTTCTGCAACCCCACTCGAAGATTTAAGGTATAAACAAAAAAAACCTAGAAAATATCTAGGCTTTGCAACATTGCATTTCGAAATAAACAATTTACATCTTTGTTTCGACAATACTGTGGATTAAATCCATTTGGACTTAATTATATAAAATGGTGTGTGTTTTCATTTAGTTTATTTAAAGCAGAAATTGGATTATATCATTCCATAATTTCTTGAAAGAATGAGCGCCATGGCACCAACCATACTTGCTCCTAAAATCCATAATTTCGCAATGACCACTGCACTGATAATCTCCCAAAATCGGTTACTAATCGCTGACGTTTTCATATCTCCTCCTTTGTTTGTTTGATACAAATATCTGAATTACCACATCTTATAACCATGTGGTTTTCACCATTTACATGGATGATCAAACTTAGGGACTTTTACGTATAGACTTTATATTAGAACTTTATTGAAAACATTAAAATAAATTGAATTAGGGAAATGTGAATTGAGAAATGCTATTCAAAATAAAAGCTCGAAATTTTCATTTCGAGCTTTTGAGAGGTACCAAACAAATGATTCACTATTTGCTTGATTCTATATAATAGAGTTTATATTACACCAAAATAGTTAAATGCTAATAAAACGAGTGTGATAAATACAGTATATAATGCGAACCAAAACTTCTCACTTTCTAAAATCATATCTTTCATAACTCCTCCTTTTTTTATCGTTAATTATTGATACAAAGATACAGTGAGAGGACTCTTAAAGAGCTAGGTCAATTCATGATATTTATCATTAAATTCCCTAAGTAGAACCACTTAGCATTTTCAAGAAAAACCAATCGCTTCCTTTTCTTGCCTAGGAATCTAGTTATTTGCTAGTGTAAACTCCCAAATTTCATGTCTACTAAAAGATCAATCTTGACCTTTTTATTGGACACATTAAAAACTATGGAGAGCAAACAATATTATTTTTATTTCCTTCAATCCATCTGCTCCTCTTAACGACTTTCTGATAAGGCGGAGTAGACTTCCCATGGAAGCCTTTATAAACTTTGCACAGCATCAGGTGAGCTTGGATTAATTTGGATATTTTTTTTCAGAACAGACGATATATAGTATAAAAATTAATTTCTCCAGAAATAAACCGTGACCGATATGTTTACAAAAGGTGCCGAGCACCGCAATATTTATAAAAAGAAGAATGTAATGAGTATTACAAAGTCGCAAGATGGAGACTAGATAAGTGCTGAAAGTAAAGCGACGTTGACCTGCTGATTCAAATTTGGCCTGAAGTAAAAACATAGTATTTTACAGAGGTCTTAGGGCTCATTGAAAAATTGGATAATATACTCCCCATAATTTTCAAGGTGAACCCTTTTTTGTTAAATGCTAAATTTTCAATAAACTATTTTGGGTTAAACTTATTATGCGATTTCTACTAAAGTGATTTCAGGCTTGATTCCCACTCGCCCTGGGAAGCCAATGGCACCGATTCCTCTATTCACATTCAAGTAGATTTCAGAGTCTTTATTTTGATAAATTCCTGCCCAATGCTTGTATATATATTGCGCAGGACTCCATCTGAAAAGGCTTGATTCTATTCCGAATTGGAAACCATGTGTGTGTCCACTAAAAGTAATATCAATTGGAGTTTCTGATTGTATGACTTTTTCGCTCCAGTGAGTTGGGTCGTGACTTAATAATAAGTTAAGTTCAGCTTTGGGATTGCTGTCAATGGCTAAATCTAAATCGCCTAAGCGAGGGAAACGAGGATTCTTACTCCAGTTTTCAACTCCTATTACATTTACAATTTGTCCATTTACATTTATGGATTCGCTCTTATTTCGGAGGAGCTTCCATCCAATATTCTCGTAGAACTCCATTAAATCATCCCAATTTTTTTGTTCCTCAGCTTTATCAGCCCACTTATAATAATGGCCATAATCGTGGTTTCCCAAAGAGGCATAAACTCCGTATTTAGCTTTTACTTTAGATAGTTCTTTTTCAAATGGAAAAGCTTCAGCTGTTTGTGAATTGACTAAATCTCCTGTGAAGAAAACCAAATCGGCTTGCAAGCCGTTGATATATTTAACAGCCTCCTCTAATGGCGTTTTACTTACCCAGGTTCCCAAATGGAAATCTGAAATCTGAACAATCTTTAGTCCTTTTAATGCAGAAGAAGTCCTTGAAACTTTAAGTTGGTGCCTCCAGATTTTAAAATTATAATTTCCATGAATCATACCAAAGCCCATGGTTCCTAATGCTAATCCCCCCAAAGATAAACCAGTATTTACAATGAACTTCCTTCTGGTCACTTCATCTCCCTTTATCTTATCAGTTCTATCTACATTTTTCTTTTTAAACAGCATTTCTATCCATTTTACAATATCTGCAATGAATAAAAAGAGTACAGGCAAAATAAGAGAAACTACATAAGTAAATAATCCCCCAACGAAATAAACCCTCAAAAATGGAGGCCAATCGTCTAAATCTGAATTGAGGAGGGCAACACTGGAAATACTCACTAAAACCAAAGGAAGCCAGAATAACACCACAAACAGTGTTCTTAAAAAAGCCTTTTGCTTTGAAACTCTTGTTTTAACTGCTGACCAAACATAAATACTCAACATTAATAAAATGGAGAAATTCAGAAATGGCTGAGCAACTGATGGTAGAAAAAACCATAATAATACAAATGTTGCTATGATTCCGACGATAAATAAGAGTGTGTTTCTTAGTTTCAAATGTTTATTTTTCTGATTCGAGGCAAAAATAACAAAAGCTTATTCATTCTTAAAAGATTAAAGGTTTTTTAACCTCTCCACAATCCTTAAGAAACTTAGATTAGTGGAGCATATAGTCGCGCAATCGATTCAAAAACCTTATTCTTTATAGGTCTTCTTCGCCATTCTTTCAGGTTTAATTTCTCTGAATCCATTCTATCTTTTTCAAATTGCTTAATGAGCTCTTGAGTGATGGGTTGGTCATAAACCAGAGCGCTGATTTCAAAATTCTGATAGAAGCTTCTATAATCGAAATTCGCTGTTCCTATTATGCTCAATAAGTCATCAATCAAAAGGATTTTGGCGTGAACAAAACCTTTTTCGTAGAAGTAGACATCGATATCGTGATGTAAAAGTTGCTGTACATAAGAACGCGCAGAGTATTGTACAAAATAGGAATCTACTATTCCGGGAAGGATAATCTCTACATTGACTCCTCCAGAAGCAGCCGTTTTTAAAGCCATTAACAAGGATTCATCCGGAATAAAATATGGACTCACCAAGCGAATTGATTTTTTTGCGGTATTAATAGCAGTAAAAAAGGCATGGTGAATATTAGCACTTCCACTTTCAGGACTACTGCTGGCAATTTGCACATGTTTACCGGGAGGTGTTGCAACAGCAGGGAAATAAGGCTCTAGGTTATCATAAATATGCTTGGTGAGGTAAAATCTATCTATTAAGAAAATGGCTTCTAGCATTTTTACGGAATCCCCATGAATCCTAAGATGAGTATCTCTCCAGAATCCCTCTTTACCATAGTCTATTAAGTATTTGTCAGCTAGATTAATTCCTCCAGTATATCCTATTTCACCATCTACAACAACTATTTTTCTGTGGTTTCTATTGTTTATTTTATTGGCAAAGTTGGGAAACCGAACAGGACGAAACAACAGTACTTCCACCCCATTTTCCTTCATTGTTTTTATATACTTATCATTGAGTTTTCTACTCCCTAATCCATCGAGAACTAAAACCACCTTCAAACCTTGTCGACTTTTTTCTACTAAAATTTCTGTCACTTTATCAGCCACTTCACCATCCTCAAGAATATAATACTGCATGTGAATAAACTTCTTGGCTGCTTTTAAATCTTCATAGATAGAACTATAAACATCTTTTCCATTATGGAATAACCGAATGTGATTATTGGAGGAGAGAAATGAGCTATTGTTTTTGAGGAGCATAGACATGAGCTTATGATATTCATTTAAATACCTGTCTTCTACCAAGTCTATGCTTTGGAGTGTTTCCAGTTGGCCTTCACTGATTTCGCGCATTTGAATAATTTCCTTATTTCTCATGCGTTTAAAGACCCAACGTTTGGTTGCTTTTTGCCCAAATAGAAAATACAAAATGAGTCCCAAGAAAGGAATCATGACCAATACCATAATCCAACTTAAGGTAGATACTGGATTTCGATTCTGCAATAATGTCTTTATCACTAAATAAATGACAAACACATAAGCTATCACTACAGCAATGATAGAAATCCAATCCCAAGCTACCGATTCAAAGAAAACAAATAGCGTCATTTTATTTTCTAGTTAGTTCATTTTTTGAATGGAGCGAAACCATTTAAACAATTTCGCCTGTTGCTCCGCTGTTAATTTTGCATCAGAATGAGTGATGAGATATCCTGGAATTGGCATTTCACCTTCTTCCATTTCCTCAATCATTTCTTCAATTACATAAGCTCTATCCTCCACATCAAACTCTCCCCACATATTCAGGTTTAAGTTATCACGACCATCTATTACATGTTCTTCTAACTTCCAACTAACTGGAGCTATATTTGAATACCAAGGCCAAATGGTTTCATTGGAGTGGCAGTCGTAGCAAGCAGAACGAATCATTTGAGCTATTTCTTCTGGCGGATTTTCCATTACAATAAAATCCATTGAAGGTTCAAACTCTGGATTTGTTTTTTCAATTCCAATAAATTGAAATACTACAAATGCAGCGATTAAAAGAATAAATAAGATTCGTAAAAACTTCATAACAAATGCTTTTAAGGTGAATAGCTAAATTAGTCATTTTTGGGGAATGGAGGCAATTGAATTTTGTTCAGGAATAAAAACCCATCTATTTCGTAAGAATGATTGAAGTCGCTTGCCTTTCTTCCTCCTACTAACGACTAGCACACGACTTGAAAATATTCATTTCATTCATATTTATTACAAAGAATGCATTAAAGCAGCGAGGTTTTAGATAAATAGGTTTTCTTTGTAATAATAGAGTTTTATGGGGTACTCACACTAACAGGTAAAACTTTTCCATTATAGAATTTAGCTTTGGTGAGGGCGAAATCGGCTAGGTATTCTCCCATTTCGGAGGCGGTTAACGGAGCTTGATAATCGGGAAAGGCAGAGCGCAGCATATCTGTATCTACAGCTCCAAAGGCCAAGGCATTTACCGAAATTCCTTGTTCTACTAATTCTGCCGCCATACTCTCTGTTAAGATACTAACTGCACCTTTACTGGCAGAATAAAGACTCAATCCAGGAAATTTCATACTTCCTTGGAATCCTCCCATGCTACTGATGTTTACAATATGACTGCCTTTAGGCATTAATGGGATGCAAATTTTCGACAATTGAAAAACACTTTTGGCATTGATGTGAAATTGTAAATCAAAATCATCCTCTGTCATTTCCATAAACGGCTTTACCACCAATGCCCCAGCATTATTAATGAGTAGGTCTACCGATTTAAAGTTCTCACTAATAAAATGATTTAGTTTTCCATAATCACCATTATTCAAGTCGAAAGGGTAGACAAGTAATTCAGTATGAGAAGGGATTTCTTTTCTAAGTTCCTCCAAGTCTTCAACCGAACGTGCAATTGCCAAAATCCTTACTTTTTCCTCTTGAGCTAGCTTTAATGCTGCTGCTTTTCCAATGCCTCTGCTGGCTCCTGTTATAATGATATTTTTCATTTCTAAAATATAAGAGTTAATATTTCCTATAAATATATAGAGTTATCAGTTTCCTCTTTAGTAAAAGGCAAAATTGCTCTATGGTAGATTCCTTGCACAAAAGCAATGGCCATTCCGTAGTTAGTTACGGGAACTCCAGCTTCAATGGCAGGCATTAATCGATTATGCACTTGCTTCTTTGTAATGACGCATCCTCCGCATTGAATAACGATGGCATAATCTGTAATTTCCCCTGGCACTTGATCGAGGCCAGAAACTACAGTATACTCTAATTTTTTTCCACTAAACTGGTCGAGCCAACGTGGAATTTTTACTCTTCCAATATCATCACAAGATACGTGATGTGTGCATGATTCTAAAAGTAAAATCTTATCGCCATCTTTTAACTCGCCCAATTGATAGGTTCCTTTGAGATAGTGTTCAAAATTTCCTTTTTGACGAGCTAGAACAATACTAAAACTGGTCATTGGAATATTATTAGGAACAGAACCATCTACTTTAAGAAACACCTGACTATCGGTAACGACTAGAGCTGGTTTAGGGTTCATTTTACTAATGTGTTCATCGAGCTCTCGCTCTTTTAAAACCACCGCTACAGCATCGTTATCCAATACATCTCTGATGAGCTGAACTTGTGGAAGAATCAATCGCCCTTCGGGTGCTTCATCGTCAATGGGAGTAACTAATAAAACAGTATCTCCAGCTGAGATTAAATCACCAATTAAGGTATTTGATTGATAGGCTGATTCCGGAATATTCTTCCTCATTTCCTCAATTAAACGCTCCAAATTATCAGCTTTTAAACAGCTGAATGGAATTAAGGTTGTTCCCACTCGTGCTTCTACCTCTTTCTGAAACATTTCTTCAATGGGAAATTGGTCTGTTTTGTTGTGTACTACCACAAAATCTACTTCTTTCTTCTGGAATTTTTTAATTAAATCCTCCTCAAAAGAATCCCAAGTATTATTGGTGATAACCAAGACAGCCAAATCCATATTGGGAATGGTTTGTAGACTTTTCTTGATTCTTTGTTTACCTAAATCTCCTGTGTCATCTATTCCAGCAGTATCCACTAAAATCACTGGGCCAATTCCATCTATTTCCATGGATTTCTTCACTGGGTCTGTTGTAGTTCCTGCAACATCACTAACTATTGCAATATCCTGACCAGACAAGCAATTGATAAGCGAACTTTTTCCGTGGTTTCTTCTTCCGAAGATACCTATATGTGGTTTTTGATCTTTTCCTTTTGACATATTATTCCATTAAATCTATACAAATAAAGCTTATTATATTTGATTGAAACAATAACCTTCATTCAAACTTTTTTTGTTTGCCCCTTCCCTAAAGGGAGCAAAAAAAGGAACATCCTTTAGCTTCAAAAGAAGCTTATTCCATTAAATCTTTTACTGAGAACCCTAGAGCTGTAAGGCTTTCCGGCTTCATCATTTCTGTTAGTTTTGCTCCACTCAAAAAGCCTAACTCTTCATTGGCACTAAAAATACTCAACTGTTGTTGTTTCATTAATTTTGCCAATGCAGCTGCTTTGTGATAACCTATCAATGGACTCAAAACCGTTGTTAATGATGTGCTTTTATAGAATTCTGATTCAGAAACTTCAGTATCAATTTTTATACCATGTAATAGATTTTGCTCGAGACTTTGGTTTGCCGATATCAACAGCTTCAAATTCTCCAATAGGGCATTTCCAATGGAAGGTAGATAAGCATTAAGCTCCAAATCACTTCTGGCAGACAAGCTGCTAATTAATAAATCATTAGCGTAAATCTGATGAGCACTAGAAATGATAAACTCTGGAATTACAGGGTTTACTTTGCCCGGCATGATAGAGCTGCCAACTTGACGTTGAGCAATATTAAAGTCTGGTTTAGTGATATCAGAAGATAAGAGCCGTATGTCATTAGCCATTTTTTCCAAATTTACGGCATGAGCTTTAAGAATAGCACTCACCTCCACGTAGGAATCAAGGTTAGAAGTGGAGTCTCCAAGGTTTTCTCCTCGACTGATAGGAAGTTTGCTTAGGTCTTTTAATTGCTGAACCACTTCCATAATAAAATATCTGGGAACAGATACTCCAGTGCCAATAGCCCCTCCACCTAAATTTACGACTTTAATTCTTTCCCATGATTTACTAACTCTCCACCAATCACGGCTTAATGCATCGCTATATGAAGAAAAAAGACGACCATAAGTAGAAGGGACAGCTTCTTGTAACTGAGTATAACCCAAGCGAGGAATACTCCTAAACTCGTTTTCTACTCCTTCCATTGCTTTTCTACTTTTATTAATGGCCTCCTCTAGTTTTTTTAATAGCTTCATGAGACTCACTTTAAGAGCAGTTGGAATAACATCATTTGTGGATTGATAAATATTTGCTTGTTCAATAGGGTCAATAACGGAATAATCGCCCAATTGATGATCCATCATTTGCAAGGCTCTATTGGCAATAATTTCATTAATATTTAAATTGATGCTTGTGCCTGCACCACCTTGAACAGCAGGAATAATAAAATGATTGAAGTGTTTTCCTTGGGCTACTTCTTCAGCTGCCTTTTGCAAAGATTCTATGGAGGAGTCCCCCATAAAATGAATGGGCAAATCAGAAGTAGGAATTCCTTTTAAAACTAACTTTTTAAAGTTTTTATAGGTTTGATAGCAGGCCAGTTTTACTTCTCCAACAGCTTGGTACCATTCCTTGTGAAATGGACTTTGGTTCGGGAAGTTCTGACGAGCCCTAACAGAGTGAATTCCATATAGATATTTATCTTCAATTTCTATTTCGCCTAAAAAATCTTTTTCTTTTCTCATATTCCTTATTATGAAACAAAATTACAAATAATCTATGGGTTAAAACAAAAATATCCATGTGTTAAAACCCAAGATTGTTTTTTAAATAATTATGCATAAAAAATCCCTAGCTGAGCTAACAACTAGGGATTTATAATATTCGAATCTATTTACTTCTCGATTACAATTTTCTTAAACATATTGAATTCACCTGAAGCTACATTGATTAAATACAATCCATTGTCAAGCTCAGATAAATTAAGCTGATAAGTTCCAGGAGATTGACTATTGATTTTAGATTCATGAACCAAAGAACCTGCAGGGTTATAAATACTCACTTGATAATCACCTGGGTTGGTCATTAACTCAATATTAAATAAACCATCTGATGGGTTTGGGTAAATATTAAACGTGAGTTTATCTCTGTCATCTATTCTTACTGGATAAGCAGTATTCACAAATGAATGTGCGATATATTCTCCAAACCAAGCTTCGAGATTTGCAACCAATGAACCATCCATGGTTCTTAGTTTTATATGACCAGTTCCATGATTCGAAGGCCAATTATACATTCCATCACCACCAGTATCATAGGCAATAAATTTATAACAACCTTGCTCTAAATTCAAAGTATCATAATGTATTGTACTAGCATCGAATTCTGCTCTAGAATAAACGACATCAT
>JADGDY010000014.1:34206-46217 GCA_016744655.1 Bacteroidales bacterium | reverse complement strand
TAATGCCAGCTCATTGGCTTCACTACCAGAATTCACAAAATGTACCACCGATAATTCCTTGGGGAAGGTGCTCAATAACTCTTCAGCAAATTGATTGATGTTTTCGTGGAGATAGCGGGAATTGGTGTTAAGGATTCCCATTTGCGCTTGTCCAGCTTTTACTACTCTATGATGCTCGTGACCCACATGTGCCACATTATTTACCGTGTCGAGATATTTTCTTCCGCTGGCATCTAATAGAAAAGCTCCTGCTCCTCTTACCATTTTCAAAGGAATATCGTAGCTCAAACTTAAGCTCTTGCCTAAATGCTGCTTGCGGTAATTGATAAGCTGCTCATGGTCTTTTTGCTGGGCCTCCTCTAAGTTTTTCTCTTTCCATAAGAGATTAGAATCCGGACAAATACTGCTCCAAACACCAAGTTCATTGGGTGTTGATACTCCAGGGAAGTCATGCTGCTCATCCAGCATATCAAGCATCAATTGAAAGTGAAGATGGGCAGCCCAATTGCCATTTTCTTCTTGACTTCCAACCCAAGCCACTAATTCCCCTCGTTTTACCTTTTGATTCTTTTTCAAATGCTTTAACGAAGCCAAACTCAAATGTCCGTAGAGGCTGTAAAATTCTAGGCCCTCCTCTGTTTTGTGCTTTAGAATGAGAGTAGGACCATAGTCTTTATCGGCATCATTATGATGAATACTAAAAACTTCTCCATCCAATGGTGAATGAAGAGGAGTTTCTGCTTTTACCCACATATCAGTCCCCAAATGAATAGCACGATAAACAGGGCCATTATTACTTTCCTTTTTATAGGCATCGGTGATATAGAATGGACGAGTTTCCAAATATCCTCCAGCAATAATGGTCTTCTTATTTCCAAATTGAAGTTCCGTTAATTTATACTCGGTGAGTCCATTGTTGAGGTATTCACTTTCATGCCCCATCCAGGTGCTTTCTGTACTCATATCTACTTTAATAAGCTTTTCAATTTCTAGATCAGGAAACAGAGTTTGAATAGAGATGTTTTGTTTTAAGGCCCAGTTTTTAAACTCCTTTTCTTTAGGATGAGCCGTAAAATCACAAGCAGCTCTAAAGGAATAATGAGCTAAATCCTTAGATACTTCTTTCCACTTCTTTAGTATCGCCCAAGCTGGTTTTTCGCTGATGAGTAAGTAGGTATTATCAGGTTCCAGTTGTCTGTTGATAGCCGACTTTGTAACGCTAATCACCAATCGCATGGCCACTAAAACATAGAGTAGTTCTAGCTCTTCTTCGAGCAAAGGAAACTCCGCATGGTAAGCTTTAATAATGGGCAAAGAAGCTTCTATTACATCAGCTTTATTCATTATCGCATAGGCAATGGCAATGGCCAAATCGTTTATTGTTTGCGTATAAATGGCATCCCCATAATCAATAATGGCTTCCACCTGTGGATGAATCAAATCGTGGCTAACAATCACATTATTATCGTTGGCATCGCTATGCACTACTGACTTTCTTAGGGAAGCATAAGGTTCTTGAATTTCTATAAACAAGGATTGGAAGTATTCTACTATTTCTAGCTTTTCATCAGTAAAAAGCTCAATATGCTCGTATGTCCATTGTGCTTGCCCCACATCCCAAGGAAAATCTCTATGAGCCAAAGGATGCTCAAAACCTTGAAGCGTGGTGCTTAATTTCCCAGCTTCTTTTCCCAGAGAATAGAGGAGGGTTTCATTTTGAGGATTCACCGCTGACCAAAGCCTACCAGGAATAAAGTTCAATAGTCGGACGAGTCGGGTTTGTCCATGTTCATCATTATATTTTGATATGGAATAACCATCTTTATCCTTAAAAACTAGAGGCGAGACTATGTTTTGTCCATGTGATGCCACCCAAGCTAAAATCTTCTCTTGGAAATCGATTTCTTGTTCATCGGCATCGGGTCTACTTACTTTCAAGAGGAAAGAACCCTCCTCCGTTTTTATTTTAAAATTAAAATCAAGCTCTCCAGGCAAAGGAGTAATTTCTCCCTTAATTTGATAGCGTTCTTGAGCTATTTCAACAGCCTGAGCAGCTGTAATTTGAATATTGGCATAGTTTGCTTCCATGATTCCTTGAGTTTAAAAAAATCTTATACAAACCTAATATGTTTTTTGGATTTATGGTGACTGATGTTTTATTTATTGTGAGATTTTGAAACCGCAGGAAAATGAAACTTTATGAAGGGGGTGAAAAGAGTAGTAAGGAATTGTAATGTGTTGTGAAAAGCTGTGAGGGATTGTAAAGGGTAGTAAGGGCTTGTAAGAAATAGTGAACTGGAGATTATAATTAGTAAAGCATTGTAATGTATTGTAAAAGTTTGTAATGTTTCATCAGAACTGGAGAGCTGGAGAATTGGAGTAAGGGAGAAAGGGAGAAAAGGAGAATTGGCAAAGCGAAAGAATATCCTACAAGGGCTCTAACACATTATACAATTCCCTTGTAGGATTGTGGGGTGAATATGTTCTATCAATATTTATTAGACTAGATTGCAGGAGATTGCTTCTCTAGCCTGAGGCCAGATCGCAATGCTCGTGTTTCAACAAAAGGCAGTAGGAACCTGTACTTTGAAGTTTTTGAACCAATAGTCAAATAGTGCAAAAAAATAACAATCTGGGTAAAACAACTATACCCTAATAAGGAATAGAATATATTTTGTTAAAATCCGTAAACAGTTCAAAATATGTTTTACTTTTGACGGGCAATTTATACCACTTTTATCTATTTATGTCTGAAATGAATCCATTTATCCATCTCGGGATTTCTTCTTTTGAAAAGAAGGAAAACCTCACTAAATTGCCATACCCCCCCCGTGAGATAAATTTGAGTTTTATTTCAATAGAAAAAGAAAATCACAAAGCATTTAGGAATGGAAGAAATATAAAATACCAACTATTTGAATTGGGAAAAAATAACTTTGACCAAATATGGGGCGTGCCTTTGTTTTGGTCTTAAGTGAAAACAAACAGCCCGTCCTAAGCTCCACCACAAATATCTTACCTCTCGGAGTAAAGCCTAGTAACAGACCGTTTGAATTTACAAAGTTAATTTTTTTAATAGAACCAGATAAAATGATATGGTTCACAAATACAATTTATAATGAGAAGATTATATAATATATTTCTATTATTAGGAATTATTGCTATTACAATGATAGCTTGTGAGAAAGATGAAGATAACACCATGCAATCAAATATAGAGAATGGAGTGTATTGGTCAGAAGAAGATGTGAAAATCCAAAATCAGATTTTAGATTTCCAAGATAAGATTAAGAACAATAGTTTTAAGGATGGAGAGATGATGAGTGTGGAGGATGCTTTATGGAATTTAGAAGCATTGATGAATTACACTTATTCAAATCCAGTTAATAACAACAATGAGTTACTAAATGACAATAGTTTAGTTATTCCAGTTAATATAGAAAATGGCTTTATAAGTGCTTCAGAACTAGGGAGTATAACTAGTCAGTTAGAGAATCAAATAGAAACTGTATTTAATCAAGTACCAAACGAAGACAAAGCTCTTATTGGAGTTGATGTGACATTAGTTGAAAACGAATTCAAAGATAATGGCAGTAATTTAATTATGCATGTTTATGTGGGTTATGATTTAGTTGATAGACCTAGGGTTTATCCTCCCTTTGAAGAAGATGATTATTGGAAATATGGAAGAGGATGGCAAAATGATGGTGGTTATTGTGATGGGCCAAATGATGGAGCCTCCCTGAGTTCTGATGCTGCCGAAGAAATTGAGTATAAAGTAAATAATCCAAATGAAATTGGATTTACAGACCCTAATACCTATATTGTTCAAGTTGTCACATTATCTCGCAATCCTGATAATTATTTAAATGAAAATGATGATATTCCTGAAGATAATATGTTTGATAGATTGTTATTTTATTCACATGATTATCCATATACTCCTGACGATGACGGACGTCATTCCTGTTTAAATCCTATTGAAATGAATTTTTATTTACAAGCAGCGTTGGATATTATTGATATAGAGCTCAATATCATTCAAGAAGATAATCCAACGGAAAACTGGGAGTTTGTGTCTATAGATTTGGAAGGTGCAGAATTTATGGGTAGCAGCCCTGTTGACTATGTGCATTTGGCAGAAATATCTTATGGTCGAAGAGTAGTTAGAATCGACCCGATAGATTAGTAACTGATAAAGCGAGGTGCTCTAAGCGCTTCGCTTTTAAAATTATATAAAAATGAAAATATTTCACTTACTATTTCTTGTTTTGCTTTCAATCCCTATCTATTCTCAAAACTCATTCACAGTAAAACTAAATAGCGAAAAACACGATTTCCCAACAGATATTATAGAAACAGATGATCAATCTTGTATTATCTCATTCTTAAGATATCAACAATATGGTTATTATTTTGCAAATAGTTATTTCTATAAGTTTGATAAAAATGGAGTTCTTACTGATAGTTTAATATTCCTTGATAATGAATATGCTTGTATCATTAGAAAAATGGGAAAACTAGATAATGGGAATTATATTGCCTGGGGTTCTTACCAAAAAGAAGGGTTTTATGATGATGATTTCTGGCAAGTTGAATTTGATGAGAACCTTGAATTAATTTATGAGATAAGAACGGCAACTAGTTATGGTGAAATACTTCAAATATCATCAACTAAAAATGAGGATGGGAATTTTATAATTACTGGAAATTTCAGATCGCATCCTGAAGTATCTACACGTAAAAGTTTTTTTTTAAAAGAAATTAACCAAGAGTTTGAAATTATTAGAGATTCAATTTACATCTCCGGCAATAGTAATTCAGTTCATGATATTGCTTATAATTCCGATAAAAACCGTATATATTTAGTGACATCAAATAACTTGAGTAAAGTAAATTATGAAATTATGGAATTTAGTGATACTTTCAACAATGTTAATCGCACAAATATCTATTGGGAAACAGAAACACATAATGCCACAACTTTGAACTTTATTCATGATAGTATGTTTCTCTATGCGGGTAATTATAGACCAGGAAAGGATGATAAAGATGCAAATCATTATTTAGGGGTATTTAAATATAATACCGATTATGAACTTCAAAAGCAATTTACTGTTACCAATCCTGATACCATGTATTATTCTGGAGTATTAAATAATCTGGATTTTATTGACACCTCAAATATTTATTTTGGTTCTTTTAAAAACTATCAATTTGGGGATTTCTGGAGTACAGAAAAATCATTTTTTCAAATAGATAACTTAAATTCCAATTTGGATTTAAATTGGGAAAAGTATTATGGTGGGGATTCCTATTATGTACTCTATCAATTGAAAGCTACGGAAGATGGTGGGGCGTTAATGTTTGGTACCTATTATCAAAATGAAGAAAATGGAGTGCATGAAAAAGACTTAGTCATAATGAAAGTCAACCCAGAAGGCCTAATCACCTCAACTAACAACAACGCCGAAATCCCCATAAAAAACGCCATTATACTACCCAACCCAGGAAGAGAATACCTAGAACTTCACACTGGAGCTTATCCAGCTACCCTTCAACTACATAACTTAAATGGAAGTTTAGTTTTAGAGGAGGCCATCAACTCAAATATTTCTCGTGTTAATACTTTGGAACTCTCCTCTGGTACATATATTTGGTCATTGGTGAAAGAGGGTAAAGTGGTGGAGTCTGGTAAGTGGGTGAGGGAGTAAATGAAAAGTATTGTATAGATTGGTAAAGTGTCGTAAGGAATGGTAATGTTTTGATTGAGCTGGCGAAACGGAGGAAAATCCTACAGTGACTCTAGAAAATTCAATTGAAACAATAAATAAACTGGAGTATACGTTCTTCCTTGACTAATAAATATACTTCAATAAAGAACAAAACATTTATTTTTTCTGACAGATAATTTATACCACTTTAATCTATTATGTTTAATATGAAAACTCTTTACCTTTTATTTCTTGTTTTACTATCAACGAATCTTTTTAGCCAAAACTATTGGTATAAAGAAATAATAGAGTACAGCAACCAAACACCAATAGGAGATATTGTAGTTTTTAATAGCTCCTATTATTTTAGCTTTATTGATGGCGATAATGACGATCCTTTTGAGGATTATTACGCAAAAATTTGTAAGGTAAATAGTAGTGGTGATATTGAAACTTCTGATTTTTTGAATATTTCACAATTAAATATGTTAGGATCTCTTCTCATACTAAATAATGACAGAATTATTGGAATCGGACATGTTTGTAATTCAGTTGCAGAACTAGATTTTTCTTTATGGCTTATTGAGTTCGATGAAGAACTTGAAATAATAGAAGAATGGGAATTTGAAAGTGAAGATTTGACTTATGGTTACATCATGAATTCATTTCAATCTAAAAACAACGATATTATGTTTTTAATGAGCACTAGCACTATGCCTTTTAGTGGTTTACCAGGAAATGGATATATTGCTATTATCGACTCCAATATGGTCATGAAAAAAGATAGCTTGTTTGATAAGCATATGTATGATATTGCACCTATATTTAATTCCGATTCACAATTTATGGTAGATTCTAAGGGCCTTGATACATCATCGAATGTTCAGTTTACCCAGTTGAATATTCTTGATAAGGATTTTAACCTTATAAATACTCCAATTTCTTATCCAGGTCCTGATATGAGTTATTATTTTAGCATCCACAATTCTTTAGATTCAAATTATTATTTTTCTGCAATGAATAGAGCTGAAGGAGCTGGATTCGTAGATAATCATGCAGTTGGGAAAGCAACCAAACACTTTAACAAAACACACTTTCATGTATTTGATAGTGCAGCCTATTGGTTTTATACCTGTGACCATAATGGAATAGATTCCTATGAACAATTTGTATATACTGGTAGCAATTTCGAGTATAAAGGAATGAATTATAGCTATCCAAATACTTTTTGTTTAACTCAAATGGACACCAGCTTGAATATCATTAATCAAAGATTTTATGGTGGAGATAAAAACTATTTACTCAATAGTATTAAAACAACACCTGAAGGGGATGTTTTGCTTTTAGGTAGGTGTAGTGAACTAGATTCAGATTTGTGGAATATTTTCATAATGAAAGTCAACCAAGAAGGCCTCATCACCACTACCAATAACAATGCAGAAATTCCCGTTAAGAACGCCATAATATTACCCAACCCAGGAAGAGATTATCTAGAGCTCCACACCGGAGCTTTTCCAGCGACTCTCCAACTACATAACTTAAACGGAAGTTTAGTTTTAGAGGATTACATCAATTCAAATATTTCTCGTGTTAATACTTTGGAACTCTCCTCTGGTACATATATTTGGTCATTGGCGAAAGATGGTAAGCTAGTGGAGTCTGGTAAGTGGGTGAGGGAATAAATGTAAAGTATTGTATAGAGTAGTAAAGTGTCGTAAGGAATTCTACTGTTTTGTTTGAGCTGGCGATACGGAGGAAAATCCTACAATGACTCTAACAGGTTTTACTATTCCATTGTAGGATTAAAGAGAGCTTCTATCAATAAAAAGAGTAACAGTTTGTAAAAGACTACTTCTCTTTATTCGGAACGACGGTGCTTTTAAATAGAATACATATATTTCTAATTAATCACTTCGTTCTCACTTCCAAAATCTTATCATACTCCTCATCTACAGGTTCCCAAAGCTCTACTCTTTTGCCTTCTACATCTTTAATATGAACGAATTTTCCGTATTCAAAGGACTGTATTTCATCTACTATCTCCACTCCTTCTTTGCGTAGCTCGTCAACTAAAAATTCTAGGTTTTCAACTCGATAATTCACCATATACTCCTGCTCCGATTTTCCGAAGTAATCGGTGTTTTCTTGGAAAGGACTCCAGGCTGTAAAGCCTTTTTTATTGGCATCCTCAGCTTGACGCCATTCAAAACTGGTTCCATAGGCATCGGTTTCTAAACCTAAGTGTTTTTGATACCAATCTCTTGTTTTTTGCGGGTCTTTGGTTTTAAAAAACACTCCCCCTATTCCTGTAACTCGTTTCATATATTTCTGTTTTTATTTTTCTGATGTTGGTGGTTTTACTCAACGAATTCGTAAGAGAGAAATCAACGATACTAAAGCTCCATCTCAATTAAAAATCCAAGGTAAAAGTATTACTAATTCCATTGCCAATAAAATGAAATAATTAACAATAAAAAACAATTCTATTTTCCCTTAAAACTCAAATAATGAATACTTTTGCCACATGATAAAAAACACAAATATAATTACTCATTGTTGGTGCTGTTGGAATAACAGTGCTAATAGGGTGATATGTGTACGATAATAAAAGATTCTTTTAATATATACAGCCCTTTCGGATATTCGGAAGGGCTTTTTTAATGAACAAAAAATGACAAGAAACCAATTGATACAATTTCGTGGTCAGTTCCTACAAAACAGTATGGGAAAGGTTCCTCGTAAAAAAGAAGTTCATGATTTCATGAATGGAACCATAGGATATTTATTCCCCATTTTATCATTTTGTGATAGTGATGATGATATTCAACTAGATGAAATCCTCATTCTTCTGAGAAAAATTTTAGAGTCATATGAATCAGGAGTGGATGATTTGGACGAAACAATTATTTGCTTTAAAAATGAACTTCCTGAGATTTATGAAACACTAATTACTGATGCCATAGCTATTTTTGAAGGCGACCCAGCAGCAAAATCAATTGAGGAGGTTATTATTTCATATCCTGGATTTTATGCAATACTAGTCTATCGAATTGCACATGTTTTGAGTAATTTATCAGTAAAAATAGTACCCAGAATGCTCACAGAATATTCTCATGGCAAAACAGGAATTGACATTCATGCTGGAGCAAAAATTGGATCCTCTTTTTGCATAGATCATGGCACAGGAGTAGTCATTGGAGAAACCACAGAAATAGGAGAATCGGTGAAAATATACCAAGGAGTAACACTGGGAGCATTAAGTGTATCGAAAGAATTATGCGGTAAGAAACGACATCCTAGCATCGGTGAACACACAGTAATTTATGCGGGTTCCACCATTTTAGGTGGCGATACCACTATTGGTCATCATTCTACAATTGGAGGAAATGTGTGGCTTACCCAATCTGTAGCTCCTCATTCTGTGGTTTTAAATCAGGCTAAAATCCATTTGAGAAATGGAAAACAAGAACAAAAAGACATTATCGATTTCGTCATCTAAAAAAAAAAAGACATGAAAAAACAAAACATATTAGAACTCATTGGAAATACTCCAGTTCTACGATTAAACAACTTATTCTCTTCAAACATAGAAGCATGGATAAAACTAGAAAAACAAAACCCTGGAGGAAGTATCAAAGACCGCATTGCTTTAGCCATGATTAATGATGCTGAAAACAAAGGAATCCTCAAAAGTGACAGCGTGATTATAGAGCCCACCTCTGGGAATACCGGCATTGGTTTGGCTTTGGTTTCTGCCATTAAGAACTACCGCTTAATTCTTACCATGCCCGAATCTATGTCTGTTGAAAGGCGAAAACAAATGATGGCTTATGGAGCCGAAATTGTTCTTACACCAAAAGAATTGGGTATGAAGGGCGCCATTGATAAAGCCAATGAAATGAAGGACGAATTAAATGCATGGATGCCTATGCAATTTGACAATCCCGCTAATCCTGATATTCATAGTAAAACCACTGCTCAAGAAATCATTAATGATTTTCCAGAGGGATTAGATTATATGGTAACAGGAGTTGGAACAGGTGGTCATATTAGTGGAGTCGCCAGGGAGTTAAAGAAAAAATGGCCAGCTTTAAAAGTGATAGCAGTGGAACCTTCAGATTCACCAATTATAAGCGAAGGAAAAGCCGGACCTCATGCCATTCAAGGAATTGGAGCTGGATTTATCCCAAAAAATCTAGATGAGCAATTGCTCGATGATATCATTAAAATATCAAAAGATGAAGCTTATGACTTTGCTAAGAATGCTGCAAAAGAGGAGGGCCTATTTATTGGAATTTCCTCAGGAGCATCATTAGCTGCTATTCATCAAATTCAAGATGAGTTAATGGGTAAGAGAGTATTAACATTTGCCTATGATACTGGTGAGCGTTACTTATCGGTGGAAGGCTTGTTTTAGGGTTTCAAATAATTAGTGCTTAGCCGAAAAGCCCAATTTCGTCCTTACGCTCTTTCTGAAAATAGTTATCCCGACGTTTCCTGTCGGAAATCCTTGATTTTCAGAGAGAACAAGCTCCCGAAGCAAGTTCTTGTCTGGCATTGAACTTAAACTTCATATCAAGCATTTAACCGAGTTAATGGTTTTATGAAGAGACTAATTAAGACCTTGATAAAAAAACTCGCTATTTCATGTTTTAAAGAACAGAAATAGCGAGTTTTAAATATTTTTAATAAGGTTAATCTGCAATTGACTTTTTCTTCCAAAAGAAATAAGATACAAATAGCAAAACTAATGCTATTAAAGCACCACCAAATTCTCCATCATTAATCATCCAATGTGCAAAAAATGCCAATACAAAATCAAAGAAGAAGCCTACATAGGCCCACTCTTTTAAACTTTTTGACTTGTCTAACCAAATGGCTAAAAGGCCAAGAACTTTTGCAATGGCAAGAGGATAAATAATATAGGCTGGATATCCAAGCCCAACAAAAACCTCTGATATTGCTGCATTATTAAATACATACATTCCTGCCGACATTAACATCATCACCGTTAAAAGCCCGGTACTCACCCAATAGATTATTTTATTCGTTTTCATATTATTGTTTTATACTTGTTTCAAATGATTTTATTTTCTGTTCTAAATCTTTACTCAGATCTATATTTTTTATGCCCTCCTCCGAAAAATTATCGTAAAAAGTAGGGAGAGAAAAATCGGCAATGATTTGTGCACCAAAACGAGTGAATACTTCTTTCATTAAGGCCAAAACACTTTTTGCTCCCCTTGCTCCTGGTGAGGTGGATAGTAATAGTATTTTTTTATCCTTCCATGTTTTAGGATCGACACGAGATATCCAATCAAAAACGTTTTTAAAAGCCACAGTAGGCATTCCATTATGCTCAGCCAATGAAATAATGATTCCATCAGCATCATTAATTAGTGCTTTGAAATCTTTTGCCTTTTCTGGAATTCCACTCTCGTTTTCCAAATCGAAACTATAAACCGGCAATTCATAATCGTTTAAATCGGCCAATGTTAGTTCCACATCCTTAACTTGATTGGCAGCATAATTTGCCAATGTTTTGTTGATGGATTTTTTGCTATTGCTTCCACCAAAGCTTAGTATCTTATTCATTCTAAACAGTTTTTCAGGTCATTAAATTATGACGCAAAGATAGAATCAATCTAAATAGCAAATCTTAATCTAGTTTAAGAAAGTAAAATATTAGCTGAAATTTATGATTTAAGCTTTGTGGTTTTAGCAATTACCTTGCTTAGAAATTCTGGACTAATACCCAGATAACCCGCTATAAGATATTGAGGAATGCGTTGAACTAAATCTGGGTGGATTTCCTTAAATTCAAGGTAATTTTCTTCAGCTGATTTTGAGAGGATGGAAACCAAACGCTTTTGAATATGAATATAAGATCGTCGTAAACCATTATTAGGATGTAAGGATTGCCCAAGCTTTAGTTCTGTCATTACCTTTTGCAAGCCCGATTCTTCTATGGAATATACCACACTATCTTCAATGGTCTCCAAATAAAAATTAGTAGTTAATGGAGTCGCAAGATCACCAATTACTTGATTTTCTTTTGCAAAAAGGATATTAATCTCCTTCCCTTTTGAATCAATTAAATACAGACGAATCAATCCTTTTTCGATGATATAATGCCTCGTATTCGCATCTCCTGCACTAAACAATATGGTCTTTTTCTTGTGACTTTCTTTTCTATACGCCTGATGAACAAATTCTTCTTGTTCTAAATTTAATTCTACTCCTGTTTGTCGGGTGAAAAAATTTATAACTGCATTTTTTGTATCCATAGTATTATCT
>JADGDY010000014.1:0-34196 GCA_016744655.1 Bacteroidales bacterium | reverse complement strand
GTATTATCTATTGCCCATATTACAATTGCAAGATAATATTTTCTTAGTTCATTCACCCAATTTGCAATTCAAAACAATAAGTATATTTGTTCAAATCTTAAATATGTGTGGTCGCTATTCATTTGCTCAATTAAGTTCCGAAGTAGAAAAACGGTTTAAAATCCATGTGGATGGCAACACCTATGTAGCTCGTTATAATAATGCACCTGGTCAGAAATTGGGAGTCATTACTAATGAAAAACCACAAAACCTAAGCCTATTCCATTGGGGTTTGTTACCTCCTTGGGCTCAAGATTCTCGTATGGCTTTTAAAATGATAAATGCACGAGGGGAGTCTTTACAAGAAAAACCAGCATTTAAAGAAGCATATTCCTCCAAAAGGTGTTTGGTACCTGCTGATGGGTTTTACGAGTGGAAAAAGTACGGACAGCAAAAGTTCTCTCATTATATTCGCTTGAAATCTCGTGAAATGTTTGCTTTTGCAGGGCTGTGGGAAGAGTGGAAAGATACCGAAGGAAAGATTAAAAATACTTTCACCATTATAACCACAGCTTCTAATGAACTCATGAAACCTTTACATCCAAGAATGCCAGTAATTTTACCGCCACAATTGGAAAAAGAATGGCTCGAAAACTCAAATACCAAAGATTTACAAAAAATGATTCAAGCATTTGAATCCTCTAAAATGGAGAGTTTTGAAGTCAGTTCTAAAGTAAACTCAGTAAAGAATGACGATTCAGATCTTATAAAACCTTATAATAGCAATAAACAAATATCATTATTTAATGAAGAGGATTAGCTTTTCCTCAAACCCAGGGCTCTGTTTTAAAAAGTTTCAGGTTTCACATTTATATCCTATATTTGTTTATAATCAAAAACCTCATCACTAAACTTCATCGCATGAAGATTTCTACACCACTACAAAACATTAGGTATACCTTTCTTTTATTCGTTTTATTGTTCTTTCTACCTCAGATTACACGCAGTGAAACCAATGATAGCATACCCACTATTAAACCAATTCCTATTTCGGAAATCACCTTTAAATATGAGAGTTTATTAAAATCCTTAGAAAAAATTCAATCAAATTCTAAGCGCCCAAGCTTTGTGATAAAACTTGATTCAAATTATCAGAGATATATCTCTTTTATTGATAGCCTTAGCGTCAAAGTTATTAGAGACAGCAGTAGATATACGCTATCTAAAATCAACAATATAATAGGGGAATGGGAGGGTTACAAAACGCGTATACACAATTGGCAATCAGACGTTAGTATTCATGCTCAACTTCTTGAAAACAATATTGATTCTCTTGAATACAAAGAAAAAGTATGGAACATCAGCTTAGAATATGCCATTGAAAAAGAGGCTCCCAAAGAAATACAAAACAGACTCAAATCTGCTATTGACAGTATAAAAATGGTCGATAATGAAGTTTCTGATGTAAATGATCATATGATACGTCTACAGGATAAACTCATTTATGCTCAAAATCAAGTCTCAAAAGTGATTGATTATCTGGATACTGAAAAGCTAAAATATCAAGGTCAATTATTTATTCTCGACAGCCCTCCCCTGTGGAACTACAAATCGGAGGAGTCTGATGGCGATTATTTTGCAGAAATTAAAGCAAATTGGGCAGATCAACAAAGAATACTTAAACTCTTCTACAATGCGTTCACATGGCAGTTTATCATTCACCTGTTTGCTTTTATTGCATTAATAATGATGTTTTTATTTTTCAGGAAAACTTATTCTTCGATAGAATTTCCTGGTGACGATCATCGAATAAAACTTGCGATCACCACTATAAATCAACCTCTGTTTAGTGCTTTTGCTTTGGCTTTAATGCTAAGTATTTATTTTTACAAAGGCGGACCAGAGGTGTTTTTCAGCCTTGTTACCCTTCTTGCTGCTATACCTGTTATCAGATTATTCCCGAAATACATTCACATTCAAAACACATGGGTATTATATGTGGTGATAGCAACTTTTTTAACTCACGAAATACAAGAATTACTCATTGTAAACCCATTAACCAATAGAATATTCCAATTGGTTAAAGCCTTCGCCCTTGGCTTTGTACTATATAAAGCCTATCAAAGCCAACAAAAGAGTGATGAACATGTAATTGGAAATCCATATTGGAAGAAAGCCATTCTCCTTTTAGCACCCATATTTACTGTAATGTTAATCATATCAGTATTTGCTAATATTGCTGGAGCTTATCAACTTTCAGAATTATTAGTAAATGGAGTATTAGATACCACCACCTATGCATTGATCTTCTTTGTATTTGGTGCCATTTTCTCCAGTGTTTTGGTTATTTTACTTCGTTCAAAATATGTGAGTTCCATAAAGGTATTTTCCCAGAAAAGCTTGAAGTTCGAATCCAGAATTAGCGGCTTAATATTTCTATATATTGCCTTCTTATGGGTAAAAATAGTATTAGGTGCATTTCACCTTTTTAATCCTATAATTGAAGCATACGAAGTATTCTTGGCATTATACTGGGAAATTGGTGATGTGAAAATTTCTGTAGGAGGAATCATGTCGTTTATCATTATTCTCTTCGGAACATTTCTTCTTGCTCGATTGGTAAAAGAACTTATTAATGATAGTGTATTTCCCATAAAAAATTCCACCAGAGGATTACCAAATGCCTTCTCCATGGTCATAAGGTATATGATTGTGGTATTGGGAGTTTATGTGGCATTGTCTGCGGCTGGTATCAACCTTTCGGAATTTGGATTAATGGCAGGGGCATTAGGTGTGGGTTTAGGTTTTGGTTTACAAGATATTTTACACAATCTAGTTTCCGGATTAATCGTTAGTTTCGAAAGACCCATCCATGTTGGCGATACTATAGAGGTAGACAAACTACACGGAACTGTAAGTGAAATTGGGGTAAGAAGCAGTAAAATTAGAACTTTCGAAGGTTCTGAAGTTATTTTACCCAACGGAAATCTGTTAAGCAAACAAGTAATCAACTGGACTTTAACCGATCAGAAACGAAGATTAGAAATTAAGATTAGAACCTCTTTTGATGCCAATCCACATGAAGTTATTGAGCTTTTGAAAAAGGAAGTTTCTGAACATCCCAATGTAAATCCTGAGCCAAGTCCTCTCTGTTTGTTTGAGGGTTATGGTGATTCTGCCCTAAATTTCAGGGTTTTATTCTGGGTACAATACAATGTAGGACTATCCACAAAAAGTGATGTAGCACTGGGAATTTACGACAAACTGAAAGAAAAGAAGATTGAAGCTCCTATTCATCAGCAACGACTAATTTATCAAGATAGATTACCTGATAATGGCCATCCTATGTAATCATTCTGATGAACTGTTTATAATTCTTTAATCATTTCATATTGTTTCCCATTTAGAAGGATATGATTTGATTTTAAAAATTCATTTATTGAGTTGCAGTTTATATCAGTATTGATCACCTTTATGGAATGATGCAAATTAAATTTTAATAAATATTTCATCAAATTGGTAGCAATACCTTGTCTTCGGTAATTTCTGTCTACCACTATTTGGCTTAAATCTCCTGACATAGGTTCAAAAACACAATACGCGATAAGTATTTCTTTATCAAAAGCTCCAATGATTTTAAAATCATCTGTTTTTCTTGATATGGCCTCGATACTATTTTGCCAAGAAGGATAAAAATCCATTGATAAAGATAGTTTTTTTGTTTCTTCCAATCCGATTTCATAAAACCTAAAATCATTGTTCATATCCTGAGTATAGAATTCAATCTCATCATTTCTTTGAATAAAATAGGCAAATTCTCTACTGATTTTGAAGCCCATATTCTTATAAATAGAAAAGGCTCTGGTATTATGCTGCAATACCTCTAATAAATACTGTGTAACTCCAGATTGTTTTAAATAGGTTCCGAATATCTAAAAACCTGCGTAGCTAAGCCTTGTCCTTGATACTCCCTTATTGTTCCAGTTCCTGTATCATAAGCCGTTTTTAAACCATTAAAACAACCAATACCATTAAGCGTAAACGATGCTATTTTATCTCCATCGAAGGCTGCAAAAGACAGTTCTGCTATAAACCCCCTTCTTTGTAACATTCTATCTAATTCTCTCTTGTTCAACTGAATTTCATAATCCACAAAGGCTTCTCTAAAAGCTTGGTATATACTATCAAAATCTATTTGTTTTAGTGACTTTATTCTAAGCATAGGGCGTTTTATTTGATGAAAATGATTTATTTCTGTAACTAATCTATCAACAAATCTTTAAAACACTTAAAATTATTGATTTTTTTCCATAAAATTGTTGTATCTTTTCCCTGGAACCCTTTAGGGTTGGGGCAATCAGGGAAAATCTGATTAGATATTTCAAACTGATTAGTATTTTATTTCTTTAGTTTATTCAGTTGATCTCCATATGTCAATCTTCTCCATAACCATTCTATGGGTCCAAAATTGTATTTCTTTAACCATAGCTTACTAAACTGAATTTGAAAAATAAGCATCACAACTCCTATTATTTGAACTTGAAATAGAGGAAGCTTGCCATAGAAACCAAAACCAATTCCATAGAAGATGATAATACCAAATATGGATTGAAAAATATAATTAGTTAATGCCATCCTACCAAAAGGAGCTAATCCTTTAAGTAATTTATAACCAAGGCGGGTTTTAAATAATACAGCTATTAATGAAATATATGTGAGGGCTAAAAACAGATTATCAATAATTTTGAAATACCAAGAGACATAATACATTAAATAAGAACCTAGTAATCCGATAAGCAAAAAGAGGACGAGATATTTAAGCTTATGTGCTTTTTCAATAAGAAAGCCTGAACCATATAAAAAGGCACCTGTAGCAAAAATAACTAAAACTCTAAAACTCAAACTGGCATACCTTTCAAAGGTCCATACCACTAAGAGATGTGTTTTAATGAGTGTAACAAAACCTGCAAAACCATCATTCTGAACCATTGCAATTAATTCTTTTGGCGAAATATCACTTAAATATAAATAAGCGGTTTTTTCTATAAGAGGCTTAGTGGGTATAAATATATCTGTAATATATAATGCCACGAAATTGAGAATGAACATGAATGCTGCAAATAACAGATATTGCTTTGGTGTAAATTTTCGAAGTGGAATCATAAGAAAAGCAAAGAGGGCATATACCATTACAACATCTCCAGGCCAAATCAATTCATGAAGCATACCTATCAGCAAAAGGAAGGACATTCTTTTTACAAAGAATTTCAGAAACCCTGGTTCCTGACTTTTCTTAAACTGCATAAATAAACCAGCTCCAAATAAAATACCAAGGATAGGATAGAATTTCCCCAAGAGTATTGAGAAAATAATAGCGATTAAGGTGTTGTTCAATTGGGGGAAACTCATCTTGGCCATATCTTCGAATGGGGTGTAGATATAACCACTGAAATATAAAATATTAACTAATAATACGCCTGCAATGGCGAACCCTCTTAATACATCAAGTAATTCAATTCGATTTCTAGATTCTGTTGGATGAAAATTATTGCTCATAATATGTGTTTATTTTGTGTGAGCAAAAATGAGGTATTGCAAGGTCTTCAAGGTATCAACATCCAATAATGAGACGTATTTGTCCCCTATATTAGCCTTATATTATATTTTTCTTGTAATGAGATGGAGTTACACCAGTGTGAAGTTTGAATAATCGATTAAAAGTGGCTTTGGAATTGAAACCGCAATCTATGGCAATGGCAATAATGGTGAGCTTATTATATTCTTTATTGTGCAATCTCCTTTTCACTTCTTCAATTCTATAAACATTGATGAAATCATAGAAGTTTTGATTTAATTGAGTATTGATGATGAAGGACAAAACATGAACTGGAATTTTTAAATGTATTGAAATATCTTGAATTCTTAAATCACTGTTTAAATACACTTGTTCTTCTTCGATATATTTCAATAATACTTGCCTGTGTTGTTGAGCATTTTCTTCTGAGATAATTTTATTCTTCTCATTATATTTTTCTGAAATTTTATTGATCTCATCAGAATCACCCTCTGATTGTTTTGCTTTTTCTTCACCTCTAGTTTTCGAGAAAATTCCACCCTGATTTATCCCATAATACCCAATAAACATAACGAAAACCATAAATGCGATTTTTATGTAGAAGGAGGTATTATAGGTATAGGGAAAATCAAGGTTTGTAAAATTTAAAGCAATTACGTTTAAGCATTCGATAAACCATATTGAAATTCCTCCAATCAGTAGTTTGTTCATCCAGTTTAGGTTGATTTTCTCATCAGAGGAATAATTATTTTTCACATAGGATTTATGCTTTCTCAGCAACATTAGAATCCAAATGAAATAAATAGGAGAGGATAAGTATTGAAGAAAAGATCCTATTGAAATATTCAAAGGCATATTTTTAAACTTATCAGTAAAGCATAGGAGCTTTACTTCTCTGGCTTCAAATAAAAAAGGGAAAATAATAAGCAAAACCATAACAATAGGAATACTATGGAATAGCAACTGTCGTATGGTTATTTTCTTTCCTAAGAGAGAAGACACATAAAAATACAATAATGGGCCATAGCTTAAAAACACAAAGGAATAGATGATTAAAATATCTGGAAACATTTCCCATAATCGGAATTTAACACTATAAATATTCAGGAGATATAAAGTCACAACGAAGAAGAAAGCAGACAAGAATTTATCAGCTTGTTTATTTTCTCTTTTGCTGAGTAATAAAATAGAAAATACAAGGGATTGAAAAGCTCCCAATCCAAAGATTTCATTCATCGATTTGTTTTTTTGTTTTCAATTACTTCTTTATAAGTCATTTGAAATGCGATGATACAAATCTAGCAATATTTATAAGCTTTTAAACTATTAATGATGATGACTATCGCTAACTAAACCAAAGGTAAACTGATTTCGGCTTTTGTAATGTTCTCCAGCTCTTATGGTGATACAAGGAAAGTTTCCGTGGTTTGGGGCATCAGGAAAATGCTGTGGCTCTAGGCAGAAGGCTGCATGTTTATTAAGTGGCTTTTGATCTTTTCCTAATTCGCTGCTATTAAAATGATTACTGGTATAAAGCACTACTCCTGGCTGATCGGTGACTAAATCAATAGTTCTACCGCTTTTCTCGTCAACTGCTTTTGCCGATATACCAAAACTACCAAAAGCCTTATTAATGATATAAACTTTATCTATACCCTCTTTCATTCCTTTTAAAGCCTCCCCTAGTTTTGCTCCTCTGCTAAAGTTAAACGCGGTACCTAAAACATATTCCATCTGTCCATCTGGAATCAATTCCTCATCTACCACAAGCATTTTTTGTGCATTCATCATCATCTTGGTATTATAGATGTTTTCATCATCATTCGACAAATTAAAATAAGAATGAGAGCTCAAGTTGATGATGGTATCTTTATCAGTTTCTGCATCAAAATATATTAATAACTGATTCTTATTGTTTAAGATAAATGTGGTTTTAAATACTCTATGTCCTGGATAACCACCTTCGCCATCCTTGGCTTGATAAGTTAAAACTAGTTTAACCGACTCTTCTCTTTTTTCGATTTCAGCATCCCATAATTTTTTATTTAAACCAGCAGCTCCACCATGTAAATTATGAACTCCACCATTATTATCTAATGTATATTCAGTTTCATCAATTTTAAATTTGCCTTGGTTTATTCTTCCAGCGGTTGGGCCAACTATTGCTCCCAATGAACTCTGATCTTTTTCGTATCCTTCAATATTGTCTTTCCCTAAAACAATGTTTTTTAAAAATCCATCCTCATCTGGAGTCATAATGCTTTCTATGATACCTCCATAGTTTAGAATATTAATTTTTATTTGGCGATCGTTTGAAAGTTCAATGATGTCGACTTTACTGCCATTAGAGAGTGTTCCGTAGTGTGTGCGAGTAATATTCATAGTATTATTTTTAAATGTGGCTGTAACAAATGGAAATATCCTTCCGTCACATGAGAAACAACAAAATTATTAAAACAATAATTATGAAAACAAAAATTACACAAATATTTCTTTTAAGTTTGATAATAATCTTCCCTTTTCTATCACAAGCTCAAGAAACAAATATAAGCGAACGTACACCTGAGCAAAATTTCACCGGATTAATCGTTGGTGGATATTATAAAATATATTTAATGAATGGTGATCCTAAATTGGTGATTCATGCCAAATCAGGAGTTGCAGAGAAAATAAAAACAGAAGTTAGAAATGGCGTTCTAGAGATTTCTAACCGCCCTATCAGACAAAGTAAACCAGTTAGAATAGATATTTACAGTGACTATATTTCTGATTATGATATCAGTGGTGCTGTAATCGTAGTTTCAGAGGAGGTTCAAAAACCTGAAAATATGAATTTTGAAGTCAGTGGAGCTGCACAAGTAAACCTAGAAGTGGAAACAGGAAATATAGATGGACATGTAAGCGGAGCAACTATATTGGAACTTACTGGTAAGGCTAAATCTATTAGTTGTAAAGCCAGCGGTGCATCTATTTTAAAAACTTCATTGCTAGAAACAGAAACCAGCGATATTGTGGTTACAGGTTCTGCTGGAGTTTTAGTAACCGACAAACGCTCTGAGCTTCCAGAAGATAAAAATGTAAATTATGATAATGTTATTGAAGCTACCGATGAGGAGGGTGAAAAAACAACCTATGGTGTAACTTATGATGGATCTACTGCAAGAGCAAAATTCCTAGGAATTAAGGTAAATGTTGACGAGAGAGACGAGACAGGAGAAGTTACTGTTGGGACACACAAATGGGTTTACGACAGCGAAGGAGAAGTTACCCATAAGAGAATTCGTCATGAGAAATTCAATGGCCACTGGGGTGGAGTTGGAATTGGTATCAATGGTTATGTAAACGATAAGTATTTTTATTCTTTACCAGAGGAGTATGAATACCTAGATTTAATGTGGCAAAAGTCAGTAAATGTAGACTTGAATATTTATGAGCAAAATATCAATCTATCAGAAAATAGAAACTTTGGTTTGGTGACTGGAATTGGATATTCTATTCATAATTACAGATTTACAAAATCGTTTACCGTGATGCAAGATTCTAATTACTTTGTTGGAGCTTATAACTATGGTGTAAATGTGAGAAAAAGTAAAATTGTAACTAACTTCATCACTATCCCTGTTTTATTCGAATTCCAAGATAAAAACCCAAGTCCCCTAACCAAGCATCGTTGGCATGTTACTTTAGGAGCCACATTTGGTGTTCTGGTTCATGCACATCAAAAAACTTACTTCAACGAAAATAATAAAGATTATGATTTGATCCATCCAGAAACTGGAGTTGTTATAGCAGAGACTACATCTCCATCATATAATAAAGTAAAAGTTCACGACAACTTCTATATGCGTCCGTTTAAAGTAGATGCTAGTTTAAGAGTGGGCTGGGGATGGATTAACCTTTATGCCAATGTAGCTTTAACAGAAATGTTTAGCTCTAATAAAGGACCTAAACTATATCCTTTCTCAGTAGGAATTATGTTGGTAAGCTGGTAATACCATGTAAAACATTTGAATATTGATCATACCTTTTGAAGACCCAATACTAAATATTAGTGTTGGGTTTTTTGGTATTGAAATGATCATAATTATATGTAGTTTTGTTATTGTCAGAATTGTTATTTACTAATCTTTCAATCATGAGAAATTTCCTGATATTATTTACATTCCTTTGTTCAATTTCTAATATTTATTCACAAGATAAATCTCTGAAAAAAATATATCATGACGATGGTGGTAATAAGATATATCATCATACTGAAGTAGATGTCCCCCCTAAGTATAAGGGAGGAGAAAAGAAAATGTACAAATTCATTGGGAAAAATATTGAGTATCCTAAACAGGCCAGAAAAAAAGGAGTCTCAGGACGTGTTTTTATGAGCTTTGTTATTGAAGTTGATGGTAGTATTTCAAATGTAAAAATTGTTCATGGCATTGAACAGTCTTGTGACAATGAAGCAAAACGTGTGATAGAATCTTTTCCAAAATGGAAACCAGCAAAAATTGATGGTATACCTGTTAGGGTACAATATAATCTACCTATAAAATTTTCATTAGATTAAACATAGTTTATTGGGGGTATGTCCTTTAGGTTCCTTTATGTATTTGAAATTTAAATGTTCTTATCTTTACCATCCAAAAAACAACGAATTAAACGATGAAGAAACCTATTTTGGCTTTTGCCGCATTACTGATTGCACTTACTTTTTTCAATTCTTGTAGCACTGTTCCAGTAACAGGACGAACTCAATTAAACATGATACCATCTAGCGAAATGCTTTCCATGAGCTTTCAACAGTACGATCAGTTTTTAACTGAAAACCAAACCAGTCAAGATCATAATAATACCCAAATGGTAAAACGAGTGGGGGAGAAAATTCAAGTAGCTGTGGAGCAATATCTTCAAAAAAATGGATATGCTGATTTATTGGAGGGTTACGATTGGGAGTTTAATCTGGTAGATAATGAGCAAGTAAATGCATGGTGTAT
Organism: Bacteroidales bacterium; assembly: GCA_016744655.1. GTDB lineage: Bacteria > Bacteroidota > Bacteroidia > Bacteroidales > UBA12170 > UBA12170. The sequence goes on along the minus strand of JADGDY010000014.1, from coordinate 23,657 downwards.
GCCCGGTGGGAAAGTGGTGGTATATACCGGAATTCTACCGATCACAAAAGATGAAACAGGATTAGCTGTAGTTATGGGTCACGAAATTGCTCATGCAGTTGCAGAACATGGTAACGAAAGAATGAGCCAGCAACTGATGCAACAAGCTGGAGCAACAGGACTTATGCTGGCACTGAGCGAGAAGCCTACAGAAACACAAATGATATGGTCTACCGTATATGGTTACGGAACCCAATATGCTGTGATGTTACCCTATTCCAGAACTCATGAAAGCGAAGCCGATCATTTGGGATTAATATTTATGTCGATGGCAGGATATAACCCTCAAGAAGCACCTGCTTTTTGGGAAAGAATGTCAGCAGTTGGAGGAGCAAAACCACCAGAAATATTAAGTACACACCCTAGCGATGAAACAAGAATCAGTAATTTAAATAAATGGATGCCTGAAGCACTAGGGTATTTTAATAAATCTGGAAGTAGCAATTCAGGCTCTAATAGCAATACCAGTGGTTCCGGAAATACTGGAGGTAACGGAACTCCTGTTAAAGTGATAAAAATATAAATCTTATGAAAAAACTCTTTCTATTTATTCTTGTTTTGGGGATGACTCCTTTAGCACATTCGCAAATCCTTATTTCATTATTATTAGGCGATAAGCTCAATTCCGATGCCATCGAATTTGGATTAGAAGGAGGTTTCAATTGGTCAAAAATTGATGGTTTTGAATCTAATAATTATAGGAGAGCTTTAAATTTAGGGTTCTATTTCGACTTTAAACTAAAAAACCAATGGAATCTCTATACTGGAGTTCTGGTAAAAGCGAAACAAGGAACTGCAAAACTTAGTGATGCCGATTTAGAATATTTAGAAGCTTCTACCTATGAAGCTGAAGGTGAGTATTCGCAAACGATCAACTATTTCATCGTCCCGGTTTTTATCAAATATAGGTTTAAAAATCATATTTATGTGGAGCTTGGACCCCAAGGTGGATTAATGTATAATGCCTGGACAGAGTACATTCATAAATCTGATAATTCAGATGCTACTATTCGTGATTTTAATAAAGATAAAATTAATAGAATTGATGCTGGAATGACAATCGGTGCAGGATATAAGCTTTTAAAAGGAAAAGGTTTTACAATTGGTGCTAAGTATTATCAAGGATTCACTAATGTATATAAAGGAAAACAAGGCTCTGTAAATAGTGGTTTCTTTGTGAAAATAAACATCCCAATTGGTGTTGGTGATAAAGAAGAAGACAAAGGTTAAGATCTTAGATAAGAAGCTCCATTTACATCGATAATTCCTCCCGTTAAGTAATCAGTACCTTCAGAAGCTAAAAATGCAATGGTTTTTGCAATTTCCTCTGGCTTAGAGAACCTAGCTAATGGACTTTGACTTTTATAGAAATCAGCTTGCTCACCATCCAGTAAATACTGAACCATATCTGTTTCTATAAAACCTGGTGCTACTGCATATACAAATACTTTCTTTGCTCCTAGAGCCTTAGCCATGGACTGGCTTACTGAGTTTAGACCTGCTTTTGCCGCACCATAGGCTGTTGCTGTAGGTTCTCCTCTCGATGCTCCTCGGCTTGTAATATTGATGATTTTTCCTCCGCCATTCTTTATCATATAAGGACTTACAGCATAGGAAATATGAGCTGGAGCCAAAAGACAAATATTGATGGTTCTTTCCCATACGTCCATCCATGTTTCTAGATCTGTGTCTTCTTGAGGATGTTCCTCATAAATACCTGCATTATTGACTACAATATCAATCTTTCCAAAGACATTAATCACTTGTTTTACTAGTTTAACTCCCGCTTCTTTTTTTACTAAATCAGCTTGAAATACTTGGTGACCACTACCTGGAAGAGATTGTAAAACCTCCTCCGCTTTTTCTTTGTTTTGGTTATAGTGCAAAGCCATTCGTGCTCCTCCATTGGCAAATAATTGTACTGCTGCTGCACCTACTCCTCTGCTTGCTCCTGTGATTAATACAACCTTATCTTGGAAATTAAAATTCATAAACTTGATATTTGAATGCTAAGTTCGGTATTATTCATCAATTAAAAACAACTGAAGTCCATTAAGCTTATCACTAGTGAGCTGAAGTAAATAATAACCTTCTTTACTCTGGAATGGTATTTCACCCCTTCCATTTTGGAAAAGCATTTCTCCATTTAATAAGCATTGTCCTAGTATATTATAGATTTTAAAATCCACCTTTCCACTACTTTCCGAAATAATATGAATATGCTGATTGGCATAGAATAATGTGAATTCTTCCTCTTCTATTTCTGGAATATCATTGAACTCCTTTATTACAAAACTTTGGTACTCTCCTAAATAACACCTATTGGCTGGCCTTACTAAAATACTATCTCCTTCCTTAAAATTATAGATGAACCTTAAATCAACAGAATTTTCCCACTTAGAAGAATCCACAAAAGAAACACCTTCTGGCAATTCCCAAAAAAACCTATTCGCATTTTCAGAATCCAAAACCTGAAACTGATAAATGGTATCTCTTAATAATTCTCCACCAGGACCATCTAACCATCCTTCTTCACCTAAAGAATCAAAGCATAAAGGCATATGAGAATAATTATACCAAACATATCCTTGAAGATTAATATGCTCTGCGTAAGTAGAAGTATCAATATCAAATTCATGATGATAATGCTCCCAAACAAATGGTACACTACCTATGGTATCGAGCCAATCACCGAGATGGTTTCCTTGGCTTTCCTTACTGGCAAAAATGGGAAGGAAATTGATATTAGTATTCTGATTGCCCAGAAAACTCAAACGTCGCAATTGATGATAAAAGTAGTATAGATTGAGACTGCCATCCGCCAGAGCAGGTTTATAAACAGCACCCAATATTCTATTAATTATACCCTCCTCCATTTTATCTACCAATACCTCAGCATGATATTCATTGATCCATCCAATATAGATTTCTGTTGTTACTAAGCTTGGACGATCTGTAAAACTCGTATCTGCCATGATCCCTGCTATTGAATCTATTTTCACTAATTCATCCATGGCAAATTCAAATGCTCCAATGCTGTCACAACTATAACCATTGGGCTCCAAATAATATTCGCAATAGTATCCTTGATAAATTCCAGAGTTAAATGACTTCCAAAACTCAAATTCCAAATTATAGGAATCTAATCGTTCTATGGAATCTACTCTTTCTAAACTTTGATATTTCTGGTGTATTCTATCGAAAAATTTAGAGGACTGACCAATACAACCTATTTTGATCTCATAATCCTCATGAGCTCGTCTTACAAAACTCCGTAGCGCATCTACCGATTCCGGATTGCTTCCTAAAGGAACCTGAGAAAGGCCATAAAGAATTAAATAATTGAAACCACAATTCTGAGCATAATCGAATAATTCCTGCTCGGCAATAGAATCCCCCAATATGATTTCTGAGCTGTCCGCTGAGAAGAAGTTGTCTATATACATCGCCTTTATCAGGCTATCTGCTTCCATTATTGGAGCTGGAGATTTAAAAGTGTACAATTCCTCATATGCCATAGAATTATGGGCAATGAAGAAAGTCAATGTAATAACTATGAGTCTTTTAAGTTTTTTTAGCAATTGTGTAAACTTTGGTTTTCTTAGTATTTCAAATGTAATATAAATGCATCAATAATTGCAAATTATTACCACAGGCTTATCAACAGAAGCCTTTTGAAAACTAGTGCTAGAGACAATTATTAGTAGTGAAAATTATTGCTTTATTTGTCAACTTATGCAAAGTCTTGCTCGAGGTAATGGCACTTAATCGCCTGAATCACACTGATTTTGTGGTTTGGAAAATAATATTACTTTTGCAGCCCGATTTTTTAAAACGGATTTATGATAAGAAGAAAATATTTTTACAATCAGAAAACGCTCTCTTACGAAAGAGTAAAACCAAGCGCAAAGCGATTTTTTATGCAAGCAGGATTGGTTTTAGGGTTGAGTGTTGTTTTGGCTTTTGTTTTCACTTGGACTTATTCTATGAACTTCGACACACCGGAGGAGGCTCAACTAAAATCACAGAATAACAAACTAGAAACTCAGCTCTATGTTTATGGGCAGAAGTTGGACAGTATTCATGGTTATTTGAGTCAGGTGGAAGAACGAGATGAAGATTTATACAGAGTATTATTAGGTGAAAACCCTTTAGAAGACGAAATTAGATTGGCAGGTATTGGAGGTTCTGAGAACTTTACTTTTACTGAAGACCACATTATTTCGCAATTAGATTTAGATAAAGCTCAAGCTCGAGTGGCTGTTCAAAAATCATCATTAGATGAGTTGACTTATAAAGCCAATAAAATCGCAGGTGAGTTAGAAAGCCAACCAAAGATTACTCCAATCAGAAGAAGTGATATCGTTAGATTTTCAAGCGGATTTGGCTATAGAAATCACCCCATTTATCACATCAGAAAATTCCATGAGGGTGTAGATATTACTGCCAGAAGAGGAACTCCAGTTTATGCAGCATCTGCTGGACGAGTGGTGATTGCAGGTAATTTAAAAGATGGTTATGGAAATAAAATTGTAATAGACCATGGAAATGGCTATCGTACTTTATACGCCCATCTAAACAAGATTAATGTGAAGTATGGCCAAGAGATAAAACTAGCCACCAAAATTGGTGAAGTAGGAAATACTGGTGGTTCTGTCTCTCCTCACCTCCATTATGAGGTTCAGAAAGACAGAAGGGTCGTCGACCCTGTACCTTATCTCTATGGAAATTTCAGCGAAGAAGAGTTCGATGATTTGGTGAGTTTGGGGAATTAGTTTTCTATAGATCAAAAAAAACCGGAATATAATTCCGGCTCTCTACAATTCATTAGGTTAATGTGTATTGATATTACTTCAATTCTTTGTGGCACAACCACCAATCTAAACATTCGTGCTCTCCAGCTTTTGCCTTTTCAATACGATCTTTAGCATCGGTTACATTTGTTGCAGGTGGAACAATTACTCTAGCTCCAAAGTGCTCGTTATTTGGCCACTGCGCTGGCATAGCTACTTTATTAGCATCGGATACTTGCATTCCTTCTAATGCTCTTAAAATCTCATCCATATTTCTTCCCAATTCTTGAGGGTAATAAAGGATGATTCTGAATTTTCCTTCTGGATCAACAATAAATACTGCCCTTACTGTATTACTTCCTTTTCCTGGATGAACAATTCCTAAATCCTCAGCTACTTTACCTGTATCCGCAATAATAGGGAACTCAATTTGTACATTCATGTTGTCTTTAATCCACTCTTCCCATTTAATGTGAGAGAAAACCTGGTCAACACTCAGTCCTATCAACTCTGTGTTTAGAGCACGAAACTTATCGTAACGTTCTTGAAAAGCCACAAACTCTGTAGTACATACTGGCGTAAAATCTGCAGGGTGACTAAATAATACAAACCATTGTCCTTTATAATCCTCAGGTAAATTTTTAATTCCATGAGTAGTTTGTACGGTCATTTTTGGAAACATGTCGCCTAATAAAGGCATTCCTTTTCTTACTTTTTCTTCCATGATATTTATTTTATTTGGGGTTTATTTATTTAAGAATGCTGAATACATCCAAATTGCTTTCTCTTGTTCTCTGATATAGTCACTCATCAAACCATTGGTGCCTTCATCGTCGGCATCACCACTTTTGTCTAGAATAACTCGTTGCTTACTAATAAACAAACTCAATCCTTCTAGAATGCTTTCTACATTTTTTAGTCCATCACTAGTTTGTGTAGCCTCCTCAATTTCCGATTGTTTAAGATATTGAGTGAATCTATATTCTGGCTCGAATCCTAAAGTTAGAATACGTTCTGCTATTTCATCTATTTTTAAATTCAAGTCGTTGTATAGTTCTTCGAATTTCACATGTAATTCAAAGAATTTCTCTCCTTTAATATTCCAATGAAAACCTCTCACATTCGTATAAAAAACTTGGTAGTTTGCTAATAAATCATTTAGCATTACACTTAAATCTTGAGCCTTTTGTTTTTCAATTCCTATCCTGTTCATCTTTATTCCTTTCTTTAAAAATACGATTTATATATTCATTTAAACTTTAATATTCTGATAATTACATCACATTTGTTTGTGATTTATTTAAGGCAAAGATACAGCAGGAACGAACATTTGTCAAATTGATAATATTTAATACCTAATAGATTTTGTCTATATTTGTGGAATGATAAGTTTAATACAATTGGAATATATAGTAGCGGTGGATACCTACCGTCATTTTGCAACAGCTGCAGAAAAGAGTTTTGTAACTCAACCAACCTTAAGTATGCAAATAAAAAAGCTAGAGGAGGATTTGGAGGTAATTATTTTCGATAGAAGTAAACAGCCTGTAGTTCCAACTATAGCAGGAGAAAAGTTGATTGAGCAAGCGCGAGAAGTTTTAGCAGAAGCCCAAAAGCTGGAAGTTATAGCTCAGGAAAGTAGAGAAGATATAAGTGGTGAATTGAAGATTGGTGTAATCCCAACAATTTCACCCTATTTACTGCCTAGGTTTTCGGGAGAATTCAGACGAAAATTTCCAAAAGTAGAACTTAAAGTAACCGAGTTGGTCACCGAAAAAATAGCAGAATATCTAAAAAAAGGACTCATTGATGTTGGAATTTTAGTGACTCCATTGAATGAAACTGGAATTTCAGAAAAGCCTCTCTACTATGAAGAAATGCTGATTTATTCCAACAAAAACCATGAATATATGCAACAACCAGTAGTCAATGTTTCGGCTATGCATACCAATGATATTTGGCTTCTTAACGATGGACATTGCTTTCGGCATCAGGTGGTGAACCTTTGCGATATCCAGCATTTAGAAAGTAGCGATTTGCCCTTTGAATTTGAAGGAGGAAATCTAGATACACTGATCAAGATTATTGACAAAGAAGGGGGTTATACTTTGATTCCAGAATTGGCTTGGTACGATTTAGATGCCCAAAGAAAAAAGCAGGTGAGGCATTTTGAAAACATGGTACCCTTAAGAGAGGTAAGCTTGGTTTATACCCGCAAATATCAAAAATCGAGAATTATTGAAGAGCTGTCCAAGGAAATTAGGTCATGTATACCTAAACCACTTCTAAAATCGGATAGAGGAAGCTTGGTGGAGTGGAAAAGCTAACGATATTTCATTTTTATTAAACATATTCTCATAATAATTTATAGTTTTGTAGCTTCATTCTTGAGCAAGAAATAGAGAATGAATTATTTACTATCAAAAGAAATAAATGATGAAGTTAGCAATACCAACCAGAGGAAATATAGTTGATGGGCATTTTGGCCATTGTGAGGCCTATACAATCATGACCATTGATCAAGATAAAAAGATAGAGAAGATCGAAATTTTACCTTCTCCACAAGGATGCGGATGCAAGAGCAATATTGCAAGTGTATTAAAGGATTTAGGCGTTACAGTAATGCTTGCCGGAAATATGGGCAATGGCGCATTAAATGTTCTCAATAACCAAGGCATACAAGTTTTTAGAGGCTGCCAAGGTGATGTAAAGCTAGTAGCACAAGCCTATTTAGCTGGAGAAATTGGTGATTCCGGCATCAGCTGCCAGCAACATGAAGCACATGGCGAGGGTCATGTTTGCAATCACTAATTAGCAGTGTTGTTTTCGATTGGTTGAAGCACCAAGCTTTTATGTTTTAAATCGGCCATTTGATTAATGACTGTTCGAATTTCCTCATAGTCTTTAGCCGGATAGGATGATTTAATAAAGTATTCGCTGATTCTATACACTAGAAGATTCTCGTTTAACTCATAGTTTGACTCAAGTCCTGCTTGTACCTTTCCTTGCTCATTTGTATATTTAACCTCCTCTATTAATTCTTCGAGGTTAGCAATTTGGTAATTTTCGGGAATTTCGAATTCAATGGTATAAGATTTATTTATTGGGCTTTTCAATTCAATATCTTGACTTCTCTCTTCCTCTTCATTATAGAGGTTAGCTTGGGTACGCAAAAGAAATCCTATATTAAGGATTAAATCCTCTCCACCTTTCTCCACTAACATATCACTAGACATTTGATGCCTTATGATTAATGGTTTGACAATAGAATCATTCCAGCTCAAAGAATCATTAAATAATTCACTTTTGTGAACAATTGCATTCACAGAACTCCTTTTGCCTTTATCTTCAAGATAATCATTTATTTCCTGTCTATTTAAATAGGCAAAAAGATTTCGATATTGAGCTGCCCAATAACCTCGATATGAACTTTGCCATTCAATATTAACTTTGTTCTCATCAACTAACTCAAGCTGTATTTCATATTCTGTTTTGGTTCTAGAAGTATCTACTGCAGTTATATTATGATAATAGGTAGCAGAAGGTTTTTTAATAAAATACCCTTCTTGATCAATATAGTCTGTTTGTACAATTCCTAAAGGATAATAATCTACAAATGGCTCAAGATATTGGCCAAGTATAGGAAAGTAAAATAGAGTTTTGTTCACCATATATGAAAATGGATAATCTGTAGAAAACTCAGCAAAGGTCTTGTCTCCAGTTAGTACAATTTCGCATTCAATACCTGCCACTTCAAACAAAGCTGATTGCAATATTATCTTTCCATAGCTATTTGGAACCATCTTATATCGTATAATATTATGTAAATTATACTCACTATATGAATAGGAGATACTTATACTGTCATTACAATATTTCTTGATATAATTAATTTTTTGTTCATCAGTGGCCTCAGTCAAAGGAAAGGTTTGATATAACTTTAAGGCCTTCTTTAATTCTGATTTTGAAAATTGCATACAATAATTATAAATATTTGTATACTTTTTCCTCCATTCGGTATATGCAGTAGCTTCACTACCACCCATTATGGCATAGGATATTTTCATTCTATGAGGAGTATTGTTTGCATATTTCTCGATTTTCAAAGGTTCAACATTTTTCAAATCTGCATACCACGCCTGTCTACCATCCGAATCTACTTCTAATTCAGGGAAACCATTATAAGATTTTACGTATACGGATAAAGCACCATGGGCAACCAACTCGAACCTTCCTTGCTGTATTGGATAATCGTTATAGTAAATCTCTATATGAGATTTGCTTGGATATAGATTCAATGTATATTTAAATTCTATCTCTCCTCCTACTTCAGCACCTTTAATAGCAAAAACTTTAAAATCTCCATATCCTTCCAAATTGTCAATCTCGTATAAATCATTTCGATCCATTGATGTTACTTTTCCACTTGGTGATATAAACCGTACTTTGAAATCAACAATTTTTTTTACCCCATACATAGGAATAGCAACTTTATTATAATCCTCTAGACCAATATCGGTGTTAATTCTGACTAGCTTATATACTGCCTTTTGAAGTGTGGAAGGTCCTAAACCTTTATATTCAAATACCTTGATATTTTTAATTTCTACGGCATCCTCATTCAAATACTGTGGGTCAATATAATCTAAAGCAGTAGTATCCTTAAAATCATAGGCCTTCCATCGGTTTCGTTGCGCCTGAGTAGCCTGAGAAACTAGTATAAATGCAAGGAAAAATATGATATGTTTAATGAAATTCTTCATTCGATTCTTTTTTTGATTTGAGATAAATAAGATTAAATGTGTTGAAGTACTAATACTTCGCGATATGATTTCTTGAGCTCACTCACAAACTGATTCCAATTCTCAAAATCATTCTTCTTAATTCTGCGTGTTTTCAACAGTATTTTTCTGTGCATGATGATCTGGCTCCCAACTTTCTCATAACTGAGATCAAACTCATAATCATTAAAACTTACTTTTCTATTTGCTGGCATATGCTCTATCTGGTATCCCTCAGGTATTTCATAAATCATATCATAATCATCAAGAAAAGGTATTTCGAATAGGTAATCGAATTTGCGCTTAGAAATATCTATTTCATCATCGTAAAAAGGAACAGTAAAATGGAGGCTTAAATATTTTTTATCTCCTACGGTTTGTCCATATTTACTTAAACTAAAATCGTAGGCTATATTCATCGAATCCGTTCTATCTTTAATCCCTGAATATTCAATATGGTCGAGCAAGGCTTTATTGTTCGCTTTTTTCAGGTTTTCAGCTATAAAATCAATTACTTCCTCTTCTTTTAAAGGAAATGCCATTTCAATGGTATGCTTAATACTTCCGGTAAGTTTTATTTGAGCTCTTCCTTTTAAAATGCCATCCTCTTCGTATAAATAGGTTTTATCCGATAATAAATTATCTTGTGCAGAATCTATTGGTACTTTATGAATTACGAAATCTTTAGGTCCTAAAGAAATTAAAACTTCCTTCCCTTGAATATAATAAGGTGCTTTGTACAATTCGCCGAAACTATTGGTTGCATCCAGTAATTTGTAATTATCTTTTGAACCAACCGCCAAAATCATATGGTTATCGGTAGAGGAAGTAAAGTTTTCTGCATAAGTATATGGCAAATCTACTGTCCCAACCCAGCAATAATAACTATCAACACCTGCAGCTTTTAAAATCTCTTTTGTAAGATTAGTCATGGCTTTACAATCACCATATCTATTCCTCAACACATCAACACAATCATCGGGGATAAAACCACCTAGACCTATTGAAGTATTAATATACTTTATATTTCTTTGTACCCATTGAAAAACCGCTCTAATCTTTTCATCCTCATTACTACATGTATCTGTTATTTCAAGGGCAATTTCATTAATACTTTGCTTAGATTTATAATTGGTTTGTTTTACTAAAGTTCTATACCATTTATGAAGAGAAGCTATACTATCAAGAAATGGAATAGCTTTTTCATCTCTAACAATGGTCTTTACATAAAAAATAATCTTTGGTGATAACTCCTGAATTCCAGGGCCATTGGTTTCTATATCAAAAGTAGCTACAGTGTCCATTTCCCATTTATATTCTACCATACCATCCGTTTCTTTTTTAGTGAATTCAAATTGATATGAATCAGGCCCATGATATTTCCATCCCAATATTATATTAGGTTCACATCTGATGATTAATCTAGATTTTAAACACGAATGCTCTTTAACAAATGAATATGGAGTAAAAAAAAGTGGCCCATTAATATTCTTGTCAAATTCCAATACTAAATTGGATCCTCTAGTAGCATCTAAAAAATACACTTCTTGATTCGACATATCAGAATATAAATCGCTGCTTTCAATCATACTTTCTACTTCAGGGATATAAGCTTTCTGGTTTCCCTTACCTATTGTAGAATTCAAAGTCACTCCTTCTATATTTACCGATGGACTCAGAGCACTATAAAACACATGGTCAGGCCAATAATGATTTGGGTTGTCATTATGAATAATCCTTTTCTTGGAATAAACTTGATTAGTGATTTTTAAGTTACTTGAATAGTCACGAATAATAATTAGTTCGCTTCTTAAAATATCTACGGCATCTTCATTGGGAAATATTTTTTCTATTTCTTCTGTTGTTTGCGAAAAAGATAAGAAAGTGAATTGGAGTAAAAATAGTAGGATAAATGTCTTTTTCATATAGTTTAATATTGCTTGTACATTAAAACAGGCTAATATAGAAAATTATACTATACAGTAAAACTTGACATGCGCAAAAGGAGAAATAAAGAAGTGTACCCCCCTCAATTACAACAATAAATAAAAACTTAGAATTAGTTTCAAAATCAACCAGTCTTGCTATATCTGAAAAAAATAATTTCGTTTTCGATGAGGATTATTCCATCTCTAATTTTAGCATATCTTCATGATTATCTGACTTAAACAAAATGTGCTTTTTTACTTTTTATTGAATTGAACTTTTAATCGAGTTCTGGTAAACAGTCCTTCGCTTGATTTTTATTACAATGCTCAAGTTTCTTTCTTAAAAAGTTCCATTCTGAAAATTCATTTGGGAATTTGCAAAGGGGAGTTTCACCGAGTCTTAATCTACTCGTTTTACATATTTTGAACTCACCCAACCTTCTATTTCTGCTTTTACTCTACACCATTCTCCTTTGGTTTCGAGGATTTTTAAAGAACCACCTCTTTTCAATGGTTCAGCAATTTTCATAGAATCTATACTGGCTTGCAAACGAATATTCAAAAAATCCGCATTTACTTTTGCCAAAGGATAAACTGGGCTTTCATTTTGTTCTTCAAGCTCCTCATCTTTACGACCTATAATTACTTTGTTCTGTAAGGAAATCATTGGGTAAGCAGGACCCGGATCTTCTTTTCTTGCAGGTGATATATCATCATGCCCCAGGATCTCATCAATCTGATAAACCTGCTTTAAAAGAATACATAGTTTTTCAACCATATCAATTTGCTGATCGGTATAGGCTTCCCAAGCTCTTTCTCCACCTCCATTTTTATGTGCTGCTAGAACAACATTTTCTGGAGCTATAGCTTTTCCAAAAGAAGTAAAATATCCAGTTGCTCTTTTTTCCAAAGGCCCCGCGTTGGCAATTTCAATTCCAATACTATACTTATTCAGCCCAGACCTGTCTTTCCATTTACTAGGTCCAGCATGCCAAGCAATTTTATCAAATGGCAATAACTGAAATATTTCTCCTTTTTTTCCAATAACTATATGTGCCGATGCTTTGGCCTGAGAATTACAAAGCCAATTGGCTGAGGATGCTGCAGAACCGCCAGCGGTGTAATGAATAATAATAGTATCTGGTCTGGCATTTGCAAAGTGACCTGAGTGATTTGGACTTTCTTGAAAGGTGAGGTCTTCACTAGAAGAATTCCCTACTAATAAGTGGTTTTCAATTTTCATGATGATATTATTATATAATACGTTAAGTATCAACGAATATAGTGATTTCTCTAAAATTAATTAAAAAATACTTGCATATCTCATTTTAATTATATTATCTTTGTATTATACAAGTTGATTAATACTAATGGCATTATACATGAGCAAAAAAATACAATTAGAAGAATTACTATCAGCATGGGAGGAGACCTATAAAAAGGGTCAACTCACTTTATGGATATTTTTATCTCTAAAAGAAGGTAAAAAATATGTAGATGAGATTAAAACTTTTGTGGAAACAGAATCTAATCATACCATGAGCTGTGAAAGTCAAAGCCTATATCGGAATCTCAGAAAATACCAACATGTTGGCGTGGTAGATTTTGAAAAAGGAGAAGGGAATAAAGGACCCGAAAGAAAATACTATTTTTTAACCAAATTGGGACACTCGCTATTGGACCAATTTACTGATAGAAATATCAATTTATTTTTCAAACCAAATATTAATAATCTAATCAATAAGGAGAATAAGAAATGAAATACTTCACAAAAAATCTAATCATTTTTTCAGTTTTACTCGCCGTCATTACCATTGTTTTTAGATATGCTTTGAGCAGTCTACTTCAAAATCAGCATTTTTCTTGGGTCTGGATCATAACTGTTTGCTATGCTTTATTTATTTTTTCATTGGGTTGGATATTTGGCAAAAGAGATAGACTTGCTTTTGCATGGTACGACATAGGTATTAGGTTTCATTTTAACACCTATATCATTTGTAATGCTATAGCATATATTTGGTTTACTTTAGAGTTTCAATCGAGTTACGAAAAAATAGCATCGGTATACTCAACCATGATTTATTGGGGAATTGGTCTGCTTATTCACTTCATTATTTATTTATACACTCGAAAGCATTCTATTAAAGGAATCCAAAGATCGGAGTTGTTTGAGTAGTTAAAAAAAGATGCTGTCTAAAAAGGATATAATCTTAGATCACTGAGTCTATCTTGCTGCGCAGCTAGATAGACTCAGTCAAAGTGACAAAGTTATTGATTTTCTATAGTCGTTTCGACTCCGCTCAACGACCAATACTACTTTTTGGACAGCCTCAATAGTTTTTACAGACTGTTCTTAATTACAATCGTTATACTCTAAAATATCTTGAGCTAAGTCCGCAATCTTTGGTTTTTTCTTTTCCATTTGTGGGCAATCAGAAAACAATTCAGCATAACCTCCTTTTTTGTAATCTTTATTACTCATTTTCTTGGTAACACCATCTTTAACTACATAATAACTGAGGTTATCGTTGCTTATTTCGGAGCTAGGTGGAGCAGGAACAGCATAAACTTTAATTTTGTTATCGAATTCAGGATTAATGAGTTGAAGAAGTAAATACTTATCTTTTTTATAATGCTTTACTTGTTCCCAGATGATATATTCTCTTGTTCCAATTTGTTCCAGGTTGTTCTTTTCGGGTTTTGTTAAGTGGATTTCAGCATTGGCCACCATTTCCATTCTTGCTAATCCGTCGATTTTAATTCTTAGTTCTTCTACATCAGCAGTTTTAATTTTCACACTAGTACCATCCGCTTTTTTAATTTTAAAACTGACTATTCCATTGGAACCTGACATGGCATTTTTTAAATCACCACTTAGAGTATCTCCATTTTGCATAGTTACAAAAGCAGGACCTGAAATACTGCTGAGAGGAGTCATAAATTGTGCAAAAACACTAACTGCACAGAATTGCAAAAGCAACAATAAGGCTACATTAATTCTTTTCATGTTTTGGGTTTTGAGTTTATAAGGTCCAAATTTATGGCATTATGTGTTTTCACACAACGAAAATTAATGAACAATGGTTCAAAACTTATACACTTTGAGAAGGTAGCCAAGAATATTTTTGCAACTATGAACCATCTCTAAATAAAATTACTAAAACCAAGAAATAGAATAATAGGAAAAGAATGAGTGCACTAAATAACCCTACAACTACTCGTATAGATTTCTTGAGATACTTTACTTGCCAAATGATAGGAATAGTTATTAAAGGGGTTAAGAAAATAAGACCCCTTATCACTTTTGCCAATACATCCAATTTTACTTAGACAACTTCACCAAACCAGAAGCAGGAACATCAATAACAACAGCACCTTTATTAAGCGTGATCTTTCTTTCACTCACCGTCTCGCCCATACAATCTAAAACTTGTAAATGATAAACTCCCATATCAGAATTATTGAGGATTACAACTTGAGTTTTATTTCTAGCATTGATGATATCGAAAGCTTCTAGATTCGCCATTCCAGCACTAAGAATCATATCGTTTCCGTATAATCCGATCACTGCTTTATGTGTATTTTGAGCTTTAATTAGAGGATATAATTCATCGGGTTTTTGAGGTATAAAATCACTTTTCATTAATACTTCCTGATTTTCGTTCCAATATTTCACCCAAAAGGCAATCATGTCTTTATGTTCTTGAGGAATCTCATTTAATCGTACCGAGATTTGAGGAACAGAAAACATGATGTTCAATATCTGTAAAGCGGCATGTTCTACCGGGTCATTTGGATGCCACATCAACATATCAGCATGTATAGCCGACGAGCCACCGAGTAAACGAGTATCAGTAGTACGAACACGATTAATGGTTGCCATATTGGGACAATCAGCTGCACGAAGCATATTTCCATATTTACGCATTAATGGGCCAATATAGGGCTGGCGGAATTCTATTAATATCTCTGGGTTTTTCTCTTTCAATCTGCCCATAATATCTGTCATTAATCTATCTACAGCATGATAGACCGAAGCATAATCTCTACCATCCTCAGCCGTAAGTTCAGTGTCTTCTCCGGGTTTAAAGAAAGCCATAAAATCTAGCTTAAATCCATCTAATCCCCAGTCGGCCATGGCATCTTCATAAATTCCAATGATAAACTCTCTTACTTCTGGATAGCGTGGATCTAAAACCCAAGCTCCTTGGCTGTCCCAATAATACAAATACTGGCCTTTAAAACGAGGATAATTTTCAGCGTTCTTGCCAATAAAAGGAACAGAATACCACAATAGAAATTTCATGTCTAAATCGTGAACTTGATCTACAAATCCTTTCATATCGGGAATTCTATCTGGCTGCCAATCGCCAGTGAAAGCATACCCTCTTTTATCATCCATGGTTTGCCACCCATCATCTACAATAATAGCTTCCATGCCCATTTTCTTACTCTCTCTACACTCCTCCAATAACTCATCTACATTTAGGGTTTGATGATAGCTATACCAAGTGGAATACATAGGGCGGAATGCATCTTGAGGAGCCTTCGCAGGCTGATAATTCTCTTGTTTGGCCCACCAATCTGTTACTCCAGATAGGGTTTTAGTGAAATTTTGGTTTCTGCGGTCAACGAGAATTTCAGTTTCATAGTGTTTAATAGCTGGATATTCTTCATCGAAAAGCACCACATAATAATGGAAATTGGCATCTTCTTCTTTAAGGTAAGAACCAAATTCTAGTTTATTTAATGCATCACCAACAGCTACAGTCATACGGTTTTCATCGTTCATGTTCATATAACTCAAAACTGGACCATAACGAGTGGCACTGGTTTTTACATTATTGGAATAATAGGTGGCTTTATCCACTCCTAAATTGGGGTTCCAAAATTTAGCAATATCTATTGATGGAATTTGCCAACGCAAGGTGATTTTAGGGGGAGTGCTTGCTTTTTCACTCGTCAAACTCACTTTCACTAAATCTAATCCATCTTCGATATTCTCACTGCTAATTTTTACGTCAAACTCTTTTAGATCACCCTCCACAGAAATACTATCTGCTATAAATGGTATCATTTGAGAACTCATAGGAGCAATGCTTTGTGGTTTTTCTCCACAATTAGAGCAACCAAAAAAAGTCAATAATAGGATGGAATAGATAAACTGTTTCATATGTTTGTTTTTTTGCAATCACAAATGTAAAAAATAACATAGATAGATGAGCATATTATTTAGCAATTCGTTAACACAATGCTTAGTAAGTGATTATGAGCCATTTGTGAATTCATGTTTCTTTACTTAAACAAAACCTAATCCTAAATTTCTTTTCATTAAAAAACTAATTCACTATGAAAATAAATTTACTTAAAGCCAAATTATTCCTCTTATTTAAAACTCTTATCTCCTTTTCCGCACAAGCACAAAGCCCAGCAACCGGGCTTACTTTTGATGGGAATAATGACTATGTAGACCTTAGAAATATAGCAGGAGCCAATTTTGAATCTGGGAACTTCACCATAGAGTTATGGATTAAAACTGGTGTTAATCCCACTCTAGCCATGCCCTTGATTTCGAAAAGATTTGATTGCAATCATGATAATTTCTGGAATCTGAATATAAATTCAGGAGGCACCCTGTATTTTGAAGCAGATAACAGTTTTACGAATTATTTCAATATGCAGTCAACAACCTATATAACTGACAATAATTGGCATCATATTGCTGTACAACACAACTGTGGTGCAATTACGCTTTTTATAGATGGAAATATTGACAAATCTGAAAACCACGGGGTCACCTATCTAAACAATAGTTACAGTGTTCATTTGGGGAAAAGCGCCTGTTCTGATCAACCATGGGCTAGATATTATGAAGGATCCATGGATGAAGTTAGAATATGGAATTACGCCAGAAATCAACAAGAAATTATCGATATGATGAGTTGTGAATTAAGTGGTAATGAAGTTGACTTGGTCTCTTATTATAATTTCAATCAAGGTGTTGTTGGTGGAAATAATTCAGGTGAAAACGTTCTCCTTGATCAATCGAATGGAGCAAATAATGGTTCCTTAATTAATTTTCTCCTTAATGGATTTACTTCAAATTGGTCAGAAGGTGTTTCCATTACCACTTGTTACCCTTCTATGCCTGTTTCAAACTGGGCAATTGGTATTGCATTATTCATGATGTTATCATTTGTTGTTATTAGGTCTTCAAAGCTTTTCTAAAGAATTATTATCAAAAGTGGGTAGTGAGAGTATTTCATTAAATCACTGGCAGAGTAAACACAAATTTACTGCCTCTTGTGGCTTCACTTTCTACCCATATTTTACCCTTATGCTTATCAACAAATTCTTTACATAGAATAAGTCCTAGGCCTGTTCCTGATTCATTATCGGTACCATTTGTAGATACGATTTCGTCTATTTGAAACAATTTACTTTGCGTCTCGAAAGGTATTCCTACCCCATTATCTTTCACAGAAAATGCCAAGCATTCTTTATTGTTTTTATTACTTATTTCTTCTAAATCTATCTCTATTACTCCTTTTCTTGGCGTAAATTTTATGGCATTGTTGATTAAGTTTCTAATTATAGTAGATAGCATATTTTTATCAGCGGTTACAAAAACCAAATCGGGTACTCGGTTGATGATGGTTATTGATTTCTGCTCAGCTGAGAAGCTTAAAACCTCAATAATTTCTTTATTGATGACAGATATATTCTCTCTTTTGGGATTAAATTCTATTGAACCACTTTGGGCATAAGACCAAGACAATAAGTCTTCTATTAATCTATAAGTGCTTTTTAGTCCGCTATTTATCTTCCCAACAAATTGTTTTTGTTCTTGACTATCTAGAGTCTCAAACTCTTCATGAAGCATAGAGGAAAAACCTAAAATAGAACTGAATGGGCCTCGTAAATCATGGGACATAATTGATAAAAACCTATCTTTTTTTGTGTTAATTTCTTTCAAAGCTAGGTTTATTCCAAGAAGGCGCTGTGTTTTTTCATCAACTAAGCGTTGGAGCTCATTTGCTCTTCTTCTTTTAAAGCTTAATCTAACAGCTAAGAAGATGACAATAAGGAGCAATACCAATGAAAGAACTAGAATAATAAATATTAGGTTTTCATTCTTTTTAGGTTGATTGATGATGATGCTATTCTCGGGAAGGTGATTGGGACTAATATCAAACCTTTCCATTTCTATATAATCAAAAACATAATTATTCACCACCATGTTTATTTGAGGTATATAATCAGAAATGCCGTTTTTCATAATTGTTTCCGCCATGTGAGCTGCATGGTTACCTTGATCAAATCCTCGAGTAATTTTCCCACCGAATAATCCCTTATTTTCATAAAAATCCCAAGAACCAAAGATGGGAACATCTCCTGCTTCATGTATGGCAGAAATCCCCTTTTTATAGGAAATAAAATCTCCTTCACTATCCCGATTGATAACCAAAAGATAAATAACCCAAGTATCATCTAATCCTGCAACCTTCTTTTTTATTTCTTTTATGGTGAACTCTGAATATATCTCAAAATTGAGGTTGTCGAAATCTGGCAATACCTTTTGAAGTTCTTTTCTGATAGCTATTCCAGTGGTGGTACTGTCATTAATAATGAGAATGTTTTTTCTATCAGGAAATACTTTTTTTATGGAGGAAATCGTTTGTTTATAATTTACTTTTTCATCATAGCCATAGAAATGTGGTACATTCTTGAGCATTTCAATATTTAGGTTATTCACTCCACAATATACTACTGGAACTCTAGGATAAAACTCAGTGCTATACTTTCTCATAAAGTCAAAGGCAGCATTATCACAAGCAATAATTACCTCATAATTATTTTGTTGAGCCTTTGTTTTATACATCAGTTTTAAAGCCTCAAAATACTCTGGCGTATAGTTTCTTTTGGTATCTAGGTATTCAAAAATGAGGTTAACATCGCTTCTGTCTTTAAAAACAGACTGAATACCCGCCGAAATATTATCAGTCCACTCTAAACCCTGATGATAACTTTGCAACACCAAAATATTATTCTCATTTTCTTTTGAGATATTTTGAGCGAGAGCCACAACAATAGTTAAACAAAACACTAAAAATATGGAAGCAAATAAAGATAACTTATTGCATTTTTTCATAGGGACAGACTTAATGTAACATATTCTGCATATGCAATATACAAAATCTGATCCAAATTTACAAGCCCCATAACATATCCAAATTTTTCGTAATAGTGAAACAATCTAGATATAAGCATATTAATAAGACAAAAGCACCTAACTTATCTTACTAATATTTTCTGATTCACTACCAAATCGCCACTGCGCAATTGAACAATATAATGCCCAGCTGGAATATGGATGGGTTTTTCTATATGAAAGAAATTTTGCTCGCTAAACTCAAGCACAACTCGTCCGGCTAAATCGTAGAAGGTGATATCAGCATTTTTTACCTGCTTTCTGCTTTTCACCACCAAGAACTCTGGATAGTAATACATTTGAATGTCTGCCTCCTCTATAGGCTCCAAAACCCAAGGTTTAAAGTAGAGTTTAAACGGATAATGACCATCGGAAGTAAAATAGTCAAATTCATAATCATCCTCCAATAAATCGGTTCTGGTATGCCAGATTAAATCTTCTAAAACCAGAAAATCGAAGCCATGATTTTCTGATAGTTTTATCTTCATATTTCCATCACTTCCCATTTGAACAAATAAATCCATCATAGTAGTGTCAGGATGTTGATTAATCATTAATAGATCTTCTTCTGTTTTTGTAAAAATATGAGGATTGGTCTCGTTTTTTATAAACTTTATAGCATCCAGTTTTGGGTCGTAGTTTTTGCTGGCATGGTTATTAAAAGCTATTAGGGTTTTATCGGTCTTTTTAACTCCTGTTACTTGTAGACTCAATACTTTTCTATCTGGAATTTCTTCTTCGTAGTCATGTTCATGTAGAAATGCTGATTGATCTACCTGAATAGACTCCTCTCCATTTCCATAAACCCAAAATACCTCTAATGGACGAATAATTGGAGGATGGTTGCCAATGCCATCAACAGTTGCAGTAAAAGTATTTTCCTCTTGATTATAGAAATAACATGCTTGATGAGTTAAAAAAGTAGTTTGAGTGTTGTTCCAGTTGAAAGAACTCGGGTAGGGGTTGGATAATGGATATAGATTCTCATCAGATAACCAAGGAATTTGTAAGCTTTGAACACCATGGTTAAAGTTCCCTTTAAATTCTAGTGTAGTATCCTGACAAGTATATTGTAAAGCTTGACAAGTTTCGCTATAATGAGGGTAAAAATGTATATCACTAAACACAAAAGTATTTTCATTAAAACCAGCCTCAGAATAAAAAGGCTGCACGTATTTTTCTACTGCTTTCATCGGGTTAGCAAGGGTTTTACCTTTTATTGAATCAGCACAGAAAACATATTTTTGCATTCCAATTTGCACAAATTTTCCATCTATAATTAGTGAGCTTCTTTGATCATTATTGGCCAGCATTT
The DNA here is from genome assembly GCA_016744655.1 of Bacteroidales bacterium. Lineage (GTDB taxonomy): Bacteria > Bacteroidota > Bacteroidia > Bacteroidales > UBA12170 > UBA12170. The sequence goes on along the minus strand of JADGDY010000014.1, from coordinate 2,589 downwards.
TTAAATGACCATTATTTTTAAAGTCACCTGAAATTTGAATTTGTGCATTTGCTTCCAGAATCATTTCTGCTTCATTATAAATAAACAGATTTTTCATTTTAATATTGGTATCAATATTCGGATAAAAAGGGACATCGCTCATTATATTAACAGAACTGCTATCGGTCGGCAAGACTCCATTAGACCAATTTTCAGTCTCATACCAATCATTATTCAATGTACCAATCCATCTATGTATAGGTTTTCTCTTGACTTGTATTAAAGGCAAATGGTTAATATCTTGACCTACTTGAATGTTATTGTAGTTTTGCGAATCATTAAAGAACTCAACTATCTCTACACCATCGCTATTATTCATTAAGATCATTAGTACTATACCTTCCATTTGATTGCTTTCATCGATACCTGTAATATAGAGTCCATCTTTTGTTAGGTTTTCAACAAACTTCATATCTTTATATTTTGATATTAGATCACTAGGGATTAAGGTGAGCTCATTTGTCTCAGGGTTAAATCGATATAATATACCCCCAATAGACCCATTTACAATCATATAGATATATTCTTGACTTGTAAATAGATTTAGAACTATGAGGTCATTAATGTCTTCAGTTATATTATCAAATGAAAAAATAGGGTTTATTTCATTTGATAATAAGTCAAGACATAATAATTCCTCTCCTAATATATTATGAATCAGAATTTTATTCTCCATATACAAAGCAGTTTTCATTATTACAGTATCAACACCTGGTTCATAAACCATTTCTAAGTTTGTATTTCCTAATTCATACCTATAAATACCATTTTCATTGGTAAAGATCAAGCTGTTTTCACTCTCTTTTACCCAAGTTCCATAATTATGGAAAGGCAAATCTATTGTTTCATATTCATTGGTACTGGCATCGTAAATGATGATATCATCACTAAGAATTGACAAAAAAAACAATTCATCTTTCATATGTACCATTTTAGCAGAACCAGCATCATCAGGAATCTCAAACTCCGGTTTTTTTGTTAGAATCTTAGTCTGAGGATCAAATTCTTTAAGGTTAGCATAGAAGCGAGCAGAGCTGTCAGATATAACATCCATTCGCGTATTATAGAACAATATATTCCCTTCCCCAGTTTCACAATACATATAGGGCATGTAAAGTGAATCAGTATAATTCATATTGAATGGAAGGCTTGCAATAGTATCTAACCTTTTTAGTTCAACATTATAAAAAACAACAAAATTTTCAGGGTGGCTTTCGGAATCCATAAACGATATAAGTCCATCATTAAATGTGTTAACAGGGCCAATATCTTCATAATGTGGCAGACTGTACCAGTATCGACTATTAATTCTAAATAGAGAGTCGAGTTGATTTGTTGCAGTATTGTATTTATAGAATGTACTCCAAGCTGCAGAATCTGAAAAATAGTCTAATATCATGTACAAGTCATTTTGAGAATCAGTAATCATAGTACCTCTAGGTAAATTATCATCATTTATATCAGTCAAGAATTGAAATTGTTGGTTATTGATATTATATTGAAATAATTTATTATTGGTTGTATTTACTTCTCTAGATTTCCCATAAAATATTCCATCAGCTGAGATTGTATTTGGTAATTCAGTTTCATTTTGTGCAATCTCATTAAGATATCGAACTGAGTCAAATGCATTAGTGTGAGGGTTAAATGAATAAAGTGATATTTCGTCATTCATTGAAAATAGAGAATAAAGAAGATCATTATATTGATGAAACTTACCTTTTGGGATTAGGTTTTCCCTCTCTGGGAAAGTAGCTGTTCGATATACCATTTCAATGCTATCAGTACTTGTATTTAAGGAATAAATAAAACAATGATCCCAATAATAAGTATTATCTTCTATGTAATTAGAAAAAACTAGATTATTATCTGTGGCTTTGCATAAACCATAAGACTGCCCTATTTCTGATTGAAATAATACAGTTGAATCTGGTAAAACAAACTGACCAAACATCGGCCCAATATTTTCTACACTCAAATCATTTGGATTAACTTTTAGAATACCATTTCGCTCTAATATATACAAATATCCATTTGAAGCCTTAACGAAAGAACCAATTACTTCTTCTTCAATAATTTGAGATTCTATAGTTCTATGCACTAAATCATATTTATACATAACCTGGTTTGCAATGCCAAATAGGCACTTCATTATGGAATCATAAAATATTTCAGATTTTACAGTAAGCTCTTTTTCATTGGTCAAATAATGCTCTATAACAATTCTATTACTTGCACTATCAAGGCTGTATAAATAGCCACCTTTTTCATCATCTGTATTAAGTCTGATTCCCCAGATTTCAGATTGAGAAAAGCTAAAAAAAGAAGAGATTAAAAAAGAAAATAGCAGTAATCGTTTCATAGGATGTGGTTTTACGCTGCTAAAGTAAGGGTTTTATGCCTAAAACAAAGACTATCTAATCAATATTTTCTTATTCACCACTAAATCTCCACTCCTCAATTGAACAATATAGTGCCCTGCTGGAATATCGATGGGTTTTTCTATATGAAAGAAGTTTTGCTCGCTAAACTCAAGCACAGCTCGTCCGG